>CAZTTL010000037.1:0-17824 GCA_964616635.1 uncultured Rhodoplanes sp. | reverse complement strand
AGCGGGTTGAAGCCCTGGCAGATATAGCCATTGACCTTGCCCTGATGCATCAACTCGAACTGGCGCAGGTGATCGTAGATGACGTCGGTCTTGGGGAACCAGTCGAAGCCGTAGTCATTCTCCTTCTTCGCGTTGTCGCCGTACATGGCCTTCAGGAAGCTGACCATGAACTTGTTGTAGTTCTGCCAGTAGCTGACCTGGTTGGGCTGCAGCGGCTTGAAGTTGCGATTGCCGAGATAGGTGGTGAAATTGGCTTCGGTGTCCCGCGGCATGCCGAGATAGCCCGGGATCAGATGCGCAAGGATGCCGATGTCGGTATAGCCTTGCACATTGGAGTGGCCGCGCAGGGCGTTGATGCCACCGCCCGGTACCCCGATATTGCCCAGCAGCAACTGGATCATCGCCGCTGTACGGATGTTCTGCGATCCGTGCGAATGCTGCGTCCAGCCCAGCGCATACATGAAGGTCATCGACCGCTCGCCATTCGCGGTCGTCGCCATGTACTCGCAAACCTTCAGGAACTTGTCCTTCGGCGAGCCGGTAACCGACGACACCAGGTCCGGCGTGTAGCGGGAATAGTGCTGCTTCAGGAGCTGGAAGACGCAGCGCGGATTGCTGAGCGTGGTGTCGCGCACCGCGTAGCCGTCCGGCCCGATCTCGTATTCCCATTCGCTGCGGTTATAGCTGCGCGTCTTCGGGTCATAGCCCGAGAACAGCCCTTCCTCCGGATCGAACTTGTAACCCGCGCGCACGATGTAGGACGCGTTGGTGTAGTTCGCGACGTACTCTTTATGAATCTTGTTGTTCGACAGGAGGTAGTTGATCACGCCGCCCAGGAAGGCGATGTCGGTGCCGGGGCGGATCGGGCAATAGAAGTCGGAGACCGCCGCCGAGCGCGTGAAGCGTGGATCGACCACGATCAGCTTGGCGTTGTTGTGCGCCTTGGCTTCGGTGACCCACTTGAACCCGCAGGGATGCGCCTCTGCGGCATTGCCACCCATGATGACGACGACATCAGCGTTCCTGATGTCGGTCCAGTTGTTGGTCATTGCACCGCGGCCGAAACTTGGAGCCAGACTGGCCACCGTCGGCGAGTGTCATATCCTGGCCTGGTTGTCGACTTGGACAAGCCCCAGGCTGCGCACGAATTTGTAAGTCATCCAGCCGGCCTCGTTGGAGGCGGCGCAGCCACCGAGGAATCCGGTGGTGACCCAGCGATTGACGGTGACGCCGGCATCGTTGGTCGCGATGAAGTTCTGGTCGCGGTCCTCCTTCATCAACTTGGCGATGCGATCCATCGCAAAGTCCCAGGAGACGCGCTCGAACTTGTTGGAGCCCGGCTTGCGCTGCATCGGGTAGAGCACCCGCGTCTTCGCCCGCACGAAGTCCAGTGCCGCCGCGCCCTTGGGGCACAGCGTGCCGCGATTGACCGGGTGGTCCGGATCGCCCTCGATATGGATGAGCTCACGTTTGCCCGGCCGCGCCTTGTCCTCGCGCGAGTACAGGATCATGCCGCAGCTCACCGAGCAGTAGGGGCAGGTGTTGCGGGATTCGGTCGTGCGCGCGAGCTTGTAAGGCCGGATCGCCGCGGCGAGGGCCGCCTCGATCTCCCCGAAGCCCAACGCCCCGAGCGTCGTCCCCGCAAGCCCCGCGCTGGCGCCCACCACGAATTGGCGCCGCGAGAGTTCGATGTTCATGAACGTTTCCTCCTCAAAGGTTTCCCGCCAGAACGTGCTTTCTTCTATGAACGCAGCCAAGTATACCCAGGCCAGCGGGAACTCTTTTGAACCAATCTTATTTTGGAAAAAAATTGGGAGTCAAACAAAAGCAGTAACAGCGACGTTACATCGCGGACACCCCGCGATTGTTGGCATTCCTACCGCTATGCAGCATAACGCCACCGGGGTCTTCGCGCCGAGGCACGGGGCGCGCCTGGAACCTCGTTGCACCAATATGCATGCGTTCCATGCGGATGACCCGACTGGACCACGACGCGGCGACACAGCAGGCGTGTGGTCGCGCCCGCAGCTCCCGAGGCTCGGGGCGACCGATATCAATACAATCTGAGGTGGTAGACGTGAACTTGCAGCCGCAGGGCCGCGAGGTCTGCTTTGCCGCGTGGTCCATGTTGCGTTGGCGTCTTGCGTGATCGAAGCGGTTTACGCGATGAATTGTCTGGCGCGGCTTCTGCAGGCCGTGTCACCACAACGGCAATGGATGAGATGGTTCTCGATTTGCGCGGTCTGCGCTGCCCGCAGCCGGTCCTGCGGGCGGCAAAGGCGTTGCGCGATGTCCCGCTCGGCGGAACGCTGGTGCTCGAATGCACCGATCCGCTGACCGTGATCGACGTGCCGCACTTCGTCAGCCAGACCGGGCAAGCGCTGACCGGGCAGGAGCAGCGCGGCCCGCTTTACGTGTTTCGGATTCGGAAACAGCGGTGATCGACACAGCATTGAGCCCGACGAAAAACATGATTTCAGACGGACGCACCACACGACAATTGCCCTTCCGGTCTCGTGTTGCGTAGTGTGGGTGTGGCGGCAAGCCGGCATGAAGCGCTTGCCGCCATTTATGGGACTGTGCCTTCCAAGGGAGTCAGCGAATGAAGCTATTCGATGTATTGGCAAAGCTCGGCATCTTGCGGGTCGGCGCGAAAAAGGCGGTGTGGCACAGTGGCAAGGATATGCCTGCCGAGTTTCTCATGGATGACGTGGTGAATGCCGATCGCGATCTGACGACGAAACAGGATCTTAAAAACATAAAGCAGGCGGCGTTCGGGGACGGATCATCAGAACGCTTCTGTACCGATTGCGGTAAGCCGGTTGCTCCAAGCCATAAATTCTGCACAGCCTGTGGCGCCAAGATTGCCGCGAACTAGAGAGGCGCAGAAATCCGCCAGGATTTTTTCCGTCCCAGAAGTCCGGTCAGATTCGATCAATGACGGCCTATACATTGGCGATAGGCAGCCCAGCACCGCCGCGAATCTTCCGGCGATACGCCGCGGGCCCCGAAGTTCAAGGTTCTGACATGCGCGGCGATACATCGTTTGCGACTTGCCTCGCAACTTGCTTGCAGACTCTGCGCCGCCCATGCGTGGCCTACCAACGCCGTCGCTCCTCCGTTTTCCTCCGCGGGTACGAACAATCCGACTGCAATGATAGCGCCAACCAACAAGGCGACAGTCCAAAGAGTTCTCATCTACGACCTCCTTTCCTCTCCAAAGCGAACATAGGAAACCAATCGGCGCGCACGCATTGAGCCAAGTCATAGACACACAAGAGAAGACAGGGCGCCTATGGCGCGTGCTTTGAGTTGATTCATCCAGAGCGCGAGCGCTTGATTTTGAATCAATCGCGCTCTTCACCCTCTCGTTTAGTCGCATGATCTTTTCCGAAAAGTCGGCAACTTTTCGGGACATGCTCTAGGCATGAGACAAATCATTGCTCGGAGATGCGCGGGTCCGCTGCGCAATGGCCAATGGGGACAAACAGAGGAATGTTTGCCTCGGGCTTGATCCGAGGACGGGCGCCGTTCGCCGCAGAAAATGCGACCGCGCAAGGAAGTCGAGCGAATTCCGATCCGATTGGAACGAAATGAGCGCTCCAAAGAAGGCCAAACGTACCTGGAATTCGATTCACAGCCCGGCGGTCAGCACCAGATCGATCAGGAAAGGCTGGTCGTCGGCGAGGGCACGGTCGAGGGCGGGGGCGATCTGATCGGGGCGCTCGACGCGCACGGCGGCGATGCCTTGCGCTTGCGCAAGCTGATCGAAGCGTAACTCGGGCTGCGCAAGATCAAACACGTCGGGGAAGGGCTGGTCGAGCGGCTGCTGCTGCTCGCGCCAGTATTGCTGGATGTTGTATTTGAGGATGCGGTAGCTCTTGTTGTTACACACGACGAATTTCGCGCCGATGCGATAGCGCGCTGCCGTCGCCAGCGCCTGGATCGTGCCGATCGCGCTGCCATCGCCGATAAAGCCGAATACCGTGCGTTCGGAATGCGCGATCTTCAGCCCGACCGTCCCGGGGAGCCCAGTGCCGAGCATGCCGACGCGGGTCTGGAACCAGGTGTCGGGCTCGTCCTGCGGCAGGTAGCGCAACAGCTCGGGCGCATTGGTGAGCGCTTCGTCAAACACGAGCGGGGAGGGCTTGAGCTTGGCGAGGCGCTTCATCAGGTCATCGCAAAAGCGCGACATCCGCATCGGGACCTGGTCGCGGACTTTGGCGTCGGCTTTTAGTGCGGCGCGATGGTGTGCCTCTTTCTCCTCGCCATGTTTCTTGCGACGCTGCGCGGCACGTTCGCTCTCTGCTTTGCCGATCGTGTCGCGCAGCACAGCAGCGAGCCGGGCGAGCGTCGCCTTGGGCTCGCCCAGCGCGCCGATGGTGAGCGGGAAATTCTTCGCGATCTCGGTGGCGTTGAGATCGAACTGGATCACCCTGGCCTTGTCGCCGAACACGCCTTCGAGCGACGGAAACACGTCCGGCAGTACCGTCGTGCCGCACACCAGCACGACATCGCCCTGCGAAACGATGCGCTTGCTGTCGTCGCCGAACATGTGGCCGAGATAGCCGCCGAACAGCGGGTGCGAAGCGGCCATGTTCACTTCCGAACAGTTGCCGCCCCACACCACGGCGCCGACGAGATCGGCAACCTCGGTCAGCTCTTTCTGCGCGCCAGCCGCGGCAATGCCGTCGCCCATCAGGATCAGCGGGCGGGTGGCGCCGCGCAGCAGCTTCGCTGCTTCCGCGATCGTCGCGTCATCGGGCACCGCGTGGCTGCGCACCGGAAACGAACGGGCAATCGCCTCGGTGTTGGGCTGGTCGAGCACGTCCATCGGCAAAGCGAGAAAGACCGGGCCCATTGGCGGGGTCGCTGCGCTCTTGATCGCGCGCCGCAACAGGCGCAGCAGCGAACCGGGATCGACCACGCGCCAGGCGCAGGGGCCGTTGGCGTCGGATTTCACGAAGGGCCGCGCGATCGCGCACAGATCGGCGGCCATCTGCCCGTCGAGCGCCTCGTAGCGCAGGCCCGCCTCGCCGGCGATCACCACCATCGGGGTGTAGCCGCGGCGCGCGTAATACATCATGCCGAGCCCGTTCGCGAGGCCGGCATAGCTGTGCAACTGCACCAGCGCCGGCCGCCGCCACGCGAATGCATCACCGTTCAGAGCGACCGCCGGCGTTGCGCGCGCAAAAGCGTCGGCGATGGCAACCGTCGGCCCCTCATGCAGTGCGAGATAGTAGCGAAAATCCTTGAACTCCGGGCTTTGGAGCGCATCGAGCAGATTTTCCTCCGAGCTTCCCGGATTACCGAACATGCAGGTGATGCCGTCGGCCTGAAGCTGGCGGAAAAAGGCGAAGCGTCCGGTGTTTTCGTTGCGCGTCGTCATGCTGCGTCACCAGCCGTAACGGCGCAGGCCGTTTTCCAAGACATCGACGACCATCTGTCCGGTGGCGTAAGAGTCGGGCGTCGAGCGGCCGGTGATGAACGGATAGTCGACGATCACCGAGGTGGCGTGCCCGACATTGCCGTGGAACTGGCCGTCGGGTCCGGTGGCGTCGCGCAAGATATATTCGAGCGCATAAAACGGCGGCCCGAGATTGACGAACTGGTTGCGCACATTGTGGAGCACGTCGCCGGTGTCGGGATCGAGCACGCCGGTATTGTTGCGGTAATCGTATTCGATGGCATGACCGGTGACGTGCTTGCCCCAGATGATGCTCTTGCGGATGTTGTAATCGCGCGCCTGGGCGAGGCAGGCGACCCCATAGCATTCCGCCGCGATCGGCTTGCCGCGGTCGAGGAAGCCGAGAATGAGATCGTGGACGCGGTAGTTGTTGACCATGTCGATCATCGGCCCGCTGCCGCCGACGAGCAGCAGCGCGTCGAAGCGGTTGGCTTCGTCCTGCGCCTTGCTGCGTCTCTGGTAATAGTCCTCCCACAGGCGCAGCACGACGGCGTCTTTGTCGATCACGCCGTTGTCGTCGGCGCCGCTCCAATAGGGGCGCTGCGGAAACCACGTCGACAGGTCCGTCGAATTGTCGAGTCGCTGATTGCCGGGACTGTTGATCGCGCGCACTTTCTCCGCCATCTCGGCCGAGGTGACCGACTTGCCGAGCGGTGGATCGTTGAACGCGGGGTCCATGCTCGGCGGCAAAGCGTGCGGGCGCCGTCCGGTCGGCGTGCAGAAGGTCGACTCGTAGCCCTTGTCGTCGAACACTTCGAGTGGGCCGATCAGCTCTTCACCCCAGAAACCCCATTCCGAAAGAACGATCAAAATCTTCCGCATCATGATCTCCTTGCGCATGGCGGCGGCGCTTTGGCGCCGCTTGGCATGGCTTCGGCGTCAGGCTGTCAGGCGTAGGGATTCATTGGCACCAGGCTGGCGCTCTGCGCCGCTTGCCGGATGTCGCTGATGCGCTTGGCGATCGCTGCCATGAAGGGCACGACCTGATGCTTGCTGAATCCGCTGACAAGATCGTCGTCGGTCACCACGCGGTTGGGTGTCAGCGTGATGACGGCGCCGCAATTGAGGATGTCGGGCATGACCACCGAGTGGCAGATGACCTTGCGCCCGCGCAGCAGCTTCGGGTTCGGCGTGAGAATCCACAGGCCGTGGCACAGCAAGCCCTTGACGATCTTCTTGTCCTGCATGGCTTCGGCGAAGAAGCGCACGACCGGCGCGGATTGCACGTGCTGCCACGGGTCGAACTCGGCAAGCTGCGCCGCATCTTCCGGGATTTCGCCGGGATAGCGCAGGCGCACGCTGGTGTAATTCGCCGCCATGATGACGGCGGCATAATCGCCCGGGTGCGCTTGTGAGATGTCGCGCCTGACCTCGATCTGTTGCGGCGAGGTCCAGGCGGGCGAGTCGGTCGGGTCGGCATCGCTGAAAAAGGTGGCGGAGGCGGGCTTGTAATCGCCATACCAGATGCGCGAGACCAGCTCGACCCCGGCGCCGAGCAGCGGAAAACCACTGAGATAGGCCCAGATTTCTTCCGGGATGAATTTGCTTTCGAGCACGACGGCGATCTTGGCGCCGTCGATGCGGGGGGCGCTGTGCAGCTCGTTCATTGGATCGATCCGACCGGCCAGAATTCGACGATCACTTGCGCGCCGAGCTCATGCTCTTCGAGCTCGATCTGAAAATTCTCCGGATTGAAGTTGGCGCGCGGCACGCCGTTCACGGTGATGCGGTGAATCTGCACCGCGCCCGGTGGCAGGAAATCCGGCAGCACATTCAGCGTGGTATGGCGGGCGCCCGGATCGGGGCGGAAGAACAGGCAGAAGTTATGGTCGGTGGTCGGGAACCTGGCCTCGCCGGTCAGGGTCTGCGGCTTTGCCTGCGGCTGCACGTAGGTGCAGATGTAAGTGTGGGCGAGATAGTTCAGTTCGAAACTGTGATAGCCGGCGACCGCATGGCCCGCTTTCAGTGAGTAGTCGCCCTGGATCACCGGAATACCGTCGGCGGTGACACGGAAATTAACGCCGCGATTGTCATGATCGAGAAAGTACTGGTTCCAGAATGCCATCATCTCGCGCGCGAGATGCAGGTGTTTGGCGTCGCCGGTAATGCCGTGAACAATCAGATAAGCGAGGATCGCCTGCTCCTGTTGCCAGAAATCCTTGGTGTTGCTCCAGGTGAATTCGATCGGATAGCCGGGGCGGGGCTGGCGCTCGACAGCGTCGAAGCAGCCGCCACGGACCTGGTCGATGCCGGCGACCGCCATGTCATCGGCGAGCTGGACCGCAAACTTTTCAAGCCTGCCGGCAAAGGCTTCGTGCTCAGGGGCCTGGTTGCCGTTACCGCGATGGCGAAGGTCGGCAGCGTGGCTGCGATAATAGTGGGCGACGCGGCTCAGATTCCAGGCGATCTTGAGATTGTGGCCGACGATCGCGCGATTCTGCTGCCAGCTCCAGGAATGGTCGACGCTCCAATCGGCATGAAAACGCTCATTGACGAATTTGCTGTTCGGATCGGGAAATTTGGTCAGGATCAGCTCTGAAGTTTCCTTCAGGATTTCACGGCAGGTCTTCAGCAGACTTTCGGCTGAATCGCGATCGTCGCCACCGCGCGGCAGGGGATCGAGCGCAAGGATGAGATTGACGAGATAGGCGGGGATGTGGTCGCCGACCGAGTTCCAGTTCTTGCGCAGCCGGTTCTGGCCGAGGCTTTCGACGTCCGGACGCAGCGTCGCGTAATCGACGTGGGAGAAGTAGCCGCCGGTTCCGGTATAGCCGTATTCCGGCGCATCGCGGAAGAAGTCCTGGAACGCCCGGATGGTACGCCGGATATCCTCGAGCACCTCCCAGTCCTGCGAGATCCGGTGATACTGGCACAGGCCGGCCAGCGCATAGATCTGCTCATAGAGCGCGATCGTGTCTTTGTCGTCGGCGTTCTCAGACGGAAAGATCAGGGTGGCGCCGCGGTCGCGTTTGCGCTTGCCGAATTGCCAGAAGCAGTATTGCCCGTCATGGCTCAGGCTGCGGAAGGTCTCGCGCTGGTACTTCACGCCGGCGCTGGCGGCGAGCCGGTAGCGGTCGCCGCCGGTGATCAGGTAGCAGGACGACAAGCCATAGATCAGCCGCGACAGCGTCGCGCATTCCTGCACATTGTCGTGGGTCGGCTGGCCGAGAATATTCAGGTTGCTGCGGTAGAATTCGGCAAAATCGTCCCATTCATAGGTACGCCGATCCTTGAACAGGTCGTCGAGCCATTCATCGGCAAAGCAGGCGATCTGGGTCAGCCACCAGTGCGTGTCCTCGAATAGGAAACGCCCCGGCTGGACCGCGAGCAGCGTGACCTTGCGCCCTTCGAAATGGGTGTGGCCGCCGTGATCGATCTCGACGCCCTCGACCGTGATCAGGTCGTCTTTGCGGACATATTTGCGCACCTGGTCGGAGCGCTTGCCGGGGTCAAAATTGTCAGGATTGGCGACGCGATCGCGATCGAGATCATCAGTATTGCGGAGCGCCGTGAACCACGTCGTCGGTCCGACATTGATGGTGAATTCGTCGCCGCTGCGGCAGCGGATCGTGAAGCACAGATTGTCGGGTTGCACGTCGGTGACAGTGCCGAGCAGCGACGTCGCCTGAGTGTAGAAATTCCGGATTGGCCTTCCCGCGGGTCCACCGTTCACGTCATGCCCCCCTCTCAGAAGCCGTCGCTACCATGTCGAGCAACAACGTCTTGATACTCTCAAAACGGGAAATTCTCGTCAGCACAACTCTACGTGATGGTGCGGTGCTTCATGCAATTGACGCGGGTTTGTTTCGCAGGACGCGCAGCCGTACGGGTGCTGCGCTGAGCCGGTGAAGGCGCGTCCCGCCAGATCAGCCGCGCAGCCGCTGCGTCACCGGGTGCTCGGGCCCGAGCTTCTCGATCGCGAGGTCGAGCGGGCGCTTGCCGTCATAGGCGACGATGTCGGTGCGGGCGCCGGCATCGATGAGAACGCTCGCGCACTCGGCAAAACCGTGCCACAGCGCGTCGGCGAGCGGGGTATAGCCGTTCGACGGCCCCTGATAATTCAGGTTCACGCGCGGGGCGCCGGCGAGCAGGCGGGTGATCTCGACATGGCCGTTATAGGTCGCCTTGTGCAGCGGCACCGCGCCGAACACCGGCTCGACCGCGTTGACATCGGCGCCCGCCTGCAGCAGCGCGCGCACCATCTCGGTCTCGCCATTGCGCGCGGCGATCAAGAGCGGCGTATGGCCGTCATCGAAGCTGCCGACGATCGGATAGCGCTCCTCGGTCGCGGCGCCGCCGCGCAGCGCGCCGTTGAGGGCATCGAGATTCTTGCTCTGCACGGCGGCGATCAGCGGGGTCTGATCGCGCGCGCGGGCATCGCGATCGCGCCGCTGCGCGACCAGCTCCCTGATGCGGGCGAGCTTGCGCTGGTCATCCTGGCCCTGGCTCACATTGACCGCGTAATTGATGTGATCGTCGAGGGTGAAGCCGTAATAGGTCTTCAGCTCGATCCGCGCATTCCGGTTGATCAGATATTCGACGATGTCGTCCGCCTTAAACCAGATCGCCTCGATGAGCGGCGTATGGCCGGTCGTCGTCGCCTGCAGGTCGATATGCGCGCCACCCTCGACGAGCAGCTTCACCACCGCGAGATGGCCACCCTGGCAGGCCTTGTGCAGCGCGCTTGCACCGGCGCGACGATCGACGGCGTTGGATTCGGCGCCAAACGCGAGCAGGGTGCGCACCATGGCTGCATGTCCCCGCCCGGCCGCGATCATCAGCACGGTGAGGCCACTCGCCGGATCGATGGCGTTCGGATCACCGCCGAACGGCAAAACCTTCATCGCCTCGTCACGATCGTTGCGGCTCGCCGCCGCGATCAGGCGCGCGCGCATATCGCCGCGGAAGGCAACGATGCCCTTCGACGTATCCCAGTATGACTTCCAGAAGACGATGCGGTCGTTGGCGACGCGGATGCGCTGGATAAACTCGATGTCGTAATCGAGTCCGGTCGCCTTGATCGTCGCGACCTCATGGACGATCGCGAGCGCTTCGTCGCGGTCGTACACAATGTTGCGCACCTCCATCTGCTTGACCTGTGACAATTGTCCCCAGATGACGAAGGTTTCCTCGACTGCCTTGCGGCCGTGATATTCGCCGAGCCAGGTGACGATGTCGCTCAGACCCTTATCGGGGGGACTGTTGATCCAGACGACATTGTCGTCGAGGCAGGCGAGGGCGGCGGCACCGTCGCCGCGCTGCAGCGCGTCGAACCAGCGATTGACCACGGTGCTCGTCATCTCCGACGATGCGCCCGCCGCTGGTGCGGATAGCGCCGCCGGCGGCGGCTGGCGCGGAAACTTCGCCTTCACGTCCTCGAGAAAGCCCTCATAGTCGCGCAAGGCCCAGACCTCTTCGAATTCGAGATATTCCCGCATCGGCAGCCAGCCCATCGAATTGCGGTCGAGGTTTTCCAGCGAATCGGCATTGACGATGGCGATGATGCGGTGCTGCGAGACCACCTTGTAGAGCTGCACAAACCCGGCGCGGATGCCTTCGACGCCGTGCACCCCTTCGAGCGCTTCCAGATCCCAGAGCTGGTCCTGCGAAATCCGGCCCTGATAGTTCCATCGCATCTGGACATAGAACAACATGGCGTTTCCCTCGCTTCTGATCAGGCTGTCAGCGTTCGCCCGGGCGGATCACCCAGTGCTCGTGCGCGACGAAATTGAAGGCGTAGGAGTCGTGGACGTAGGCGCGCTTGGTCAGCGCGCCGGCAAAGCTCTTGTCGGCGAGCAGCACGTCGAGCGCGGATGTGTCGGGCAGCGCGATCAGCTCGACCGCATCGAAGGCGGGCTCGCCAAGCCCGTAGGTCGCATCACGGCAGAAGCCGACGAGATGGCGGGCGAGCCGGCAGCGTTTGCCGAGGTCGCCGCGATCCGCGATGAGCTTTTTGCGGAAATCGGCGAGCGCGAGATCGGGCTTGCGCTTGAGCAGCACGTAAAGCTTGACGAATTCCGGGTCAGGTGAAGTCCCCTGGTATTCCGTCAGCACCTGCGACTCGGTGTTGAGCACGAGGGTGAGCCAGAACGCCGCCCAGCGCGGCTCATCGAGGCGGGCGCCCTGCAGAAACTCGGGCGACTGCAATGATGCGATCTGCTCGGCCTCGTCCTTGAGCCAGATTTCGGCGACGCCCTGCAGGTCGCTCGGCACGTCGCGTCCGGTCGTGACCGGCAGCCGCGCGGCGACGAGGTACTGGCGAATCTGCTTGATCTTCGCTGCAAAATCGACGGCGTGGAAATTGATCCAATAGCTGGTGAAGGCATCGGCCGAGAGGCCGGGCTTGGGACCGGCGAAGATGAACTGATGGATCATCGGCGTTTCCTTTAGGGCATGTTGTTCTGAGCTGAGGGTCGCAGCCGTGGTCGGACAGCCGGCTGCACGGACGTCAAACCCGCTGGAAGACGACGACGCCGTTGGCGGGCAGCCGCGCATTGAAGGCGTTGCCAGAGGCAGCGTGCATGCCGGGATTGGTGACGCCGAGGCCGCCATAGATGTCGGCGTCGCTGTTGAGCACTTCGATGAAGCCGCCGTCGTGCAAGGCCGGATGGCCGATCCAATAGCCGTCGCCGAAGGCTGTGTTGTTTAGACTGATGAAGACGAGAAACTCGGCGTCGGCGAGCCAGCGGCGGAAGGCGAGCACCCGGTTGGCGTCGTGGACATGCAGAATTTCGACATGCGGTGAGGTGAGCGCGGCGTAGCGCCGGCGCAATCGGATGACATCGCGATAGAAGCGGAACAGTCTTGCGCCGGTGGTCTCGCGCAGGTGCTCAAAGTCTTCGCGGTGCTCCAGCCAATCACTGTAGCGATAGGGTTCCTGCGCGCCGACCTCTTCACCCATGAAGAACATCGGAATGCCCGGCGCCAGCAGTGTCAGGCCGCTGACCACGCGGCAGCGCGCTTCGGCCCAGAAGCGGGTGCCGTTGAGATTCCAGTTGACCGCGGTTTGAATGGTGCGGGCGGAGTGAATTTCGTAATCGCCGATCTTGTAAGAGGCGTTGCCGGCCTGGTCGTGCGATTCGTGATAGATCACCCGGCCCGGCGTCGCCTGCAGCGCGCCCGCGACATAGGACATTGCCAGCGGATCATTGCCGCCGAAGCCGGCGACATAGAGCAGCCGGGCATTGTGTGAATCGTTTTGCGAGTCACCGATGAGCTGGTGGTACCACTCCGCCCACCAGATGGCGTCGAAGCCGATGCCGCCGGTCTCCTGCGGCTGGGTGATCGCCGACCAGCCGGTATGATCCTCGGCGGTCAGGATCACCGTGGGCTTCACCAGCCGCAGCGTGCGCACCCATTCGCGCAAAAACTTGGTGCCGAGCCGGTTGGCGTCCGGGACCGGCGCGCCGTTCGCCTCGATCACGTTGTCGCGGTGGAAGGCCTGGGTGAGGTCGACGCGAAAACCGTCGACGTGGAACTCGGTCATCAGCATCACGGCGCTGCTGATGAACAGTTTGCGCACCAGCTCGCTGCGATAGTCGGGTGCCCGCCCGCTGGAGCCGTTCTGCAGATAGCCGCCCTTGCCGGGATCCGCCCAGTCCGAGTCCTGGCCCTGATACCAGTAGTAGATGTCCTTGGCGTGGGTGTTGCTGTCGTAGACCGACTCGGCGCGCTCGGCGTCGAACGAATAGTGATTGTAGACGACGTCCATCAGCACGGCGATGCCGCGCTGGTGGCAGGCGCGCACGAAATGCTTGAACATGTCGCGCCCGCCGCTGGAATACTCGGTCGCGAAGTAGTGCGAGGAGCCGTAGCCCCAGGTCCAGCCTTCGGCTTCCGTCGCCGGCATCAGCTCGACCGCGTTGACGCCGAGCTCGACCAGATGATCGAGCAGCGCAACGGCGTCGATGAACGATCCCGGCAGCGGATTGCCGGCGTCGTCGCGCCGGTGCACGCCAAGCCCGCCGACGTGCATCTCGTAAATGATCAGCTCGTCGAGGCGGTTTGGGACGGGCCGCAGCGGGTCATATTCGTTGGCCCAGAATGTTGCCTCAGGCTCCATCGCCGGCGGGAAGTCCGTGTCGTTGATGCGTGTCGTCACGGTTTCCGCATCGATGACGACCGAGCAGCCTTTGACGCCATCGAGGTCCTGCGGCGTGCCGTTCCACGGATCGTCCTTCGGCGGATGTGCCGGGTCCTTGCGGCCGGAGCCGATCTGGCAGCGCGAATAAAGGTCGGTGCGGAACGCGACCGAGCCGTCATCCTTGGTGATGCGGAACATGTAGGGCACGTGATCCCAAGCCGAAAAATCCGCGAAAGCGGGATCGGCCGGGTTCGTGGCCCAGATGCCGGGCCCGTCGGCATCCTTTATCAGCGTGAACGATCGTCGGACGCCACGCTCGGGGTTGCTCCAGATGTAGCCGGAAGCCGGATCGCCGGTGACGAGATCGACCGCTTGCGCATTGGGCGCCCAGACCGCAAAGCGGATCGCCGGTTTTTCGGCGCCGGCGCGCCAAACCTTGTTGGCGCCGAGCCGGCGGCTATGGCTCAGCCAGTAGCGCTCGACCTGGTTGTCTTCACGCAGGATGAAATCGCGGTGCTGCGCAGTGGAGAACGCATTCGGCACCTCGGTTGAAATTCCCCAGACCTCGACGCGCTGCGGCGCATCGACCACCACGCCCCAGTGAAACGTCCATCCACGCTGGGCGTCATCAAACAAAACCTCAGCGTCCCAGGCCGGGCAGCCGTCCGGCGCTGTAAACGCAATCATCGGCACGCTGCTCCACTGGTCGGAGTAGCGGCCGCTGCTGTCCCAGCTCCCGACCAGCCGCACGTTCTGATAGATCGGCCGGTTCACGCCGGTCAGCCATTCGAGTCGCACCCTGAGCTGCGCCATGCCCGTTCCCCGCGCTTCCACGAGCGAAATCGACCTAAGAGAGTAATTATTCTTATGACAACTTATGCGTGATTGACAAGATCGCACTCGCGTATCGCGTGTGAATGGAAGAGGAACAACCGACGGCGATTGATCACATTTGCGCGCGGCGATGTCCGCATGCTGCGGCCTTGTCGTCGCCGGCCGCTGCCGGGCTCCATCATTCGCTGTTGAGGAAACGGACCGAATATTGCGAAGTGGCGCGATTCATGGTCGACCGACCGCGGGGAGGGCTACGCTCGGGCAGGCTCGCATCTTCCTCACAGCGGCAAGCGGACGGGGTCTGAAAAAAAGCGAGTTGTTACGCAGTGATGCACGACCTTCTGTATCGCCTGGCCTGGCCGGCGCTACGCCTGATCGATCCGGAGAAAAGCCATCGGCTTGCGATCGAAGCGTTGAAATATGGCCTCGGCCGCAAACGAGCCTTGCCTGACGATCCGGTGCTGGCAACGCGGGTGTTCGGGCTCGATTTCTCCAATCCGATCGGTCTTGCCGCCGGCTTCGACAAGCATGCCGAGGTGATCGACGCGACGTTCGGGTTCGGCTTCGGCTTGATCGAAGCCGGCACGGTGACGCCCGAGCCGCAGCCCGGCAATCCCGGCAAGCGGTTGTTTCGCCTGGAAGAGGACGAAGCGGTGATCAACCGTTTCGGCTTCAACAGCCAGGGGCTGGCCGTCTTCACCGAGCGCCTCGCGCAGCGCCGCAAGTCGCCCCACGCGCCCGGCATCGTCGGCGCCAATGTCGGCAAGAACCGCGAGACCGAGGACGCCGCCGCCGATTACGAACTGGGCGTCGCGGCGGTCACCCCGTTCGCGGACTACATTGTCGTCAATGTATCGTCGCCCAACACGCCCGGGCTGCGCGGCCTGCAGGCGCGGGCGCCCATCGAGGCTTTGCTGCGACGCGCGCTGGCCGCGCGTGACAACGCGGCTCCCGATCCTGCGCACCGGCCGCCCCTGCTCGCCAAGGTCGGGCCTGACCTCGACGAGAGGCAGCTTCGCGATATTGCCGAGGTCGCGTTGGCGAGCGGCATTGACGGGCTGATCGTCGGCAACACGACGCTGGCGCGGCCACCGACGCTGAAAAGCCGCCGTCGTGCGGAAGCCGGCGGGCTGTCCGGCCGGCCGCTGATGGCGCCATCGACCGAATGTTTGCGCCAGATGTTTCGCTTTACCGAAGGTCGGCTTCCGATCATCGGCTGCGGCGGCGTGGCGAGCGGGGCTGACGCTTACGCGAAAATCCGCGCCGGCGCCTCCCTGGTGCAGCTTTACACTGCGCTGGTGTTTCACGGCCCGGGTCTTGTGGCGACGATCAAGCGCGATCTCGCCGATCTGCTGCGCGCCGACGGTTTTGCCCATGTCGCTGAAGCGGTGGGCGTTGACGAATTGTGAGGTGAGCGGGCGAGCTGACGATTGGCGCGGTTCATCCTTGGAATAGCCGGCGCCGCTTGCCCCCTCCACCATGCGCTGCGCATGGTCCCCCTCCCCCGTTTCACGGGGGAGGATGAAAAAGCGGCGAACCAGACCGTGCGGCTTTTTACGCGGGCACGCTGCCATTCAGCGCCAGCGCTTCGCCGGCGAGATACAGCGAGCCGGTGATGAGGATGCGTGGTGCCGGATCGAGGTCGAACGCGGTGATCGCGCTGAGGGCAGCCGGAATGCTTTCGCTAACATCCGCGGGCATGCCGGTGGCGCGCGCGCTCGCTGCAAGCGCTGCCGCCGGCATGGTCTTGTCCTGACGGATCGGCACGGCGATCAGCCTGCGCGCGAGACCGACGAAATGGCGCAGAAAACCCTCGGCGTCTTTGGTCGCGAGCATGCCGACAAGCAGGATCAGCGGGCGCGACACCCGCTCCTCGAGATCGGCGAGCGCGGCGGCGATCATGCGCCCGCCGTCAGGATTGTGTCCGCCGTCGAGCCATAATTCGCTGCCCTCGGGGGCCAGCATGCTGAGCCTGCCATTCGCGAGCCGCTGCATGCGTGCCGGCCAGTCCACACTGACGAGCCCGCGCTCGATCGCATCGACCGGCAAAGTGAGGCCGGCGGCGCGCAGCGCGGCGATCGCCGTGCCGGCATTGTCGAACTGGTGGCGCCCGAACAGGCGCGGCGCCGGCAGATCGAGCAGGCCGCCGATATCCTGAAAGACCAGTCGGCCGCGTTCCTCGCCCGCCACCCAGTCCTGCCCGGCGACGTGCAGCAGCGCGCCGGCCTCCTCGCCGCGAGCAAGGAGGGGCGCCAGCGCATCCTCGCTCTGGCGGCCGATGACCGCCGGCGTGTCGCGTTTGAGAATGCCGGCCTTTTCGGTCGCGATCAGCTCGATGGTGTCGCCGAGATGGTCCATATGGTCGATCGAGACCGAGGTGATCACGCTCGCCAGCGGCTGCCGGATCACATTGGTGGCGTCGAGCCGGCCGCCGAGGCCGACCTCCAGCAGCAGCAGGTCGGCCGGATGCCGCGTGAACAGCAGGAACGCCGCTGCGGTCTCGATCTCGAACACGGTGATCGGGGAGGCGCCGTTCTTGCGTTCGCAGAATTCGAACACGTCGGCGAGCTCGCGATCGCTGACAAGCTCGCCACCACCGACGCGGCCGATCCGGAAGCGCTCGTTGAAGCGCACGAGATGCGGCGAGGTGTAGGCATGGACGCGCAATCCCGCCGCTTCGAGCATCGCCCGCATGAAGGCGATGGTCGAGCCCTTGCCATTGGTGCCGGCGACGTGAATCACCGGAGGCAGGTGATCCTGCGGGTGATCGAGCGCCGCCAGCATCCGCCACATGCGATCGAGCGACAGGTCGATCCGCTTGGGATGCAGGGCAAGGAGCCGGTTGAGGATCGCCCCGACCGGTGCGGCCGGCAGCGCGGTCATCGCCGAGTGCTCAACGGTGAAAGGTCCTGCGCGCGCATTCTAACACTCGCCCCCAAACGTCCCCTGCGCTTACACTGCTTCGGCGGGTGCCGCCAGTGCCGGCAGATTGGTCCGCGGCGGCGGCGGTGCTGCCTTCATCAGCAGCCGGCACAGCCGCGCCAGCGTGGCGCGCATGTCCTGGCGCTGCACCACCATGTCGACCATGCCGTGCGCCTTGAGATATTCGGCCTTTTGAAAGCCGTCCGGCAGGCGCTCGCGTATCGTCTGCTCGATGACCCGCGGCCCGGCAAAGCCGATCAGGGCGCCCGGCTCCGCGACATGGATGTCGCCGAGCATCGCATAGGAGGCGGTGACGCCGCCGGTCGTGGGATTGGTGAGCACGACGATGTAGGGCTTTTTCTGCTCGTGCAACCGCTCGACCGCGACCGTGGTGCGCGGCATCTGCATCAGCGCGAGAATGCCTTACTGCATGCGCGCGCCTCCCGACGAGGTTAACAGGATGTACGGCGTGTTTTTCTCGATCGCGGTCTCCGCGCCTTTGATCACGGCTTCGCCCG
>CAZTTL010000036.1:0-17857 GCA_964616635.1 uncultured Rhodoplanes sp. | reverse complement strand
CGGTCGCGGGGTGGAAGGTCGTCGTGATCGGCTCGGTGCTGACGGCTTTCGTGCTAACCGTCGGTGGTCCGGTGGAAAAGCGCCTGCATGCACTGTGGGTCGGAGCGCCGGACGGAAAGGCAGGACCGCCGGAGCAGTAGAGCAGGACAGCTCGGCGTCGGATCCTGCGGCTCCGGCCCCTGCGAATGCCCGCAATGGGCATCATGCTGATGGTCGTGCACATGGTCATGCGGATGATCGTGATCATGCGCATGACCATGCTGTTGCATCCTGGCAAGCCCCCCTTGGTCGGGCGCGATCTCACGGCCGGCGCAACGCGGGGTAGTGGGTCAGTTTGAATGTGGCAGGAGTCCGTCTAGCGTTTTTGCGTGTAATAGTGCACTATTCTCTCATGGGTGGATTTTGGTAACCGGCAAGCACAAATGTGAGTGCGGCGCGGTATACCGAGTAACCACGACCAGAACGCCGTTCCCCGACACGGACGACGCTAGGTGTGAGGTGTGCGGAGCGGTTATGGATAGCTGGCGCAATTCAACCAGCTTTCGATCCTACGATCTCCTAAACAGGCCAGATGATGACGATTGATCGTTGGCCAACATGAAGCGCCTATCTTAAGCGGCGCGTTTTTGTGCCTGTTGCTCGAAAGCTTCTACGGCACCGATGATGTCGCCAATCTCCCAAAGCCGATCGGTCACGCCAGCAACCATAGCGGGAGTGATTTTCTGACCCACTACCCAACGCGGCAGGAACATACCGAGCACTCGGGCGGGAGCGAGGCACCGCGCCGGTTGCCGGAGAATAATCTTCCGCTCAAACCTGCGCCGTGGCGGGCATCCCTGGGCTCAGTCCTGCCGGGGTTCGTCGAGCTTCACGCATTCGACGTCGGTTGCGTCGAAATCGGTGCCCTTGAACAGCAGCGGTTCGGCCTCGGCGATGGCAAGGGCGTAAGCGGCGCAGTCGCCGAAATTCAACGCCGCCTGGTGACGGCCTTTGCCGAAGCGCGCAAAAGCATCGCGCGCGATATCCGCCTGGCGCTCGTCGAAGGGAACGATACTCGCGGAGATCCAGTTCAGCAGGCGATCGAGGCTGGCACCGCTTGACTGCCCCCGGCGCCCAGCCGCGACCATGCCAGCCTCAAGCTTTGTGACCGCCGAAATCAAGCGAATGGGATCAGCATAGATAGCCCGTTCAAAAGCCACACTTTCCGGCTCGCCTTTCAAGATCGCGATCAAGGCCGACGTGTCGATCACCATCAGTCGAACAAACCTTGTTCGTTGTATCCGATAATCTCGTCGTCGGTCCGATTATCGACAACCGGACGCTGCTGATAATCCGCGACGATCTCGTCGATGCCGCGTTGGAATGCCTCGATATCGTCCTTCGGACCGGGCTTGCGCCGCTCGCGCTCGACCTCCTTGCGCAAGACATCGGTCAGCACCGCGGTAATGCTCTGCTTGCGCCGCCGCGCGAGCTCGCGGGCAAGCTTCTCGGTCTCGACATTCTTGATGTTCAGCGCCACGGTTCTTTCGCTCTCGCCGGGTCTGTTGGCTCCCGCCGCCGGCTCGCCTCGGGCGCGGCGGCATCGCTTCGTTCTTCCTTCTTTATATAATTCTTCTATCTTCCTGCAGCAACAGCTTAGCTGCGCGTTGCACCCTTCGCGACCAGGACGCGCCGGCGCGCTTCCCGCACGTCACACTCCTCCCATAATCGTGGCATTTGTATCGGTTCTGCATTGGCCACAGCACGGGCTTCGGCTAAAGCTAAGGCACTGGATTGCTTGAGCCATGGTCGGTTACCGCCTTGGCGAAGGCAAGATGTTGCAGGCTGAAACCGGCCAGCCGGGCGCCGCGGCGCGAACCTCGTTCCGCGTGGCGGCGCTTAGCAGAAAGGTCGGAGATCGACTGGCAACAGTAGGCAGGACACGGCAGTGGACGACGATTCAACCGAAACTAGCGGCACTCGCGAAACCTTCATTGCACGGTTGAAGCGCTTCCTGCTCGACATCGACGCGCGGATCGATTCCGCGGTCTTTCAGGTCGGTTATTGGGCGCGCGAGCTGTTCGAACGCTTCGTCGTCGTCATGGATCGCCTCCACGTCGGTGGGTGGCGCCGCTGGATTCTGGTCGAGCCGTTGTCGGAAGGGCTGACCCTGGCCGTCGGTGGATCGATCCTGATGCTGGCGCTGGCAACTCCGGCCTTCCGGGAGACCTCCGACGAAGACTGGCTGAAAAAATCCGAGCTCGCCGTGACCTTTCTCGACCGCTACGGCAACGAAATCGGAAACCGCGGCGTCAAGCAGAACGATTCGATTCCGCTCCAGGAGTTCCCCGACCACCTCATCAAGGCGGTGCTCGCCACCGAAGACCGGCGCTTCTATGAGCATTTCGGTATCGATGTCAGCGGCACCTTCCGCGCGCTGCTCACCAACGCCAAGGCCGGCGGCGTGGTGCAGGGCGGCTCCTCGATCACCCAGCAGCTCGCCAAGAACCTGTTTCTCTCCAATGAGCGCACGATCGAGCGCAAGGTCAAAGAAGCTTTTCTCGCCGTCTGGCTCGAGACCCGCCTGACCAAGAACGAGATTCTCAAGCTCTACCTCGACCGCGCCTATATGGGTGGCGGCACCTATGGGGTCGACGCGGCGGCCCATTACTATTTCGGCAAGTCGGCGCGTGATGTGAACCTTGCGGAAGCGGCGATGCTCGCCGGCCTGTTCAAGGCGCCGGGAAAATACGCCCCGCATATCAACCTGCCGGCCGCCCGCGCCCGCGCCAATGTTGTTCTCGACAATCTGGTCGAGGCCGGATTCATGACCGAGGGTCAAGTCTTCGGCGCCCGCCGCAACCCGGCCAAGACGATCGACCGGCGTGACGAAAACGCTCCCAACTATTATCTCGACTACGCGTTCAACGAAGCACGCAAGATTGCCGACAAGCTGCCCAGGAACATCACTGAGCGCAACTTCGTGGTGCGCACCGCGCTTGATCCGGGCCTGCAGCAGACCGCCGACCATGCGATACAAGACGGTATCCGCCAGTTCGGCCGCGCTTATGGAGCGAAGCAGGGAGCGTTGGTGGTAGCTGATCTGGACGGTGCCGTGCGCGCCATGGTCGGCGGGGTCGATTACAGCGTAAGCCAATTTAATCGCGCCGTCGACGCCACGCGCCAGCCGGGCTCTTCCTTCAAGCCCTATGTCTATTCAACAGCGCTGATGAACGGGTTTACGCCGAAATCGATCGTAGTCGACGGCCCGGTTTGCATCGGCAATTGGTGCCCGCATAACTATTCCGGCGGGTACCGGGGACGCATGACGCTTCTTCAAGCGCTCACCAACTCGATCAACACCATTGCCGTGAAGCTCTCGATTGCAATCGGCAGGGGCATTGGCGGACCCAAGGCCGGTCGTGCCAAGATCATCAAGCTCGCCCACGCGATGGGAATTCAGACGCCTCTACCGGATACGCCATCACTGCCGATCGGCGCCGACGTAGTGACCGTCGTCAATCACACCGTGGCCTACGCGACCTTTCCCAATGCCGGCAAGACGGTGCGGGCGCATGCCGTGCTGGAGGTGCGCACCGGCACCGGCGAGACGATCTGGCGCTATGACCGCGACGGCTGGAAGCCGAAGCAGGTGATGCCGGCGAAAGTCGCCGCCGAGATGGCCTTCATGATGAACAACGTGGTGGAACGGGGAACCGCGCGCCGCGCCATGCTCAATGGCGTCAAGGCGGCCGGAAAGACCGGAACCACCAATGCCTATCGTGACGCCTGGTTCGTCGGCTATACGGGCAATTTCGTCGCCGGGGTTTGGTTCGGCAATGACAACTACCGGCCAACCAATCGCATGACCGGAGGCTCGTTGCCGGCGATGACCTGGCATACAGTCATGGAATATGCCCACCAGGGGGTGGAGCTTCACGATATTCCCGGATTGCCGCCCAACCAGAATAAGGTCGGCCCGAACGTCGCCGAAAACAAGGACATCCCGCGGCCGGCCATGCTCTCGTACCGCGGCGTCCAGGTGCTGTCGAATATTGAGAAGCTGTTTGACGACGCGGCGCGCCTGCCGGCACCGAATGCGGCGCGCGACGAGCGCCGCCAATCGAAGGCGGATGGCACGCCCCCTGGCACCGTTGCTGCGGCTCAACCGGAGCGTGGCGATGGCGCGAAAGCCCGGAATTGACCCTGCGAGACCGTGCCAGCATATGTTTGCCCGGGCGGCGTGCTTAACCAATTGGACTTGACCCGTGCGGCTTTTACTCGGCGCCTTGGTGGCATTGGCTGTGGCGGCGGCGATCGGGCTTGGCTCGACCTGGTTCGCGCTGACCCGTAACGTCGCCTTCGGCGCCATGACGATCGGCTCGTGGACCGCCTATCCGGAGTCCGGAGGCACCGAGATCGACCCTTATGCGCGCGCAGCGATTGCCCGCAGCGGTGTCTTGCCGATGGGGCTTGGTGACGGCGTCGCTTTCATCGCGAGGACCGACGATGCCCATCGCCCGCTCGACGGGCGCTGCGACGTAGTGGTGAGCGGCACCACGCCGCAAGCGCGGTTCTTCACCCTTACGATCTACGATCGGGAGGGACACTTGATCCCGAACGCACTGCGCCGCCATGGCTTCACCAGCCAGGAGCTGTTGCGCAAGGCGGACGGTCAGTTCGCGGTCACGGTCGCGCCACGCGCGCGACCGGGGAACTGGCTTCCGACCGGTGGGATCGAACGTTACGTTCTCGTCATGCGCTTCTATGACACCCCGGTCGGCGTAGCGACGCGGGCCGAACGTGAAGCGCCGATGCCGACGATTATTACCAACCGAAAGGCCTGCTCATGATCCGGTGGCTGCTATGGCTCCTCGCCGGTCTTCTGCTGGGCGGCGTCGTCCATCTCGCCACGATCCTGCTTTTGCCGCGAACGGCGACGCGCGATGCCTATGCGCGCATCGAACCCCTCGCCCCGGTGAATTCATTCACGCTGCTGCCGGCGCCGCAGTCCGACAAAGCGCCCCTGCCCTTCATGGATCCCGCCTTTGCCACCGCCGTGTGCCGCTATAATCTCAGTGATGGTTGGCTCAAGCTGACCGCACCGGTAAGCCAAGCCTATACGTCGGTGACGTTCTATACCCGCGCGGGGGTGGCCTATTACTCGATCAACGATCGTTCCGCTGGCCATCGCATCGTCGAGCTTGATCTGATGACACCGGAGCAGCATGCCGAGCTGCCGACCGACGAAAATATCACCGCCGCCGACCGTCTCATCGTCGAATCGCCGACCTTGTCAGGGCTGATCGTGGTGCGCGCCCTTATCCCTGAGCCGGGCCTCCAGTCGATGGCAAACGCGGCTGTGTCCGCCGCGCAATGCAAAGTGCAGAGCTGAAATTTTGTGGCGCCGGCCGCGATTGGTTCTTTGGCTTTCTTTCCAATCCAACCTGCCGCACTCGGCGGCGCAAGTCGCGATTTCTGGAGCGAATCCCGTTTTGATAGAACCGGGCTTCGCTCTTTTCTCTTTGTGTGGTCGCATTTTCGGACGGCGAACCGGTATCCACTTCGCCTGAAAATGCTCTAGATTCAAGCCACCACGAGATCGAGGATCGGCACCAGTCGCGGATACATGTGGGCGCCGAGGCTCTTGAGGAAATTGATCAGCACCCGCTCGTTCCGGTTCAGGCCGTTACGCCGGATGCGTTCCACCGCCCATTCGATCTCCGCATCGGTGGCGCGGGGGCTGAGGTCATCGAGCGACGACGCGATAACGACAGGGGGCCGCGGCTCGCCGTCGAGCGTGCCGTACCGATAGCTGTCCCCGATCGCGCTGAGGCTCCCCGCAAGCATCTGCCCAAGGAATGACCCGACCCCTGGCGTCGGCGCATCGAGCCATGCCTCCCGGCGCAACGCTTCCTGGCGGGTCGGAACCTGGTAGCCTGACGCCGCCATCAGAAAGTTCGCGAGCGCCTTGGCGTAGAGGTCGGACCATGCCGGGTGGTTCGCCGCTTCCGCTGTGGCATCGTTGATATCGAACAGGATTTCGGCTTCCTGCCGGGTGATCGCAACATTGCCGTCGCCGCCGAAGGCATAGAGGATGCGCCGGACCAGCTCGGTCTCCACTTCGCCCATGACACCGGGCTGCAGCCTGCCGCCATGTGCGACCGGTCCGTTCCCTTCGATCACCCCGCGTTTGACCTGCTCGAGCACAAAGCTGACCAAGCGCACCGGACTGAAGATCGCGCGCTCCAGTGCCGACACCAGCAGTTCAAGCTCGGCCACCGTATCGACATGGCCGGCGCGCGAAACGCGGGCAATCAGCCAGTCAGCATTGTCCTCGGAGATGTAGCCGCGCGGCTGCGCCTGGAACACGATATAGTCCGTCAGCGCCTCGACGAAAAAGGGCGGCCAGGACTCGTCGGTGGCCCCTTGCAGGCGGTCGTTGAGAACAAAAACCATCTCGGCGTCGGCGGGCGTCACCACGCCTTTGAGAAAGACGCGACGTCGCAGCATCAGGACATCCGCGGCGTCGATCCGTCCTTTGGCGAGAATGAGTTTGATTTCGTGGCTGTCCGGCATGGGCGCGCTTCCCTCGATTTGGCTGCGGTCACTGTGCCAGATCGAGATTGAGGTTTGCCTAAAACCATTCTGCGCGCACAGATACGCTCTTTGACCTGATCCCCGCCGGCCCCATATAGCAGTGCGATGGTTAATGGTTTGGCCGACCGTTCTTGCCACCCCGCTCAGTCCGTGCAAGGGCCTCGATGACCGACGTCGCTATCCCCTCGCGGGACCCGATACAGATTCCGGTGGACGATGCCGTGGTGCCGTTCGCGGTCGCCGCACTCGACGTCCGCGGACGGGTCGCGCGGCTTGGGCCGGCGCTCGATATCATTCTTTCCCAGCACGACTATCCGCCCCCGGTCTCCAAGCTGCTTGGCGAAGCGACCGTCCTCACCGTGCTGCTCGGCGCCTCGCTGAAATTCGAGGGCCGCTTCATTTTGCAGACCCAGACCGACGGACCGGTGCGGATGCTGGTCGTCGACTATCGCAGCGTCGGGCAGGTTCGCGCCTATGCACAATTCGATGCGGCGAAGGTCACCGCGGCCGGCGACGCGCCGGCCGGCGACCTGCTCGGCCGCGGCCATCTCGCCATGACCATCGACCAGGGCCCGGAGATGAGCCGCTATCAGGGGCTCGTCGCCCTTTCGGGCGGTGACCTGGAAGAGGCCGCGCACGAATATTTCCTGCGCTCGGAGCAGATTCCGACCCGCGTCCGCCTCGCCGTCGCCCAGGAGCTGCGGCCGAGCGCGAGCGGTCTGCAACGGCGCTGGCGCGCCGGCGGCCTGATCCTGCAGTTCCTGCCCAAGCGTGTCGAGCGCATGCGCGGGCCCGACCTCGATCCTGGCGACGCGCCGGAAGGGACTGTTCCACATGAGGTGCCGGAAGACGACGCCTGGGTCGAAGGCCAGGCGCTCATCGCCACGCTGACCGACATCGAGCTGATCGATCCCGACCTGTCGAGCGATCGCCTGCTCTATCGTCTGTTCCACGAGCACGGCGTGCGGGTGTTCCGCTCCGCGCGGATTGAGGCCAAGTGCTCGTGTTCGCGGGAACGCGTCGAGACCATTCTGCGCAGCTTTTCAGCCGAGGATCGCCGCGAGATGGTGGAGGACGGTCGCATCCTCGTCACCTGCGAATTCTGTAATGCCCGGTACGCGCTGGACCCGGAAAGCATTAAGGCCGAGTGAGGACGGCTCCGGCAGTGAGCGAGGTCAGTTCACCGTGCGCGGTCCCTGCGGGCTGTCGAGCGAAAAGGCAGGGATGGCGATCTCGAAACGCTCGCCGTTCGACGCCACCATGCCGTAGGTCCCGACCATGAAGCCCGAAGATGTCGGCAGCGGCACGCCGCTGGTATATTCAAAGGAGGTTCCCGGCCCCAGCACTGGCTCCTCACCGACAACGCCTGCTCCCCGCACTTCCTGCAGGCGGCCGAAGGCGTCGGTAATGCGCCAGTGCCGCGTCTTGAGCTGGACCGTGTCGCGCCCGAGATTGGTAATCTCAATGGTGTAGGACCAGAAATAGTAGCTTTGCTCTATTGACGAGCGCTCGGGCAGGAAACGTGGGGCCACCTTTACTTCAATGTCCCGAGTGACCGCGCGGTACATCGCCCGTCCTTTTTCCAGAGCAAATCCTGGCAGGTTGGCGGATCGCTCGATCTTCCTTGCCAGGCCGCAATTCTGCAGCGAAGCCGTGCGATACCCAGGATCAGCTCCGCGGCAAAGCGCCGGAATATGCTCCAATTTTATCTGCGACGCGACGGCCGAATGCAACGCGGTCCACAGCATGATAAGGACGTGACCGGAAAGGCGCTGCGCCGATGGATGCCCGTACAGCCGATGACCCGGCCGCCGAGCGGCCGTCGGACGTTGGATTGCCGCGCACCGCGGCGGCGCCGGCGCATCTGCCCGACAGCGAGCGCGACCTGCGCCTCGACCTGTTTCGCGGCCTTGCGCTGTGGCTGATCTTCCTCGACCACATCCCCTCGAATATCGTCGCTTGGATCACGATAAGGAACTACGGCTTCAGCGACGCGACCGAGATCTTCGTCTTCATCTCCGGCTATACCGCCGCCTTCGTCTATGGCGCGACGATGCAGAAGCGCGGCTTCGTCATCGCGTCTGCCCGCATTCTCAAGCGCGCCTGGCAGGTCTACGTCGCCCACATTTTCCTGTTTGCGATCTATATGGCCGAGATCGCCTATGTCTCGTCGAGCTTCGAGAACCCACTTTATGCCGAGGAAATGGGGGTATTCGACTTCCTGCGGCAACCTGACGTGACGCTGGTCCAGGCGCTTCTGCTCAAGTTCAAGCCCGCCAATATGGACGTGCTGCCGCTCTATATTGCGCTGCTCGCATTTTTCCCGCCCTTTGTCTGGCTGCTGCTGCGCCTTCCGACACTTGCGCTGTTCGTTTCGGTCGCGATCTATGCCGCCGCCTGGGAGTTCGGCATCAATCTGCCGGCCTATCCGAGCGGACACTGGGCGTTCAACCCGTTCGCCTGGCAGCTGCTGTTCGGGTTCGGCGCCTGGTGCGCGCTGGGTGGCATCAAGCAGATCGGCTCGTTCGTGCGCTCGCCCATCGCGGTCGCGCTCGCGGCGATCTACCTGGTTCTGTCCTTTGCCGTTGTCATGACCTGGTATGTCCCGGCCTACGCCCATTACCTGCCGCACTGGCTGGCGGAATGGATGTACCCGATCGACAAGACGAATCTCGACGTGCTGCGCCTGCTGCATTTCTTCGCGCTGGCAACGCTCACGGTGCGCTTCGTGCCGAAAGATTGGCCGGGCCTGCACTCCCTCTGGCTGCGCCCTGCGGTTCTATCCGGCCAGCATTCGCTGGAAATCTTCTGCCTCGGCGTCTTCCTTGCCTTTGCCGCGCATTTCGTGATGATCGAAGTTTCCGACAGTTTTGCCATGCAGATTTTTGTCAGCATTTTCGGAATTGTCATCATGATTGCGGCGGCAGCGCTGATGTCGTGGTACAGGTACATTGAGGGGCGCAAGCCGCCCTCGCGCGCGAAGCCGCCAAGCGCCACTCCGGCCAAGAGCGCGCCCGGAAACGCGCCATGAGATGGCTGTTGTCAGTGCTCGGCATCGTGCTCGCCGGCGCCGCCCTCGCCCAGGCCGATGATCCGTGCCAGGTCAGCGACGGCATCATGCAGCCGGGTTTTCCGCTCACTCATGTCTCAGCCGCCATTGAAGCCAAGAAGCTCGACATCATCGTGGTCGGGACCTCCTCCTCGGGGCTCGCCCGCTTCGGCGGAGCGGGCAAGGCCTATCCCGTCCGTTTTCAGGCGGACCTGAAGAAAAAGCTTCCCGGCGTCGCGGTCCGCGTCATCACCTATGCCCGGCCACGCCAGACAGCACCCGACATGGTCAAGGTGATCGAACGCAGCGTCGCCCAAGACAGGCCGGCCCTGGTCATCTGGCAAACCGGTACTGCAGACGCCATCCACGGGGTTGAGCCTGAAGAATTCCGCAACGCCCTCGATGAAGGCATTACCTTCGCCACAGCGGGCCTTGCCGACGTCATCCTGATGAACATGCAGTACAGTCCGCGCACGGAAATGATGATCTCGCTCGCATCGTATCTCGATGCCATGCGCTTTGTCGCACTGCAGCACGAAATTGATTTGTTTGATCGTTACGATGTGATGAAATACTGGAGCGAAATCGGAACATTCGATTTTTCAGTGGAGACCAAGAAAACCGATCTGGCAGAAAAGGTTCACACCTGCATCGGGCGGCTCTTGACCGATTTCGTCCTGGAAGCTGCGAAGTTGACAGCGGCAACCCCTAACGACAAACAGTAGGTATGCTGACAGTTTTGCGGGCTACTGCCCTCGTTGTTCTTGCCTCCGGTTGTCTCTTCTCCGCCGCCGCCCAGGCGGGCGACGGGGCGCAGACCTGTCGCGCGCAGGCCGACCTGACCAAGCTTGCCTATGCACTGCCGCGCGCCGCGCGGCGCCTCGCCAATCGCGAGCCGCTGACCATTGTCGCGCTGGGCTCCTCGTCGACCGCCGGCGCCGGCGCCAGCACGCCGGATGCGAGCTATCCGAGCCGACTCGCGGCAGCGCTGCGCGCGTACTTTCCCTCCAACACCATTAAAGTCCTCAATCGCGGCGTGAACGGCGAGGAAGTGCGCGACATGCTCAACCGCTTCGACGCCAGCGTCGCCGCGGAAAAGCCCGACCTTGTGCTCTGGCAGGTTGGCACCAATGCCGTGCTGCACGACAAGCCGGCGACGATGACCTGTTCGGCCGTGCGCGAAGGCGTCGCCCGGATCAAGGCGCTGGGCGCCGACGTGATCCTGATCGATACGCAATTTGCCCCCGAAGTGCTCGCGAAGTCCGAGAATGAGCAGATGCTCAAGCTGCTCGCGGTGACCGCCAAAGACACCAGCGTCGGTCTGTTTCCCCGCTTCGCATTGATGCGGCGCTGGCGCGAGATCCAGCACATCCCGTTCGAGACGTTCCTTGCTCCCGACCATCTGCACATGAATGACTGGAGCTACGCCTGTCTCGCTAAGCTATTGGCCGATGCGATCGTCGAGGCGGCAACGCGATCGATGACAACTGCAGGCGTGGGCCCGAATGTGCACGCACTGCACGTGGCTCCGCCGCAGATACCGTAAGCGCGAGACGGGTCGCTCACGCGCCGCGCTCGGCCGATTGGTGACGCTGAGCACTGCTGCAAACTCAAACGTCAAACCGCATTGAGCGCCGTCACGAGGTCGTCCAAAACATCGCCGGGATGCTCGAGCCCAGCGGAGAAGCGAACGAGCCCGTCGCCAATGCCGAGCTCGGCGCGTTGCTCCGCCGTCAGCCGCTGATGCGTCGTCGTCGCCGGATGCGTTACCAAACTCTTGGCATCGCCGAGATTATTGGTGATGCGCACGAGTTTCAGCGCGTCGAGGAAGCGGAATGCCGCCGCTTTGCCGCCGGCAATGTCGAGCGCCACCATGGTGGAGCCGCCGCTCATCTGCTTCGCCACCGTCACCGCCTGCGGATGATCGGGCCGCCCCGGATAGACCAGGCGGGCAATCGCCTTGTGGCCGGCAAGCGCCCCGGCGACCGCTGCCGCGGTCTCGGTCTGCCGCCGCACCCGCAGATGCAGCGTCTCTAAACCCTTCAGCAAGACCCAGGCATTGAACGGCGACATTGACGGCCCGGTCTGCCGCAGGAACATGTGCACATGCTCCTGGATGAAGGCCTCGGAGGCGAGGATCACGCCGCCGAGGCAGCGTCCCTGCCCGTCGATATGCTTGGTCGCGGAATAGACGACGCAGTCGGCGCCGAGCGTAAGCGGGCTTTGCCACAAGGGTGTCGCGAACACGTTATCGACCACGAGCCGGGCGCCGGCGCCATGCGCGATTTTTGCCACCGCCGCGATATCGATGACATCGAGCGTCGGATTGGTCGGGCTTTCGAGAAAGAACACTTTCGTGTTCGGCCGCACCGCATTGCGCCAGGCGTCGAGGTCGAGCCCATTGATCAGTGTCGAGGCAACACCGAAGCGCGGCAGGAAATCCTCCACCACCCAGCGGCAGCTCCCGAACAGCGCCTTTGCCGCGACGACGTGATCGCCCGCGCGCACCTGCCCGACCAGCGCCGCGTTCACGGCCGCCATGCCCGACGCCGTCGCCCGCGCCGATTCCGCGCCTTCGAACGCCGCCATCCGCCGCTCGAACATCGCAACCGTCGGATTGGAAAAGCGCGAATAAATGAAGCCGGGCGTCGTGCTCTGGAACCGCTCTTCGCATTCCTCCGCGGTCTCGTAGACGAAGCCCTGGGTGAGAAACAGCGATTCCGAGGTCTCGCCGTAAGAGGAGCGCAGCGTGCCCGCATGCACGAGCCGCGTTTCCGGATGATAGTCGCGATCGGGCGCGTGCATGTCGGTCTCCTTGCGCCGAGCGGCCCATCGGCGGGCACCCCGGCGGGTTGCGCGCAAAAAACAAAAAACCCGGCCGAAAAAATCGGGGCCGGGCTGCGCGCGCATCCCCGGCCTTTTAGCTCCTTTGTTTAACGTGGCGGCAAGCCGGCCGGCTCAAATGACCACGGGATAACGCGGCTCTTAGCCGGCCAAATCCTTCCCGTCAAGGCGTGGTTCGGTTAGATCGACTCACGGAGCATTTTCAGGCGAAATGGACACCGGTTCGCCGCAGAAAATGCGACCACGAAAAACGGAGCGAATTCCGATTTAGAAAGGAATTCGCTCCAACTTACCGCGACCGGAGCCGAAGCGTGCCACTGTCCGTCTCCGCTGCCGACACGGGTATCCTGCCCGACCGCATGATCGCTGCGCTGTATGAGTCTGGCACGATCCGCGCGGCCGCGCCGATCGTGGATGCGCAGGTGCAGCCGGCGAGCCTCGACCTGCGCCTCGGCAGCGTCGCCTATCGCGTGCGCGCGAGTTTCTTGCCCGGCCCGCGCGCCACTGTCGCGGAGCGCATCGAAAGCCTCAAGCTGCACGAAATCAGCCTCGCCCACGGCGCGGTGCTGGAGACCGGCTGCGTCTACCTCGTGCCACTGATGGAGCGGCTTGCGCTGCCCCCGGACATCGCCGCCGCCGCCAATCCAAAAAGCTCGACTGGACGGCTCGACGTCTTCACCCGCGTGATCGCCGATCACGCGCGTGCCTTCGACCATATCGAAGCGGGCTACCACGGCCCGCTTTATCTCGAAATCAGCCCGCGCACGTTTCCGGTGCTGGTGCGTGAAGGTTCGCGGCTGTCCCAGCTTCGGCTTCACCATGGGCGCGCGCTCGTATTCGGCGCCGCGCTGGCAAAGCTGCACGCGGATGAGCGCCTGGTCGACGAGCCGGACCCGGACCTCGAACAGGGGGTCGCGATCGGTGTCGACCTGTCCGGACTGGGACCAGGCGGGCTGATCGGCTATCGTGCCAAACGCCATACCGGGCTGATCGATGTCGACCGCCGCGCCGCCTATGAGGTCGCCGACTTCTGGGAGCCGATCAGCGCCAACAATGCGCGTGAGCTCATTCTCGACCCGAACGAGTTCTACATCCTCGCCTCGAAGCAGGCGGTGCAGGTGCCGCCCGACTATGCCGCCGAGATGGTGCCGTTCGATCCGCTGGTCGGTGAGTTCCGCGTGCACTATGCCGGCTTCTTCGATCCCGGCTTCGGCTATGCCGGCGCGGGCGGGCGCGGCTCCCGTGCCGTGCTCGAAGTGCGCTCGCGCGAAGTGCCGTTCATCCTCGAGCATAGCCAGACCGTGGGACGCCTCGTCTTCGAGCGGCTGCTGGCGCGGCCCGACCAACTCTACGGCCAGACCATCGGGTCCAACTACCAGGCCCAGAGCCTGAAGCTGTCGAAACACTTTCGCTGAACCCGCCGGCCAGGGCCGTGCGGCGCCCCTGCGGCGTCATGCGGGGCGCGAGGGGCTTGCGAAGCCGATAAAAAGAATATTTTATTCACAGCGGATTTATCACGGCATGCGAACAACTTACTCCTAATAATGAGCGCAATTGGAGAACGATTTTCCGACGCGCCGACATCCCGGAGAATAACGGCTCACCGTCCCGCTGGCGCTCCATGGCGGATCGGTCCGCGACAAAGCGCGTGACCTGTCCGAGGGGAGCAACATCCCGTCGCACCACCTATCTGACCAACTATCGCGAAATACGCGAACCTCCGGAGGAACAATCATGTCGGAAGCCGCATTGAGGTCCGTCGCCTCGCCTTCGTCCACCGCCGCGCCGGGCCGCGGGCGCGTCTATGATTCGATCACCGACACGATCGGTGACACGCCCATCGTGCGGCTCAACCGCCTGCCGCAACTGCAGGGCATAAAAGCGCAGATTCTCGCCAAGCTCGAATTCTTCAATCCGATCGGAAGCGTCAAGGACCGCATCGGCGTGTCGATGATCGACGCGCTCGAAGCCGAAGGACGGATCAAGCCCGACACCGTGCTGATCGAGCCGACCTCGGGCAATACCGGCATCGCCCTCGCCTTCGTTGCCGCCGCACGCGGCTATCGGCTGATCCTGGTGATGCCCGACTCGATGTCGATGGAACGGCGCAAAATGCTGGCGCTGCTCGGCGCCGAGCTCGTGCTCACGCCGGCCGCCCAGGGCATGAGCGGCGCCCTCGCCAAGGCCGACGAGCTCGCGCGCGAAACGCCGAACTCGGTCATTCCCCAGCAGTTCAAGAATCCGGCGAACCCGGAAATCCACCGCCGCACAACGGCCGAGGAAATCTGGAACGATACCAACGGCACCATTGATGCGTTCGTGTCGGGCGTCGGCACCGGCGGCACCATCACTGGCGTCGGCCAGGTGCTCAAACCGCGCAAGCCGTCGCTGCGCATCATCGCGGTCGAGCCGGAGGACAGTCCGGTCCTGTCCGGCGGCAAGCCCGGCCCGCACAAGATCCAGGGCATCGGCGCCGGCTTCGTGCCGGAGATTCTCGACCGCGCGGTGATCGACGAGGTCGTGACCGTGAGCAACCAGACCTCATTCGAGACGGCGCGGGCGCTCGCGCGCTACGAGGGCATTCCCGCCGGTATCTCCTCGGGCGCGGCGGTGGCCGCGGCGCTGAAGGTCGGCGCACGCCCGGACTATGCCGGCAAGGTCATCGTGACGGTGCTGCCGTCCTTCGCCGAGCGCTATCTCTCGACCGCGCTGTTCGAGGGGCTGTGATCGAACCAATCGGAACCACGCTCAGCCGCCAGAAGAGGGTGGTTCCGACCCTCTCGGCATTCTCATCCTGAGGAGCGAGCGTGAGCTCGTGTCTCGAAGGATGGTTCGAGACGCCGCGCTACGCGCGGCTCCTCACCATGAGGAAGATCAACTCCGTATAGATTCCGTATTGATTCGGTGCGGTGATCTGTTGTTCGATGAGGGCCACTCAGCCAGGGGCCTCTCATGTCTGCTTATGTGATTTTAGACGTCGAAATCCACGATCCTCTTCGCTACCAGGAATACATGACCAAGGTCGGACCTGCCTTGGAGCGGGCCGGCGGGAAATATCTGGCACGCGGCGGCGCGCTCAAAGTCTACGAAGGCGAGTGGCAGCCGCGCCGGATTGTTCTTTTTGAATTCCCGTCGATGGAGAAGTGGGACGCCTTCTACAACAGCCCGACCTATCACCGGATCAAGGCGATCCGCGAAGGGTGCAGCACTGCTCGCCTGGTGTGCATCGCCGGACTTGAATAAGTGAACGGCGCTGGTCGCCGGCGCCGCGCGTTGAGTTTGTGTGCTCGAGCGAATTCCATTCCAATCGAATCGGAATTCGCTCTGTATCTCTTTGCGTAATCGCATTTTCTGCGGCGAACCGGCGTCCACTTCGCCGGAAAATGCCCTATCGGGTCAGCCGCTGCATCACGTCGTCGGCGATCGATAGGGCCGAGGTGAGCCCGGGTGACTCGATCCCGAACAGGTGAACGAGCCCCGACAGGCTGTGCTCGGCCGGCCCGTCGATCATGAAATCGGCGGCCGGCTCGCCGCGTCCGGTGAGCTTGGGGCGGATGCCGCAATAGTCCGGCATCAGCGCGCCGTCGCGCAGCCCGGGGAAATAGGTGCGGATGCTGGCATAGAATGAATCGGCTCGGCGCGGATCGACATCATAATTGATCGCGTCGATCCATTCGACATCGGGGCCGAAGCGCATGCGCCCGGCAAGATCAAGCGTGACATGGGTGCCGAGCCCACCCTCGACCGGCGCCGGATAGATCAGCCGCGAGAACACCGAACGTCCGGCATATTGGTAATAATTGCCTTTGGCGAGCACCAGTCGCGGCACCCGCGCCAGTGGATAGCCTTCGGTCGCCCCCGCCAGCGCCTGCGCGCCGAGGCCGGCGCTGTTGACCACCGCATCGACCGTAAGCGCGCCCGGCTCGACGCCGCCATAGCGGACCTCCCAGCCACCGCCGGAGACGGGAGACAGCGCGGTGACCGGCGTAAAAAACGCGATCGCGCCGCCGCGATCCTCGATCTCGCCCTGCAAGGCCAGCATCAGCCGGTGGCTGTCGACGATGCCGGTCTCGGGCGACAGCAGCGCGGCCACGCAGAACAGCGCCGGCTCAAGCTTTTTCGCCTCCGCCGCTTCCAGCAACTGCATGCCTTCGACGCCGTTGGTGAGCGCCTGGGCGTGCAGCGACTCCATCTTGGCGATCTCGGCGGGCTTGGTGGCAACGATCAGCTTGCCGCATTTGCGGTGTGGGATGCCGTGGCTGGCGCTGTATTCATACAGTGCACGGCGTCCGCGCACAGAGTGGCGCGCGCGCAACGAGCCAGTCGGGTAGTAGATGCCGGCGTGGACCACCTCGCTGTTGCGCGAAGAAATACCGGTGCCGATCCGTCCCTCGCTTTCGGCAATGATGACATCATGCCCGCGCAGCGCCGCCGCGCGACCAACCGCGAGCCCGATCACGCCGGCACCGACGATCAAAATCTGCATCACGCCGGCTCGCTGGTGACCGCGTCGCCAACGACGATCTCGCCCGGCGCGACCACCTCGGTATAGATGCCGCAATCGGCGTGGTCGAAGCGATGAAACAGCGCCCGCGGAATGTTCATGTCGCGGATGCCGATGAAAGGATCGACATTGGTCGCGGCGCAGCGCTCGATCCGCCGATTGACGCGCAGCCGCACCCTCCGGACTCCCTCCCCGATCGCAATCGTCTGCCCGACCAGATCGAACTCGCCCCAGGCCGGCCAACCAGTGACGTAGACATTGCCGCGAAAGCGCAGCGGATCAACCGGCGCGCCGACCAAATCCTCGATTGCCGCGACCGAGGCGAGGTTGATGATCGAGACGAATTTTCCCGCTGCGTCAGCAAAGCTGAAATTGTCGGCGTGCATGACTTTCAGCGGCCCGCGCAGCTCGTTCGCGCAGTAGCGGGTGAAGAACGCCTCGATCGCCGCCCGGCCCTCGGCAATGCGGAGGTCACCGCGCACCGCCTCCTCGCCATTCTCGACAATGCTCAGCGTCTGGGTCGCGTCGTCGAAGCGGGTGGTTAGCGCCGCCAGCCGCTCGTTCTTCATCAGCATGAGGAAGCGTTGTTTGGGGACGAAAGTCGGCCGCGCCGGATCGAAGTCGTCGAACCCGTTGGCGATGGCAAAAGCGCGATCGGCCGGCAGCGTCTCTCCGACCGCAAGCGCGGCCCGCGGCAGCTCCTGCGCCGACAGCCCCTTCACGGGATAGCGGTAGATCGAGCGGATTTGTGCGGTGGTCACGGCCCAGGCCTTTCTTCGTGAACCTTCGTCATACCCACTCGCCCGACCGGTGCATAGGCAGCACCTGTTGCGCTTGTCACTCTCCCTCTCCCCGCTTGCGGGGAGCGGCATCGCATATGG
>CAZTTL010000035.1:0-17905 GCA_964616635.1 uncultured Rhodoplanes sp. | reverse complement strand
CACGTCATCTATCACGAGTCGCACGATCAGGCCGGCAACGCCGCCTATTGGGAGGGTGGTCACGAGGTGCACTCGGCCCGCACCATCCAGACCGCCGTCAACGGCAAGCTGGACGGCAACCGCGACTGGGCGGAGGCGCGCTGTCGGGTCGTTAGCGGCCTCACACTGGTCGCCCCCGGCACCCCGATGTTCTTCATGGGCGAGGAGGTCGGCGCCAAGGAGCCATACCGTTACAGCGATTGGCTCTATCATCGGGAGGACTTCAAAGCGCTGCGTGCAACGAGCGGCGGAAAACTGTTCGACTTCTATCGCGACGTCATCCGGCTGCGTCGGCAGCATGAGGTGCTGAGATCATCACATATCGAGATCCTGCACGTGAATGACGCCAATCGCGTGCTCGCGTTCCGACGAGCGCTGGGGCACAAGGAATTTGTCATTTTCGCGTGCTTCAGCAACACGCCGTTCGCCGACGTTTATCGGATTTCACATGACACGCTGCGGCTCGGTGTTTTCGTCGAGGTGCTCAGCAGCGATGCGACCGCGTATGGCGGCAAGGGCGTGACGAATGGGCGATGGTTGATCTCGGCTCACGGCGATTTCAGCGTGCACTTGCCAGCAAACGGGGTCGTGGTGTTCCAGCGGGTCGCGACCGGCCCGGTGGCGAGCTTTTTCAAGCTCGTCACGCTCGATGTGGCTGACCGGGCTCGCCACCTTGTCGAAAAACTCCGCGGGGGATGAACGCGCCGTCGTTGCAATGCGGACCATCGTGTCCGCATCGCCGGGGCTTCGCGTGAGCTGCTCTATCAGCCTGCCGAAGGCGGTGTCGTTCCGCGACCGATCGCGAACTGGCTGACCGGACCCTCGACGTGGAATCCCAAGCCCGTCATCTTTGCAAACAGGCTGATATCAGCCGTCCCGATCGCGCATCCGCCGAGCCCAAGGTCGGTCAATACGATATAGAGCGTTTGCATGAGCACGCCGACATCCTTGAGGATGAGGGCGTAGGCGATCGAGCTGTATTTCCACGACACCCGACCGAAGCGCGCCGCAATCGTGATCAGGATCTGGGGTGCTGCCGGCGCGCCCATGGCAAAAGCGCCTCCAGCCAGATGAGCGTCAAGCTCGTCGTTGCGGGCGTCGATCGGCACCAGCGCATGGGCGTCGGCATCATAGTGATAGAAGCCTGATGCCAGCCCGTCGCATTTGTTGACGGCGAGATAGAGCTCGAGCGGGTAGTTGGCGCCGCCAGATGGATATGGCCTGCTGGCGAATGAGACGACCGGGCCGTCATCGCCGAAGTCGAGCGTGCTTTGCCATCGCGAGCGGACCCGCGCAGCCGTGTCCAGCAGCCGGGCAAGCTCGGACAGCGTGATCGGCCGCTGATCATCGAAAATACGCGTCGAATGACGTTCGTGCAGCACCTTCGTGACGGCAGAGATGTCCTGCGAACCCGCGGGCGAGATGTCGCCGAGCTCGACCTTCTGTCCCGGCCATGCGGGACGCACGGCCGGTAGCGGCGCAATGAGCCCCGCAAAGGGACAAAGCCCGCCGACGGGGTTGGCATGCCGGCCCAGCGTGCTGCGCGTGTGGAACAGGAGATCGTGGAAGTCCCACAGAATGAGGCTGTCGTCACCTTCGCCGGTTCGCAGGCCATCGGCCCGCGCGGAGTCGATCCGGAAAACGATCCGGCAATCCACCAGCAGGGCGAGCAGTTCATGTCCCAGAAAATCGTCCTGCTGACGGAGCTGTTCCAGCGGTTGCGGTGTCGACAGCAGTGCAAGCGCAGCCGCGATCTTTGGACTGCAAATCCGGAACAGCGCACCGGCGAGCGGCGATTCCAGGATCATGTCGTTGCCGCGCCGCCTGATATAGGCGAACCGCGACAGAGCGAGCACGTCGGCGTCGCTGAGTTGCGGCATGTGCGGCCAGTAGTCGGGCATTTGCGGTTCGATGACGACCGCATCATCGTCGCGCGAACGCCCGAGCGGGAACTCCAACAGGCCGTGCATCGCCAGTCGCCGGACCAAACGCTCGATCTCCGCGCCGATGTCGGCGCCATCGGTGGCAAACGATTCGAGCGGCAGCCCGGATTTCAGGTCCTGCGCGCGCTTTGCGGCGCTCGCGCTGAGCTTTCCGAGGCTGATCGCATCATCGTCGATCGTCGCGGCGACGGTGCCGTCGGCGCGCATGTCGAGCTCAACATAAGGGCTAAGCCGGGCGGACAGTATCGCCTGCCCAGCCTTTTGCATTTTCTTTGTCGTGGGCTGGCTCAAGTTTGGCTGCCCCTCAGGTCTGGGGGTGAAGCGGGTTGAGTTCGTGCTCAGACAGCGGCCGATCGCGCAAGCCAAGCTTGACGGGAACGTCATAAAGCCGGCCCGGAGCGAAGCGACGATAGAAGTGCCGCAATCCCGGAACGACCACGCGGACGACGGGAACCTCGATGTCGGGTCGCGTCTGATCGAGGACGAGGAAATCGAGGCCGGCGCGCTTGACGAGATCCACGCACGCCAACACCTGCTCCCGCGTGTCGAACCGGCCGAATTTGTCGCCGAGGTCCGATTGGACGACGACGGTCCCGTTCGGAATCAGATAGGGATGGTCCTCAAGGTGAAATGCAGGGCCATCGTGATGGTCGTCCTCGTCGCTCGATGGCGTCTGGCTCCGCGCGCCCATGAGCCCGATGGACAGAAATTGATTGAGCTCGGTCATCGCGCGCAGCAGGGCGATGCGCGGATCGAAGTGGGCGCCGGAGCCGAAGTCGACGAACTCCTGGCCGTTCTCCGTCCAATGCGCGACGGTGACAAAAGTCGGAATTCCGAGATCGCTGGTGACGTCGAGCACCCAGACACGGCGACCGGTCTCGGCCAGCAGCGCTTTCAGATCATGGATGTAGGAATCCTCGAACTGGGTGAGGTCCACTTGCGGCCGCTGTAATCGGTTGTACCACCAGATGGCGTAGGCATCGCGCTCGACCAGTTCGAGGAAACCCTGGACGATCGCTTCCTCGATCGTGTTGCCGGCCGCGCAGCCGTTCGAATCCGCATGGAAGCGATAGCCGGGAAGGCCAGCGTAGAAGAAATACAAGAGGCTGGTCGGAAGATATCTGAAGCGCTCGTCGCGCAGCGACCACACCGGCGACCATTCGATCTCGGCCGACGGGTCAAGAGGGACAGGTCCCTGCGTCTCTTCATGATCATGATCGTGATCATGCGTTTGCTCGCGGCGCGACTGCGCATCGCTGTACAGCAAAACGTCGTTCGGGAGGATGGCATCTCCAACCGGGAAATCGGTAAACCGCCGGGTGATGCGGATTTCGTCGCCCTGATAAATTCCGGAATAGCGCTCGATCGCCTCCATCAGCGCGCTGGCTTCACCCTGCTCGGCGGTGCTGCCTTTGCCGAAGCTGCCGCCGCTCAGTCCCGCCTTGAGCTGTTCGACCGTCTCCGGCTTGAAAGAAAAATTATGCGTCGCGAGAAAGTTGGTGTTGAGCGGCAGATCGGCTTCGATCCGCTCGAGACGCGACACCACGCCGGTGAGCGGGCTCACATGCTTGCGAAAGCGCGCGACCGTCGAGCCCGACGACACTGTCCGATATCCTCCGCTCGTCATCAGCAGCTGCCCCCGGGCGCCAAGCTCGATTGGCTTCGGCGCGCGGCCCGGGTCCCGCAACTCGGCGCGGCCACAGCTTGGACATTGCGGGCGGGCGGCGACGTGATGCCGCACAATGGTCGAGCCCAAGAGGTCAAGGCTGATGATGTGATCGCGCAGGTCGGTGCGAAACGCGGTGGCAATCGCTTTCGCAATCTCGATCGCCGCGAGTTGAATGCCGCTCTGTCCGAGCATATCCCGGGCGAGCGGCGACGCGGCGATGCGGCGTGCCGATCCGCGGTCGAGCATCGCCTTGACCTCGCGGTTGCGGGTCATGCGGTCGGTGAGGCAGGTCCAGCAGGCGCTTTTTCCCGGGCTCAGCACCGGCCCGACGAGCGGAAAGATGCCGGAGGGCTGAGCGAGTAGCCAGGGCGTCTGGTCCGCGAGATGCTTCTGGTTCAGTTCAGCGAGGCGACCTTCGAGATAATCATTCACCAGCGTGACGGTCAGGTCGGCGGAGCGCTTTACAACGCGAACGCCCAGATTGGTCAAAGCGGCCGCGAGTTCCGCTTCGCCCTGCACGTCGATTGCCTGAATGCGCACGCGGCATTTCTGCAGGTTGCTCTCGGCGACCTCTGGCAACAGGCCAAGGCTCGCCCAATAGGCGGCCGCGGTGTCTTCCAAAGAGCTCGGCTTCGTAATGACAAAGCCGCGATCAGTCAGCCGTTTCAGGGCTTCGTGGATCAGGTCGGGCGGGAAACTTTGCTCGAACTCGCGAACGAGATCGCGAAAGCTCTGCTTACCTTCGGCGATTGCCGAGGCAAGCGCGCAATAGAGCTCGCCGCGCAGGAAGAACTTCCGGTCCTCGGAGTAGAGGCTCACGACATCGGGGGGCAGCAGATACACGGTAAAGTTCGGCGCGAACCGTGGAATGCTGTTGGCGTCGAACTGCGCAACGCCTTTGCCGTGGTTGCCTGTCATGAGGTGAACGCGGATGCCTTTAATCGACTGCAATCATACTGGAGCGCGATCGCAGACCTGCATCCTCCAGCTTCCAAAAGCGTAGGGCACGTCACTTACGTCACGTGCTTTGGGTCACGTAACTTGCGTGCCCGAAATCCCGGTGCGGTTGCCCCGAGCGAAAATGCCCGCCAACCGCACGGCCGTATAGAAAATAGGCCGCAAGGCATTAACGCCATCGCGGCCTATATCTATCGAATCGATCCACAAATGCGAAGCTAGCAGATGCGGCAGAAACCCCACGACCAGCAGCAGCTGCAACCACCGCAACCACCGCAACCGCGGCAGCCTCGGCAGCCCCGACAGCCTCGGCAACCGCGACAGCCTCGGCAGCCGCGCCAAGCCAGTCTTTCGCCCAGCCGGGGAGTGGCCGCGTTCTCCTTGTCGAAGACATAGAAGCTCGCCAAGGTCACGTCCGAGATTTCCTCCTCGGAGAGGGCAGCTGGCGGAATCGGCGTAAGGTTCGGCGATGCTTCCATAACTTGCCCGCCGGTCGCGGCGGATGCGCCGCTCGCCAGCGCCAAAGACGCGCCGACGATTCCCAACGTGGGCACGACTTCCCTCTGGCGTCTTCGTTTTGAAGATTGCTTAGTGCGAGGCATGTCAATTCTCCGATGCCGTAATGATTGCGGCTCAATAGGCTCAGCCTGTTTCGGGTCGTTTCAGGTCGTTTCGGGTCGTTTCGAATAGCCGTATTGTTGACGATACGCAATAACAAGCAAGCGACGCCTCATCAACAGCTCGTGCTTTGCCAAGCATGCTGCGTTGCAGCGTGATACGGAGCAAGCCGTCGCAAAGGCAGCTCGAGAGAAAGTGAACATGGATAATTCTCACGGGCATTTCGTCTGGTACGAATTGGCGACGACGAATATGGAGGCCGCCAAAGCCTTCTATACCAAGGTGGTGGGTTGGGGCGCGCAGGACGTCGCGATGCCGGGTGTGGCTTACACCCTGTTCACCGCCGGGGAGGCGCCGGTATGCGGGCTGATGGGCCTGCCCGAGGACGCCAGGGAATCAGGATATCGGCCGACCTGGCTCGGCTATATCGCCGTCGATGACGTCGACCTCACCGCTGCTCGTATTGAGCAGCTCGGCGGTGAAGTCTACGTTCCACCGAAGGAGATCCCGAATATCAGCCGTTTTGCCGTCGCGATTGACCCGCAAAAGGTGACGATCGCGGTGTTCAAATGGTTGGACGGCGGCGGGCAGCAACTTTCCGCGCTCGACACGCCGGGTCGTGTCGGCTGGCACGAATTGCTGGCCGCCGATCGGGAGAAGGCGTTTGCTTTCTACGCTGAGCTTTTCGGCTGGCAGAAGGTGGGTGCCGACAGCCGCGCAGCGGATGCGTACCAGTTCTTCTCCGCGGGCGGCCAGACGATCGGCGGCATTTGCACCAAGCCGGCCGTGGTGCCGTTTCCCTTCTGGCTCTATTGCTTCAATGTACCCGACATCGATATGGCGATGACGCACGTCAATGAGGGCGGCGGCGAGATCCTTGATGGCCCGTTTGAGGTGCCGGACGGCAACTGGATGCTCCGGTGCACGGACCCGCAGGGCGCCATCTTCGCGCTATTGGGGAAGCGGACCGGCGACCATGGCTCCACAGCGCGGGTCAACTGGTCGACCGATTGGAACGGGCTATCGTTGCGCGGCGAACTTCTCGTGACCCGCGTTCCACCGGGGAGCTAGAGCAAATTCCGTTCATGTGAAATCGGAATTCGCTCTATTCTTCTTTGAGTGGTCGCATTTTCTGGCGGCGAACCGGTATCCACTTCGCCGGAAAATGCTCTAATTTGTCGTATCGACCGCAAGCGGATGAGTTCGCGAGGTGTGCTCACCTGTGCTTCTCGTAGGTTCCCACCAGCTCTGCCTGCGCAATGACATGATCCTTGATCTGCGCCTCCAGTTTCGCCTTCGACGGTTCGCCGAGATCGGGCAAGACGGTGTCGAGAGCATAGAGCTTGTGGAAATAACGGTGCCGGCCGATGGGTGGACAGGGGCCGCCATAGCCGGTCCGCTTCCAGTCGTTCACGCCTTCGAGCGTCCCCGCGGGTAGCTGGCGTGCGGCTTCCGGAAGCCCGCTTGCGCTGGTCGGGATGTTGTACAGCACCCAATGCACCCAGGTCATCCTTGGTGCGGCGGGGTCAGGCGCGTCGGGATCATCGACGATGAGCGCGAGGCTCTTCGCTGCGGCCGGTATACCGGACCAGGCGAGCGGCGGCGAGATGTCCTGTCCCTCGCAGGTGTACTTCGATGGGATTTGGCCCCGATGGGCAAAAGCCGTTGAGGTGAGCGTGAGCGTCATGGCGGAACCGCTCCTCGATTGAGCCAAGGTGTTGCCGGGTGCCCACATCAAGGTGAGCAGGACGGCCAAGACAGCGGGAACGTGCTTCATCAATCCACTGCACCTGTCGCAGATCAAGTCCGCAGGTATTCGTGACGGACGATGTTTCATCATCGCCGTGCGCAGGCCTTGATGAAAGAAGCTCGTCACCGGCGTGCTTTAAATTTTGCGGTCAAAGCGATGGTGGGCGCTGCAGGGATTGAACCTGCGACCCCACCCGTGTGAAGGGTGTGCTCTCCCGCTGAGCTAAGCGCCCGTCCTCGACCCGCTGCAGGTCAGCCGGTCAGGACCCAGATCGGCCGATAAAGAACCAGTTCGGTCGATCGTTTCGATTTAATCGGCCCGCTCGTCAGCGGTCAAGCACGGGCGAGCGACGAAGAGGCACGGCCTGCGTCCAGCTTGCGCATCTTCTGCGGCTGACCCGCGACCAGAAAGCTCATTGCTGCGGGGTCGGCCACGGGGCTGCAGGCGCGACCGAGGGCGAGGACGGGGCAGGCGCGGGCGCGCTGCTCGCTGCCGCGGCTGGTGCCGCCGCCGCTGGTGCCGGCTTGGCTGCCGCCCGTGGACGCTTCGGCGCCGGGCGCCGTTTGCGCTTCGGCGGCTCTGGCTGCAGTTCGGCGTGGAGCGGGTTCGGCTCAAACCGAGCCGGGGCCGACTCCATGCCGACGAAATTCTTCTCGGCGGCGACCGCCTTCGCGGTAAGCGTGCGCGGCAGGTAGTTCGCTAGCGTGAAGCTTGCGGTCACGTCCGCGGCTGCTGCGACCGGCAGCGCACAGGGCGTTCGGCAAGTCCCGCCGGTCGAGAGGGTGACGTCGGCGCCCGAAGGATCAGATTCCAACTTCAGCGTGATCGGCGTGGGCGCGCCGCCCCCCAAGCCCGGCAGCGATTCCAAGGACCCGCACCCAGCCAGCAACAGGCCGCCCATCACCACGACAGCAACTCGGTTCATCAGACTAACTCGTTGACAACGAATGATCCCTGCACGCCACCCAGCATACGAACGCTGTATCGGCAACGCAACCGCGCTGGATTACGCCGCCGCGAGGGCGCCCCGGTTCGCCCGCTAGCACCCCTTCTGATTTTATTCCATGTCTATGAAGTTACAACAGAATTGTCTCCAGGCCCGGGCTGGTATGGCACCAGGCCGGCGGCTTGCATGAGATCGTCAACGGCCGCAGGCAGTTGGTCGAAGTGGCTGATCACCCGGTCAGGCCCGAGTTCGCGGACCGGCGTGTCGGTGTAGCCGAAATCGACCGCGATCACCGGCACCCGAGCTGCGCGCGCGGTCGCGATATCCGTCCGTGAATCGCCGACCATCACGGCACCTTGCAAAATTCCGCCGGCGGCGGCGATCGTTTTTTCCAAAACGCGCGGGTCGGGCTTTTGAATGCCGAAAGTGTCCTGCCCGCAGATGGCCGCGAACCGCCGGGACAAATCGAGCGCGTCGAGCAGCTTGACCGACAATCGCTCCAGCTTGTTGGTGCAGACCGCGAAGCAGAAACCGCGCGCGGCGAGCACGTCCATCGCGCCTTCGAGGCCGGGGAACGGGCGGGAGAGCTCGGCAATGCGGTCTGCGTAAGCCTCCACATATTCCGCGTAGAGCGTGTCCATCTCGTTGGGCGATACCGATCGGCCGATGGCGGCGAGCCCGCGCTCGATGAGCACGCGCGCGCCGCCACCGATGAATTGCCGCGCCTCGTCGAACGCGACCGGTGCAATCCCTTCCCGCCGGAACAGCGCGTTGAGTGTATCGATGAGATCGGGCGCGGTATCGACCAGCGTACCGTCGAGATCGAAAATGAGGATGGGCTGCAACATAGCGTTTGCGTGCGGCCTTAAGTCCGGCGTCGGGGTTTATGCGGAACGTGGAGTCGGCTCTAAACACGAAGCCATGATGATGCAAGCGCGCGGCACGTTTCACGCCGCGTCGGCGGCGTTCGTCGCGCGCACCTGCGCCTGCAGTCGCATGAGAAAAGCAAGCAGCGTCTGGCGTTCGCCGCGCGAAAAGCCCTCAAGCAGCTTTTCCTCGCGCGCAATCGCCAGCTTGACAATCTCGTCATGCATCGCGAGCCCCTTGCGGGTGAGCGCGATGGTCTGCCGACGCTGGTCGTCACCGTCGGGGAGCACATCGACCAACCCAGCCTTGGCGAGGTCGTGGACGCTGCGGCTCACCGCCGCCTTGTCGAGCCCGGTGGCGGCGCAAACGCGGCCGGCGGAGATCCACGGCTCGGCAGCGATCAACGCCATGATGCGCCAGTCGGTGATGCCGACGCCGAAACGCGGGCGGTAGATCGCCGAGGCGCTGGCGGAGATTTTTCCGGCGAGGAAAGTGAAATAGGCGGGGATGTAGCGATCGAGGTCGAGCGCGTGCGGCGAGGCGCGCTCATCCCTCGATTTCGACGGTGCGGCATGGCGGCGTCGGCTCATCGTCATCGCTCGGGCGCGCAGGGAGAGATGCAGGGCAGGGCAATTGGGTCATCGGCATCGAGCTGCGCCCAGTCTTGCGGCCTGTCCCGTTTGCCGCCGCGCGCGACCGGCATGCAGCATTCGCCCTTGACCACGAACGCGACCTCGCGCAGCGCCTGCGGATCATCGAATGGCGAACGGTCGAGCAGGATCATGTCGGCGCCATGACCGATGGCAATCCGTCCGCCGCCGCTGCCCCACAAAGTGTGCGGTAGGCGCGTCGCGGCGCGCAGCACCGCCGGCAGCGGCAGGCCGGCTGCGCGCAGATGCATCAGTTCGTCGATGAGGCCGGTGCCGTGGTCGACGCCCGGGCTGCCGGCATCGGACCCGGCAAGGACCGCGACGCCCAACGCGTGCGCCAGCGCCACCTGCGCGGCATGATCGTCGAGAAGGCGCGCGATGTTGTCGACGGTCGCTCGATCCCATCCAGCGTGATGCGGCGCTGCCCGCTGAAATTCCACCGGCGCAAAAGTCGGCACCCACGCGATCGCTTTGTCGGCCATCTGCGCCAAAATCTCGCGACTCATGAAATAGCCGTGCTCGATCGAATCGACTCCCGCCGCGACCGCAACCGCGAGGCCAGGAAGGCCGCTGCAATGCACGAATGTTTTTCTGCCGCGCGCATGCGCTTCGGTCACGATCAGTCGCAGCTCGTCGCTATCGAACTGCGGCTCGCCGTTTACACATGCAGCGGCGAAGTCGACGACGCCAGTGAGGATGATCTTGATGTCGTCGCTCGCGGCAAAGCCGTCGCGATTGTTGCAGCGTTCGGCCACCGCAGTAGTGATCGCTCCGCCAGCGCCCACATCGTGCCCGATGAAAGCGCCATAGCGCTTCGCGCGTTTCAGCGCGACGCCCGGTGAACGCAGCGTGATCGGAAGGTTTGCGCCGTTGAGCAATTCTTCGCGCAGCGCGTGATTGATGCCGTAGCGGTCGCCGGCATCGCGCACCAGCGTAATCCCGGCACGCATGGATTTGTTGAGGTTGCTGCGCCCGGTCGCCAGCATTTCCGATGGGCTTGCCTGCATGCGGGCATTACGTGAGCCTGCGTCCGTCAGCGAACCGTCGAGAAAAGCATGGGCATGCGCTTCGACGAGCCCCGGCATGAGAAAAGCGCCGGCACTGTCGGCCTCGGTTCCTGCGGCCGCGCGTTCGATTGCGGTGATCGTGCCATGCGCGACGACAACGAGCCAGGGGCCGCCATCGAGCAACCTGTCGCCATCGAAACAGGCGTCCGCGAGGATGTGTCGAACCGCCATGTCGGGTCTCGCTAGAGCAATGCTCTCATAGGTTTTTTAAAAAAACCTGCGAGCGGTTTGCAACGTGCGACAGCATGAAACACATTCGTTGACAAGTCAACTATATTGGTTTAGGCTGAAACTAATTCCTCGTGGATCACCTAAGTCCTTGTGGATCACAGCGGCCGAGGGGCCGAACGCAAGATGGAAGCGTTGCGGCATTGGAGCGTGCGGCATGCCCGTGGCCTGAAGCGCCTCTACGACGCCTTTTCCCACTGCGCCCCTTATTTCGCGCCGATGATGCGCCTGCTCGGCCCGGCGCGGACGGAGCGCCTGCTGGCGCCGATCGAACATACGGCCAAGGGCTTTCTCTTCGACTGCAAAATGTGCGGACAATGCGTGCTGTCCTCGACCGGCATGGCATGTCCGATGAACTGCGCCAAGGAGATGCGCAACGGCCCGTGCGGCGGTGTACGGCCTGACGGCCATTGCGAGGTCATTCCCACCATGCCCTGCGTCTGGGTGGAAGCGACCGAGGGCTTGCACCGCATTGCGGCCGGGCAGGCGCGAAGCGCGCCGGGTGGCGCTCCGTCGAAGCCGGCACCCGCCTCGCAACATGCGGCGCGTTGGCTGCTGGGCCCGGTCGATCATCGCCAGCATCAGCGCTCGAGCTGGGTGCAGCTGATCGGCGGCGTGCTGCCGCCCCCGATCTTCGAGCTGCCGCCCCCGCGTGGGGGCACCGTGGGCGCCTTCGAACAAGCATGCCGCGCCGGCCGCTTCGTCGTCACCGTCGAGGTCGCGCCACCCGACTCCGCCGATCCCGCCGCCCTCGTCGAGCGCGCGATGCGCTTCAAGGGCCTTGTCGACGCCATCAACATCACCGACGGTGCCGGCGGCAATTGCCACATGTCGAGCGTGGCAGCCGCGGCGGTGCTGGTGCAGAACGGGATCACGCCGGTGTGGCAGCTGACCTGCCGCGATCGCAACCGGATTGCGATCCAGGGCGAGTTTTTGGGGGCGGCGGCCCTCGGCATTCGCAATGTGCTCTGCCTTACCGGGGACGATGTCAGCCAGGGCGACCATCCGCAGGCCAAGCCCGTGTTCGATCTCGACGCGGTGTCGCTGTTGCGCGTCGCGCGCCACATGCGCGACCGCGGCGCCTTCCTCTCCGGCCGCAAGCTCGATGTGCCGCCCGACCTTTTCCTCGGCGCCAGCATGAACCCGTTCGTGCCGCCGCAGCGCGACCGCGTCGCCAACCTGATGATGAAGGTCGATGCCGGCGCCCAGTTCATCCAGACCCAGTTCTGTTTCGACCTCGACCTGTTCGAAACCTTCATGCGCGAGGTGCGAGCGCGCGAGCTGCACAAACGCTGCGCCATCATCGTCGGGGCCGGCATTCTCTCGACCGCCAAGGCCTTGCGCTGGATGGCCGAGCATGTGCCGGGGGTTCACATTCCCGAACCGGTGCTCACGCGCATCGGCAAGGCCGACGACCAAAAGGCCGAAGGCAAGCGGGTGCTGATCGAGACCATTCACCGCCTTGCCGAGATCGAAGGCGTCGCCGGCGTGCATCTGATGGGCCACAAGAACGAGCGCGTGCTGGCGGAGGCGATCGTCGAAGCCGGGTTGCGGCCGCCAACGGAGGTGCAGCCGCTCTACGCCTGAGGCAAGATCAGAACAGACTCAAAAAGGGGAAACGCAATGAGCGACATGACGGACCAGGAACGGCAGCTCGTCGAAATGCTTGCCGACATGAACGAGGACGAGGGCGTCGCGCTCGCCAAGCGCATGCTGCTCGAAGACGGCGCCGACCCGCTGCGCGTCCTCGAACTCTGCCGCAACGCGATGGACATCGTCGGCAAGCGGTTTGCCGAGGGCGAGTATTTCCTGCCCGAGCTGGTGCTCGCGGGCGAGATGCTGGAAGTCATCGGCGCGGTCGCCAAGCCGCTGATCAAGCAAAGCTCAGGCGGCGAACCCAAGCGTTTGGCGCGGGTGCTGATCGGCACCGTGCATGGCGACCTGCACGACATCGGCAAGAACATCGTCACCTTCATGCTCGACATCAACGGCTTCGAGGTGAAGGACATCGGCGTCGATGTGCCGGTTGCGACCTTCATCGACGAGATCACCGACTTCAAGCCGCAGGTGGTCGGCCTGTCCGGCTTTCTCACGCTGGCCTTCGATTCGATGAAGGAAACGATCGACGCGATTGCCGGCGCCGGCCTGCGCGGCAACATGAAGATCATGATCGGCGGCGGGCAGATCGATGAGACGGTGCGATCCTACACCGGGGCGGACGCGTTCGGTACCAACGCGGTCGACGCCGTGACCCTGTGCAAAGGCTGGGCGGGAGTTGCCGCATGAGTGCGCCCGCAACCTATACCCAGACGCCCGAGGCAAAGGCCGCCTATGATGCGCGCTGGCAGCGCGTGATGGATTGCGTCGCGTTGAAACAGCCGGACCGCATGCCGACGACGATGATGGCGACGTTCTGGCTCGCGCGCTATGGCGGCATCAGCAACAAGCAACTGATGTACGACTACGAGGCCACCAAGGCGATCGCCGAGCGCGCCATTCTCGAATTCGAGCCGGACGCGCCGAGCCCGATCATCCTCGGCGTCGCGATGGGGCCGTCGCTTGAGGCCGTCGGCTACAAGCAAGTGCAATGGCCCGGCCACGGGGTGCGCGACGACCAGCCCTATCAGTATCTCGACCGTGAATATATGAGGGCGGACGAATATGACGAGTTTCTGTTCGATCCGACCGGATTCTATCTGCAGAAATATCTGCCGCGGATCGGCGAGGCATTCGAAGGCATCGACGAGATCGCCTATCTGCCCGGCCTGCAGTATTTCCGGCTGATCGGCGCGGTGCGCACTTTCTCTCGCCCGCGCGTGCGCAAGGCCCTCGAAGCACTCATGAAGGCGGGCGAAGAGGTCGAGCGCTGGGGCCGGCATCATCACGACTTCACCCGGCGCATGGCCGCCCACGGCTTCCCGATGTCCTATATCAGCACCTCGATCTCGCCCTATGACCTGATCGCGGACTACTTCCGCGGCGCCACCGGCATGATGAAGGACCTGTTCCGCAACAAGGACAAGCTGCTGCTGCTGCTCGACAAGGCGGCGACATTTCTGGTCCGGCAGGCGCTGTCCGGGATCAAGAGCTCGGGCCACCCGGTCGTGTTCATCCCGATCCACTGGGCGCCGGATGCCTTCATGTCGCCGAAGCAGTTCGAGACCTTCTGGTGGCCGTCGTTTCGCAAGATGCTGCTCGGGCTGATCGAGGGCGGCGCCATTCCGATGCCGCTGTGGGAGGCCGACTGCACAAAACGCCTGGAAACGATCCGCGATATTCCGCCCGGCAAGTGCATCTACTGGTTCGAGCGCACCGACATGGTCCGCGCCTTCGAGGTGTTGGGCGATGTCGTTGCCTTGCGCGGCAATCTCTCGCCGTCGCTGATGACGACCGGAAAGCCGGAAGAGGTCGACGCCGCCGTGCGCCATCTTGCCGAGAACGTGTTTCACAAAGGCGGGCGGCTGATCCTCGACGGCGCTTTCGGTATCCCCGACGAGACGCCGGTAGAGAATGTGCGGGCGATGTTCACCGCGGCCCGCAAATACGCAAGCTGAGTGGCGTCATGCCCAGTGCCGCAGTCCGCGCCTTGCTGCATGAGGCGGCCGAGATCCTCGCGCCGGCGGCGAGCGCGCGCTTGCCGCCGCGTGTGTTGCGCGAGGCGACGGACCTTATGGAGCAGGCCGATCTCCTCGCGCCGGCGCTGAGCTTCCGCATCGTTGACCTCGAACGGCCGGCCGCGGCCACGTTGCATGCCGGCGGGTGGAGCTTTGCGGCGCCGCGGCTGCTGCCGGAAAGGGGCGAGTTGACGGCGCTGGCCTGCGGCGTCGCGACCATCGGGGCCCGGCTCGAGCAACGGGTGTCGGCGCTGTTCGCCGAACGCCGCCGCTCGCTTGCGCTCGCGCTCGATGATCTCGGCAATCGCGCGCTGTATGTGCTGTCGCGCCAGCTCCAGGACCGCATGCTGCTTGCTGCGGACAAGCGTGGTCTCGACCTGGCGGGCGAGTTGCGGCCCGGCGATCCCGGACTCGCGCTTGCGGCGCAGCAGGCGGTGCTGGAGCTTGCGAATGCCGCATCGATCGGCGTGACCGTCACGCGGGGGATGTTGCTTCATCCGCTCAAGTCGATCTCGATGGTGTTCGGCGCCGGTCACGGCTTGCCGCCGGCCCGCTGGTCGCGCTGCGATGACTGCCGCCGCCGCCCCACCTGCAGGATTGCCGCGCGCACCGCGGAATTATTGGCGGGCGCCTGAGTGCGCCTTGACGAGGGAGCCGCATGTCGCATCACCCGCCCGCAGCTCCTGGCCAGCTTCTACGGCTTCCGCCCGATGACATCGGCCGCATCGTCGTTAGCACGCGGGTGGCAGGCGCATCCCATCTCGCGACTTTGAACCTCCCCCTGAGAGGGGGAGGTCGGCGCGTCGCAGGCAAGCTTGCGCAGCCTTGGCTGCGTGCGCCGGGAGGGGGTCGTCAATTGTCACACGACCCCGCCCCGGACCATCTGCGATGGTTCGACCCTCCCCTTTCAAGGGAGGGTGAAGTCTATGCGACTGCCTTTGCCAGCCCGGTCCTATTAGACAGGGAGGGAGCATGAAACTCCGTCCGCTCGCGGATGTCTAACCGCTCTGACCATAAGGGCATCGCCTCCCACGCGCTGCGCTTTCCCGCGCTCGATCGCGTCATCACCGCAGGCCATGACGAGACCATCTTTCACTGCGCGCGGCGCCATGGCGTGCGCATTGTTGGCGCCTGCGGCGGACGCGGCGCCTGCGGCAGCTGCACGGTCGCGATCGCGGACGGATTGGTCGAGCACGTGAACGGCCGCACCATCGGTCCGCTTCAGAACCGCGGCGATGGGGCACCGCGGGAGCGGTGGCTGCGCTCGTGCCAGATCAAGCCGCGCGCCGATTGCACGCTCGAAATCGAAAAGCGCTCGCTCGCGCCCATCGTCCGCACGGAGGTGGAGGCTGGCGGCGCCGAGACGCTGGCGCTCGATCCCGCGGTGATCGCGCACGACATTACCGTGCCATCGCCGAGCTTGCACGATCCCGCCGCGGACGGCGACCGCGTCGCGCGGGCGCTGCCACTCTCACTCGCGATGATCGATCTTGCCGCCGCGCGCGAGCTGCCGGCGCTGCTGCGCAAGACCGACGGGGCGGTGCGCGTTTTTTTGCGCGGTGGCGAAGCCATCGGCTTTGCGCCGCGCGCCCGGCCGGCCCTCGGGCTGGCGATCGACCTCGGCACCACCAATGTCGCCGGCTTTCTCATCGATCTCGCGACAGGGATGCGGGTCGCGAGCCTCGGCATCGAGAACCCGCAGGTCGCCTGGGGCGCCGACGTGATCAGCCGCATCAATCACGCGATCCGCGATCATGCCGCGGCGGAAGAACTGCGCCTCGCGGCGGTCGAGGCGATCAACGCAATCGCCCATGATCTCTGCCATGCGGTCAAGGCGCAGGCGACCGATATCGTCGATGTCGCGCTGTGCGGCAACACGGCGATGCATCACCTGCTGCTGGGCCTGGCGGTGCGCCAGCTCGGCCGGGCGCCGTTCGTCGCCGCGCTGCGCGAGGCCATGGACGTCAAGGCGCGCGATCTCGGCCTTGCCGTTGCGCCCGGTGCCTATGTGCAGGTCGCGCCCAATGTCGGCGGGTTTGTCGGCGGCGATCATGTCACCGCGCTGCTCGCAACCGAGCCGCAGTGGCGGGACGCCGCGGCGAGCCTGGTCCTCGATATCGGCACCAATACCGAGATTTCGCTGATCCATCGCGGCAATATTCTCACGGCGTCCTGCCCGTCCGGACCGGCGCTCGAAGGCGGGCATATTGCCTGCGGCATGCGGGCCGCCGATGGTGCGATCGAGCGCATCCGTGTTGCCGACGGGCAGTTCGAGGTCGCGGTGATCGGCGGCAAGCGCGCGGTCGGCCTGTGCGGTTCGGGCGTGCTCGATGCCGTGGCGGCGCTGGTGCGAGCTGGGCTCGTCGACGCAACTGGCCGGCTCGTCGCTCACCATCCTGCGATCCATGTGCTTGACGGCAAGCGCGCGGTGACGTTGGCACCCGAGGTCTTCTTCACCCAGGCGGATCTGCGCGCCGTGCAGCTTGCCAAGGCGGCAATCCGCACTGGCATCGACCTGCTGCTGCGCATCGCCGGTCTCGATGAAAGCGCGATCGCGCGCGTGATCATCGCCGGCGCCTTCGGCAATTACATCGATGTCGACAGCGCGATCGCGGTCGGGCTGCTGCCGGACCTGCCGGCGGAGCGCGTTTTTCAGGTCGGCAATGCGGCGGGTCTCGGCGTCCGCCAGATGCTGGCGTCGCGCGCCGCGCGGGCACAGGCCCGCGAACTCGCGGCGCGCTGCCGCTATGTCGAACTCGGCGCGCGCGCCGATTTCCAAAAAACCTTCATGCACAATATCGGCTTCAGGAAACACCAAGAAGGGCGGAGGACATCGTGATTCAAGCGGGCGGGTTCAATCTCATCGTCGTCGGTGATCGCATCAATCCCGGCTTCAAAAGCGTGCGCAAGCTCGTCGACGCCGACGACCTTACCGGCATCCAGGCAGAGGCGGTGAAGCAGGTCGACGCCGGCGCAAGCTACCTCGACGTCACCATCGGCCCGCGCGCAATCAACGATTCCGCCTTCCTGATCGAGGTGGTGCGCGCCATCCAGCAGGCAACCACGGTGCCGCTGTGCTTCGATTTTCCGACCGCCGCCGTGCAGGAAGTCTGCCTGAAGAACTATGACCGGGCGCGGGCTGGCGGCGCGCTGCCGCTTGTCAATTCGATTACCGAACACCGCTGGAACCTGATGGACCTCTACCAGCCGTTGGGGCCCTTCAAGGTAATCGTGATGGCATCCGAGCGCGTCGAGGATGGCGTCGCCAGAGGCAACAAGACGGCCGACGAAATCATCTCGACCGCGCGCCGCGCCGCGCTGCGGCTCAAGAACGACTACGGCATGGTGATGGACGACATCTTCATCGACATTTCGATCAGTGCCGTTGTCGCCGATACCACCGGCCTGCATCGCGCGACGCTCGATGCGATTCGCGCCATCCGCGCCGACCCCGACCTCGCCGGCATTCACATCATGGGCGGGCTCACCAATATCGGCCAGCAATTGCCGGCAAAGGCGGCCGACGGCTCCGACCTCAAGCTCTCGCTCGAATGCGC
>CAZTTL010000034.1:0-17937 GCA_964616635.1 uncultured Rhodoplanes sp. | reverse complement strand
CAGGCTTGCCGGTGCGCGGATCGAGAACGCCGGTCGCCGCCGGCGCCACAAGCGGGCGCTCGCTCAATCCCATTCGAGCGCTCCTTTCTTCCATTCATAGATGAAGCCGATGGTCAGCACGCCGAGGAAGATCATCATCGACCAGAAGCCGAACAGGCCGACCTTGTGGAAGGCCGCGGTCCAGGGAAACAGGAACGCCACTTCGAGGTCGAAGATGATGAACAGGATCGAGATGAGATAGAACCGCACGTCGAATTTCATGCGGGCGTCATCGAACGCGTTGAACCCGCACTCATAGGTCGACAGCTTCTCGGGGTCAGGACTTTTGTAGGCGACGAGAAATGGCGCGACCATCAGGCCGAGCACGATAACGAGCGCGATGGCGATGAACACCACAATCGGCAGGTAGTCGTGGAGCACGGCACTCATGTAAGACCTCTGGTCCGTGGCTGCCGGAGGGCGCCGGGCCCTACCGTGGGTCCGAGCCGCGGGGCGGGGCCCCGTATCCCGGCCTGGGAGTTTGGATTCGTTCCAGAGCGAAGGCGCCGGAGGCTTAGCGCAGCGCACAACTTGCCGCAAGCCGCCTTATGACGCATTTCGACATCGGTGGCACCTCGCGCGGGCCGCGTGGTCAGGCGACAATTTCAGGCGCCCGTATCGGTGCCTTGTTTGCCTCCAAATCGAACACGACATGGCACAAACCCGGATCGTCCGGTTCCGGCTCGACCTTAAAGCCAAGCTCGGTGCACATCCGCAGCATCGTCGCATTGTCACGCAGCACTTGGCCTTCGACCATCCGCAAGCCTTCGGCGCGGGCATATTCGATCATGGTCTTCATCAAGAGCCAGCCGAGCCCCGCACCTTTGAGGTCGGAGCGCACCAGGATGGCGTATTCCCCGGTCTCATGATTGGCGTCGGCGTGGATGCGCACGCCTCCGAGCATCTGCCCGGTGTCATCATCGATGACGATCAGCGCCATGGCGCGGGCGTAATCGATCTGGGTCAGACGGGCGACGAAGGTATGGCTGAATTCCTTCACCGGCGCGAAGAACCGCAACCGCAAATCGTCCTCGCTGACACTGCGGAAGAACTCCTGGTACAGCGCCTCGTCCTCGGGGCGCACCGGCCGCACCGTGAGACGGCGGCCATGCCAGTCCGGGTAGTGCCGTTCCCATTCCTTCGGATAGGGGCGGATGGCAAATCGCGACGAGGCCCGCTTGCCCTTTTGCACCGGCGCAACGACAACGCGCGCATCAACGGCCATCACGCCTTTCTCGTCCGCCAGGACCGGGTTGAGGTCGAGTTCCTGCACCTCCGGCAAGTCGGCGACGAGCTGTGCAACCTTGACCAGCATCAGTTCCAACGCTTGGCGGTTTGCCGGCGGCACGTTGCGGTAGCCCTTCAGCAAACGCGACACGCGGGTGCGATCGATCAGCTCGCTTGCAAGCTTCATGTCGAGCGGCGGCAGCGCCAAGGCCTTGTCGTCGATCACCTCGACCGCGGTGCCACCGGTGCCGAACACGACGACGGGGCCGAAGATCGGGTCATTGGCGACGCCGACGATCAGCTCGCGCGCCTTGGGCCGCAGATGCATCGGATGGACGGTGACACCGGTAATGCGGGCATTCGGCCGCGCCGTGCGCGCGCGCTGGATGATGTGCTCGGTCGCCGCCTCCACCGCGCGCTTGCTGAGCAGGTTGAGCCGCACGCCATCGACGTCGGATTTGTGGATGATGTCGGGAGAGAGAATCTTCACCACCACCGCCTGGCCCTGCACCAGGAACGGCCGGGCCGCCGCAGCCGCTTCCTTGCCATCATGGGCGAGGATCGCCTGCGTGATCGGAATGCCATAGGCTTCGAACAGGCGGTTTACTTCGAGCGGGTTGAGCCAGGTCTTTCCCGCCGCAATCGCCTCGGCGATGACCTTGCGCGCCGCCTCGGTATCGGACACGAACTGGGTCGGCACGCTCGGCGGCATCTCCATCAGGTCGCGCTTCGCCTCGACATAGCGCACGAGATGCATGAATCCGCGGATCGCGTCGGTCTCGCTGCTGTAATAGGGGATGGCCGCGGCATCGAAGGCCTTAGCGGCCGTACCGTCATCTCCCACCCACACCGCCAGCACCGGCTTACTGGTGCGACGCTTCGCCTGCTGCCGGCGCACGACATCGACCACCGCCTCGGCGCATGCGCCTGACGAGGCGAGCGCCGTCGGCACGTTCATGACCAGGATCGCGTCGTTGTCCATATCGTCGAACAGAGCTTCCAGCGTGGCCGCATAACGCGATGCATCGGCATCCCCGATAATGTCGACCGGGTTCGACTTCGACCAGGTCGGCGGCAATATCGCATCGAGCCGTTCCACGGTCGCGGCCGACAGGCCCGCAACTGTCCCCCCGAGATCGATGATGCGATCGACCGCCAGCACGCCAATGCCGCCACCATTGGTGAGGATCGCGACGCGTTTGCCCTCCGACGGGCTCAGCCGCCCCAAGGTTTCGGCCGCGGCGAATAGCTCGTCGAGGTCGAACACGCGCAACAGCCCAGCGCGGCGGAAAGCAGCGTCGAACACGGCGTCGACGCCGGCGAGCGCCCCGGTATGGGTCGCCGCCGCACGCGCCCCCTGCGTATAGCGTCCCGCCTTGATGGCGATCACCGGCTTGACGCGCGCCGCCGCGCGCGCCGCCGACATGAATTTGCGCACATCGGAAATCGACTCGATGTACATCAGGATCGCCCGCGTCTTGCGATCGAGCGCAAAGTAGTCGAGCAGATCGCCGAAATCGATGTCGACGGCATCGCCGATCGAGGCAATGCCGGAAAAGCCGATCGAGCGGCCGGCCGCCCATTCGACCAAACCCGCCGCCACACCGCCCGATTGCGAGATCAGCGCCAGATCGCCGATCTTGGGCCGATGCACCGAGAAGCTTGCATTGAGCCGGATGCTCGGCACGAACAGGCCGAGGCAGTTGGGGCCGAGCAGGCGAAGCTTGTGCGCGCGCGCCGCCTGGCGTGCCTTTTCCGCATGCGACTCAGGCCCGTGGCCCATTCCGGCGGTGATCACGATGGCGCCGCCGATGCCACGCGCGCCCGCCTGTTCGATCAAGCCCGGGACTTCCGGCGCCGGCGCGGTGATGACGACGAGATCGGGAACGGGATTAAGCGCATCGATGCTCGGCACTGTCGCCTGCCCGCCGATTTCCGGATGGTACGGATTGACCACCTCGATCGGACCCTTGAAGCCGGCGTCCCGCAGATTCTGCAAGATGATGCGGCCGAGCGAGTGCTCGCGCGGGCTGGCGCCGATCACAGCGACTGCGCGCGGCGCAAACAGGGATTTCAGGCGGTAGGTGCTCATGCCAAGGGCCCTCTAGCGCAAATGTCGATCGGAACGCGGTGATGAGCGGACGTTCCGGCTCAACCGGTTATCGAAGCCAGGTCATGCGACTCACGCGACCCTCGCATCGGTTCGCGACAGCATACCGACAAGCCGCGACCGGTTGAGTTACCCGCACGGGCTAATCCTGGTCATGCAGACGGTGTGCGACGGAAGAATGTCTCAACCCGGTCGTGCCCGATCATTTCCACCTCTCGCGCGGAGAGCATCCCGGCCTGCGTCAGTGCGGCGAGAGAAAGCCCTTCGAGTGCATCGACGCCGTCCGGTCCGATCGACCGCGTCCCATGAAAGATGACGGCTTCGTCGACGAGATTGGCGCGAACCAGCGCGGCGGAGAGGATCGCCCCGCCCTCGACCATTACCGCGGTGATGCCACGCTGCGCCAGCACTACCAGCGCTTCGGGCAAGACAAGCGAGTTCGTTGCTGTGACCCGAACCACCTCGACACCAGCGCCGCGCAAAACTTCCGCCGCCGGGTGGGGTGCGGCCTCACTCGTTATCACCCATAGGGGTGCTTGCCGCGCAGTCGCGACCAGGCGGCTCGCGAGCGGCAGCCGCAAATGCGTGTCGAGCACGACCCGCACCGGCGAACGCTCGCGCATTCCCGGCAGCCGGCAGGTCAGTTCCGGATCGTCGGCAAGCGCCGTGCCGACCCCGATCATGATGGCGTCGGCTTGCGCCCGCATGAGATGGACGCGCCGGCCTGCCGCCTCCCCGGTGATCGCGACCGGGCGACGGCCGGCAAGCCCGACCTTGCCATCCGTCGATACCGCGAGCTTGAGCAGCACATGCGGGCGTCCGTCCTGCATTCGGTGGATATGGCCGGCATGGGCGGCGCGCGCCTCGGCCATCGCGAGCCCAGTATCGACAGCGATGCCCGCCGCCCGGAGCCGCGCATGCCCCTGCCCCGCCACCAGCGGGTTGGGATCGTCCATTGGCGAGACGACCCGGATAATGCCCGCCGCAATGATGGCATCGGCGCATGGCGGCGTCCGGCCGTGATGCGCGCACGGCTCCAGCGTGACATAGAGAGTAGCGCCGCGGGCGCGCGCACCGGCGCGGCGCAACGCCTCGATCTCCGCATGCGGGCGGCCGCCCGGCTGGGTCCAGCCGCGGCCGACGATCACCGGGCCAGCACCGTCATCGCGCACCACCACCGCGCCGACCGCCGGATTAGGCCAAGTTGTCCCGAGGCCGCGGCGCCCGAGCGCGAGCGCCAGCGCCATGAACCGGGCGTCAGCGGCGGTGTCTGCACCGGCGGTCATTCACCCGCTCGCGCGCCGGTCCGGGCGTCGACCAAGCAGCACGAGGATGCCCAGCCCCGGTAGCCCCGCCATTCCACCTCGCACCAAGGCTTGTTGCCGCCATCATCGGGCCGGCGACAGCGGCCGACCGTCACCCCCGAGGCCCCGGCCGGCATCGCCACGACCAGCCGGTGGCGGCTTCCGGGACCTTTACGCATATTGAGGACCCCTTCCGAGACGCTCTCCATCACGCGGAAGGTGCGCGGCATGTCGGACCCGACCGGGACCATGCAGCAGCTTGATGCCCAGCCAGAAAAACCGCGCCATTGCACCTCGCACCAGTCCGGGCCGTCGCCGTCCTCAGGTGGGCGGCAGCGCCCGACCCGGACATCCGCGACGCCGGCGGGGATCGCGGCAACGACCGGGTGGTTGGTTCCCGCCCCCGTGCGCATATTGAGGATCCCCTGCGAGACATCGTCGCGGATGCGATAGGTCCGCATGACCGGGCTCGACGGTCCGCCCGGTAATGGAGCGACCTCGGACGACTGCGACGACGGCGCGCCCGGCCGGCAATTCGCCCGCAGGTGCTCCTCGGCCAGCGCCGCCTCATAGGTGCCCTTGAAGGCCCGTGCGAACGCTTCATAGGCCCCGCAGGTGCCAACCTGCCGCGCCTGCCAGTAGGCGGCTGCGACATTGCCGCCCGCCGATTGCGACGGTGGCGAAACCGGCGGTGCAGAAGCAGCGGGCGCCGCGTCGCCCGCCGGCGAGGACGCCGGCGCGAAATAGAAGTTGCCGGCGATCGGCGACGACGACACCCAGGGCTGCTGGGCGCCGCCGGTCGCGCGCTTGACCGCGAGCCCGACCTCGTTGAAGGCATCGAAAATGCCGAGCCCCGGCTTGCGGATCGTCTGCGCCAAGGCCAGGCTGAAGGGGCTGTTTCCGCTCCTCCCGTCGAGTGCAACATTGCCTGGCTGGGTCGCGAACGAAATCAGCGTTCCCTCGGGCGCCTGCATCTGGGCCAAGCCCGCCCTCGCCGAGCGCAGGCCGCGGCCGCCGAACGGATTGTTGCGGCAGGCATCGAGGATGATGAGGTTCAATCGGGTGCCGGCGCCCTCCATCTGGCGCAGGACCAGATTGGCATCGAGCATTTGGAAATCGACATCGGCCACGCGGGTGGGATTGGCGTCGACTGGTACCAGATAATTGACGCCACGCACCTGCACACCGTGCCCGGCATAGTAGAACAGGCCGACATCGGCCCCCACCAGCTCTTCCCCAAATTTCTGCACGGCGTCGTCCATCGCGTCCTTGGTGACGTCAAGCACCGGGCCGCCCCCGACCAGCGCGAAACCGAGCGAACGCAGCGTATCGGCAATGAGGCGCGCGTCATTGCGCGGATTGTCGAGCGGCGCGACGCGGCGATAGGCGCTGTTGCCGATTACCAGCGCAACGCGCTTGTCGGCCTTAGCCGGCGTGACCTGGCCGGTCATCGTCAGAGCAACGGCGAGGAAGAAAAGGCCGACGGCGAGCCAGCGCCTGCCCCTCGAAAGAGAACCTACCATGCCGACCTCCTGCCCGAGGCGATCAATCTATCAGTCGCCCTTTCAGGGTAAACAGGCAGGGTTCACGGAATGCGCAGAGCGATAAAATACCCAGCGATCAAATGCCTGCAGGGAGCAGCGCGCGTTTACTTCCGCAACGGAAGCGGACGGGGATGATCCTCATCACCGGCCAGTTCCGCAAGCGCCTGCTCGAAATCCTTGGCTTCGCGGAAATTGCGGTACACCGAGGCAAAGCGCACATAGGCTACGTCGTCGAGCTCGCGCAGATGCGCCATCACCGTCTCCCCGATGGTCTCGGTGGTGACCTCGTTCTCGCCCATGCTTTCGAGCTCGCGCACGATCTTGGAGATGGTCTGCTCGACCCGGTCGGGGTCGACATTGCGCTTGCGCAGCGCGATCTCGACCGAGCGGGCGAGCTTGTCGCGGTCAAACGGCACCCGCCGGCCGTTGCGCTTGATGACGATGAGCTCGCGGAGCTGCACCCGCTCGAACGTGGTGAAGCGGAATCCGCAGGTCAGGCACAGCCGGCGGCGCCGGATCGCCGCCGAATCTTCCGTCGGACGTGAATCCTTGACCTGGGTATCGAGGCTGCCGCAGCTCGGACAGCGCATGTCCTCGTCCTGACGTTAACGCGAACGTAACTCTAATCGACGGTTGCCCGCCTGTCCCGGTCATGCCGGCGCCGCCCAGCGGCCGCGGCCGGCAGAGTTCGAAAATCCCTCACACGTCGTAGATTGGAAAGCGGTCGAGCAGCCCCTTCACCTTATCGCGGGTCGTCGCCTCGATCAGCGAATCTGCCTCGACGCCCTTCTGCGCCAGCACGTCGAGCACATCGGAAATCATGTCACCGACCTGCTGGAATTCGGCGACCCCGAATCCGCGGGTAGTACCGGCCGGCGTGCCGAGCCGCACGCCCGACGTGATGGTCGGCTTCTCGGGATCAAAGGGAATGCCGTTCTTGTTGCAGGTGATGTGGGCGCGGCCGAGCGCGGATTCGGCAACCTTGCCGGTCAACCCTTTCGGCCGCAGATCGACCAGCATCAGATGGGTGTCAGTGCCACCCGAGACGATGTCGAGCCCACGCGCCTTGAGGGTCGCGGCAAGCGCCTTGGCATTCTCCACGACATTCTTCGCGTAAAGCTTGAAGGACGGCCGCAGAGCCTCTCCAAACGCAACCGCTTTTGCCGCGATCACATGCATCAAAGGGCCGCCCTGCAGGCCCGGAAAGACCGCCGAGTTCAGCTTCTTCGCGATCGCCTCGTCGTCGGACAGGATGACGCCGCCGCGCGGCCCGCGCAGCGTTTTGTGGGTGGTCGTCGTGACAACATGGGCATGCGGGAACGGGCTCGGATGCACGCCGCCGGCGACGAGGCCGGCGAAATGCGCCATGTCCACCATCAGGTAGGCCCCGACCTCGTCGGCGATCGCACGGAAGGCGGGAAAGTCGATGATGCGCGGATAGGCCGAGCCGCCGGCGACGATCACCTTGGGGTGATGCTCGCGGGCCAGTTTTCGCACCTCGTCCATGTCAATGCGGTGGTCGTCGCGGCGCACCCCGTAGGGCACCACCTTGAACCACTTGCCCGACATGTTGACCGGCGAGCCGTGGGTGAGATGGCCGCCGGCGGCGAGGTTCAGCCCCATGAAGGTGTCGCCCGGCTGCATCAGCGCCATGAACACCGCGGCATTGGCCGAGGCGCCGGAATGCGGCTGCACATTGGCGTATTTGCACAAGAAAAGCTTGGTGACCCGCTCGATCGCCAGCGTTTCAGCAACATCGACCCACTGGCAGCCACCGTAATAGCGCTTGCCCGGCAGGCCTTCGGCATACTTGTTGGTCAGCACCGAGCCTTGCGCTTCCAGCACGGCACGACTGACGATGTTTTCCGAGGCGATCAGCTCGATTTCGTCGCGCTGGCGGGCGAGCTCACCGCGGATTGCCTCGGCGATCTCCGGATCCGATTCGGCCAACGAAAGGCTGAACAGCGTATTCTCAGCGCTTGCTCGCGCGGAGGCTTCTCTCTGAGGCATGACGGACTCCTGCATCTCCGCGGCGCTCGGGGATGGCCGCGCTTAGCACATTGCGGGGGCAACGCCAATCAATTGCGGCTGGACCCCCAAGATATTGTGTGTTTGCCCAAAAATGCCATCCCACTGGCAGCGCCAGCCATCGTCGGAGGGCTTCGGCGCAGAGACAGCGCGCAGGCGAGCCTTGCCAACAAAGCGCCCACTGCGCGCCGGCTGATCGAGCAGCCCGGCGCGTGCCGGCAAGAGATCGGGAAAACTGAAGGGCCCGTTGGCGCTGAACGCAGCTATCCTCGATTGATATTGACGCTGCCCGCGAGGCCATCGCGGCCGTAGATGTCGTCGCGGAACTGCACGACGCCATCGGAGGTCGCCCAGGCGGTGATGTAGACCCAGTACAGCGGTACCGGGTGAGCGAGCCGCACATCCTCGCGTGCGCCCGACTTGATGACGGCGTCGATTTCGACGCGCGACCAGCCCGGCGTATCGGCGAGCAGCCAGTTCACCAGCTCGCGGATATTCTGCACCCGCACGCAGCCGGAGGAGTGGAAGCGGAAGTCCTCGCCGAACAGGTTTTTTGACGGCGTGTCATGCATATAGACGCCGTCTTTGCTGGGAAAGTTGATGCGGATCGAACCCAGCGAGTTGAGCTCGCCGGGGTCCTGCTTGAAGCGGTAATTGGTCGCCTCATTGGAGAACCAGTTGATCTGCTGCGGCTGTAGCTCGTCGCCGTGCCCGTCGAAGATGCGGATATGGTTCCTGGTCAGATAGTCCGGCTCGGTCTGCATGCGCGGGATCAGGTCCTTGCGCACGATCGAAGCCGGCACTGTCCAGTACGGATTGAAGTTGATCTCGACAATTTTGCTCTGGATGTCGGGGGACGGCCGGTCCGGCTTGCCAACCACGGCAACATGGCGGGACACCACGACGTCGTTTTCGATCGCCTCGAGCTCTGCCGCCGGAATATTGCAGACGACGAAGCGCGGCCCGAGATTGCCGGACAGCGTGCGCAGGCGCACCACATTGGTGCGGAGCTGAGCCAGCCGGACCGTGGCGGGCACATTGATGGCGTGAATGGTCTGCTCACGCGCAACGCCGTCGACGGTGAGGCCGTGGCGGGCCTGAAACCGGCGGATCGCGGCCTCGACATAGGAGTCATAGACCTCCCCTCCCCCCGCATTGGGGTCGAGGTCACCGGAAATCGCCAGCCGCCGGCGCAGGATGGGAACATAAGGGTGGCGGTTGCCAAGCCGCAGGATCTTGCCGGAGGGGACTGCGGGCCAGCCGCCGCGGGCGACAATGCTCTCATACCGCGCGATCGCCGCTTCCGTCGTCTGCGCTGTCGAGGGGCCGAGCGTCGGCAGTGTCGCCGTCGGCATCAGGATGGTGCGCGAAGCGGAATCGAAGCCCTGACCGAAGTTCCTGCCCTGAAGCTGCTCCATCAGGGTGTCGAGCACGACGTCCTGGGCTGCCGCAGACCGCACGAGCGCGACGCCCGCCGCTCCACCGGCAACGAGGCTGCGCATGAATCGCCGCCGCGATAACTGCTCGTTCAGTCGGTCCGTTTGCCGCGTCATGGCATTCCCATCGAATCACTTTTGCGCGGAGGCGATCCGCGCAACATTCAGAATTACGCTGTGCTTATGCCGGCGTTCCCCGCAACGCGCCGGCGCACGCTGCATTCAGACCCACTCCGAGCCCCACGGTGCCGCGAAGCGTACTGGCTCGATGATTAAGGACGGCAATGGGCGATTTTATGTCAGGACGCGACCCGAAACGCGACCGGCGCCGGCGGCGGCGATATCCGCCTGCCCGGACCTTGGTCCAAGAAGATCAATAGGAGCGGGCCCCGCACGCGGGACTCACTCCTATCTTTATTTTCACAGCGAAGACGTGATTCGATCAGAGCCGATAGAGGATCTGGTCGGTCCAGAACCGCTCCAGCCGGTGCAGCGCCTTGTTGAGGGTTGCGAATTCGTCGGCATTGATCCCGCCGACCTGCTCCACCGTGCGCACGTGCTTCTGGTACAGCGCCTCAATGATATCGCGGACCGCGCGGCCCTTCTCCGTCAGCCTGATGCGGACCGAGCGGCGATCGACCCGCGAGCGTTGATGGTCGAGAAAGCCCATCTCGACCAGCTTCTTCAGATTGTAGGAGACGTTGGAGCCGAGATAGTAGCCGCGCGTGCGCAGCTCGCCCGCGGTCAGCTCCTTGTCGCCGATATTGTAAAGCAGCAGAGCCTGCACCGAATTGATGTCGGCGCGCCCCTTGCGATCGAATTCGTCCTTGATCACGTCAAGAAGGCGGCGATGCAGCCGTTCGACAAGGGTCAGAGATTCCAGGTAGAGTGGCCGGATATGCTGGAAACGCATATCGCGCTCGGCCGGCTCCGCCGGCTTCACAACTGCCTTCATGATGACGCCTCTAGCTTTGTAGCGTTGTTGTCAGCGAGGCCCTGTTTCCCCGCTCTGATGAAATTTCTACGTCAAACGCTCTAAAATCCATTTAAACAACACAATAAAGAACCGGTTTATTTATTCCGGTAAACTAATGACTAATCATAGATTTTACGGCGAGACCTTTACGTCTTGTTCACGCAATACTGTCCCTCAGGCAAGGGACCGGATTGCCAATGCAAGGCGCACCGCGTCGATGGCGGAAGACGCGCGGCCTGCGCGTTTTCTGCGGACGATGGTCTCGGACTTGAACCGGAATGGAGCGGGGGCATCGCTGCAGGCGATGCGAGCCGTAGCAGCGATTTCGAACGCGCTGGAACGCGTTCTAGAGCGAAATCCGACCTAACGGAATCGGATTTCGCTCTATTTCTCTTTGAGTGGTCGCATTTTCTGCGGCGAACCGGCGTCCACTTCGCCGGAAAATGCTCTAGAACTGGTCGTCGTTGGATTGGAGTGTCGGCCTTGCGCCAGTCGCAGGCGGCCCACGCAGTTGCAGCACCGCGGCACCCTCGGTAGGGGCAGGTGATCCGACCGCTGCGGTGGTGCCCTCCGCGGCTCTCCCGCTGCTTGGCGGCGTGACCACCGCTCCGGGCAACGCGCTCTGTGCCGGCGACTTGGCCCGCGCTTCGCGCAACGCTGCCGTGATTGCCGTCTGGCGCAGCGCGCCGGGAGCCGTACCGGTCGCGGCATAACCCTCGAGCCGCTCGACGCCACGCGGCGGCGCATTGGGATCGGAGGGGACCGCTGCATCGGCAGCAGAGGCAAACAATTTCAGGCGCTCGACCGTGGCGGCATTGATCTTTTCGAGCGGCCGCTGGCGGACCGCGGGTGCTGCCCCCCCTTGGCTGGATACGCGCGCCGGCGGCGCGGTGCCGCGCACCGAAACGAGGTAGCTGGCGATCACGCCGGCATTTTCCGGCCGTGCCGTGTAATGCTCGAGCAGAAAGCGCGCGACGCTCCGTGGGCTCCGGCCGCGCGCCAGTCCCGCCGGCGAGTGATGGCAGGTGGCGCAATTGCTGGCGAACATCTGCGCGCCCGATTTTCCCGCGTTGAGATCGAGTTGCGCACGAACCTCACCCGCCCCCGCTGCCAGCAGGATCATCGCCGCGCTCAGCATCGTCAGCGCATAATGTCTCACGTCGCTCTTCCCTCTCCTATGCACGGCCAGCCCCCGCACCGCCTTACACAACGCCACGCCTCGCCCCTTGCCGAAACCGTCATATCTAATTCGCCGTCTTTCTCAAACGCAAACCGCGTCACGGACCGCGGCGCCTTGATCCGGCCACATTGTCATCAGGGCCTAGTTGTTTTAATCTAGTCAGCGGCCGTTGCAGTGACTGTCTGGATCGATTTCCCGGCTTCGCGCGGCGGAACGGCAGCGAGCCTGCTTGGTGTGGGCCGTTGAGAAAACCCTGCGTTGTTGGGGTTCGTCATGGATCGATTATTGAGACTCGCGTTGTCGTCGATTGTCCGCCGTGGTTCATTGCAGATAACGACGGCGTCAGGCGCTAAATACAACTTCGGCGATGGAACCGGTGAGCCCGTCGAGGTTCGTTTCACAACCCGCGCCGCACAGCGCGGCATCCTGCTCGACCCCGAACTGCGGTTGGGCGAAGCCTATATGGACGGCACTTTCGTCGTCGAGCGGGGGACGATCTTAGAATTTCTGCATGTCATGCTGCAGAATATGGACCTGCAGCGCGCCATGCCGCTCGCTCGAGCATTGGTCCTATGGCGAAAGCTCAAGCAGGCGCTTTTTCAATGGAACATCCGATCCGTATCGCGAAGAAACGCCGCGGCGCATTACGACGTCGACCTGCGTATTTACCGGTTATTCCTGGACCCGGATCTGCAATATTCATGCGCCTACTATGAGAAAGACGATTATTCCCTCGATCAGGCCCAAAGCGCCAAAAAGCGGCACATCGCCGCGAAATTACTGCTGAAGCCCGGTCAGCGCATTCTCGACATCGGTTCCGGATGGGGTGGGCTCGGGCTCTATCTCGCGCGAAGCAGCGGGGCGCGGGTAACGGGGGTCACGCTTTCCAGGGAGCAACTCGCCGTCGCCCGTGTCCGCACGAGTGAGGAAGGCCTCGCTGACCGCGTGGATTTTCGCCTGCAGGACTACCGGGACGTTAACGAGCGGTACGACCGTATCGTCTCGGTCGGCATGTTCGAACATGTCGGCACGAAATACTATCGGGCCTTCTTCCGCAAGTGCTTCGATCTCCTCGAAAATGACGGCGTCATGCTGTTGCACACCGTCGGTCGTTACGATTGCCCAGCACTGACGAATGCGTGGGTCTCAAAATATATTTTCCCGGGAGGACATGCCCCTGCCCTTTCGGAGATCGCGTCGGTCATCGAGCAGTCCGGGTTTATCATGACGGACATGGAAGTCCTGCGCTTGCATTATGCCAAGACGCTGCGCGATTGGCGCGACCGCTTCCTCGCCAATCGGCAGAAGGTCTTGGAGTATACCGACGAAAAATTCCTGCGGATGTGGGAGTTCTACCTGTCTGGCTTCGAAGCCTCGTTCCGCTATTACGGCTTGGTCGTCTTCCAGATTCAACTCGCAAAATCGCTGGCCACAGTCCCGATCACCAGAGACTACATGTATTCGCCCGCTGCACGGAAAATGACATCGGTCAGCAGGCCCAACTTGAAAGTGGTGACGGGGGAATAGCCGATCGCGGCCGGCGGCCTCCCCGGATCCATCGCATGGAGCGCCAGGGCTTAACCGTGCGACTGGATCTCGCCTTGATCCGGCCACATTGCGTATCGCGCCCTAGTTGTTTTAGTCTAGTCAACGGCGCGAGCGGTGAACTCCTGGCTTCCGCAGCATATCGGCAGCCGGCGCCGAGGTGAAAACCCTGCATGGTTGGGGTTCGTCATGGATCGATTATTGCGACTTGCATTTTCGTCGATCGTCCGCCGCGGTTCATTGCAGGTGAGGACGGCGTCAGGCGCCGTCCAGACTTTCGGCGACGGGACCGGTGAACCGGTCGCCGTGCGCTTCACGACCCGAGCGGCGCAGTGCGCCGTATTGCTCGACCCTGAGCTGCGGCTCGGTGAAGCCTATATGGACGGCACCTTCGTCGTCGAGCGGGGAACGATCGCGGATTTCTTCAAGCTGGTGTTTGAAACGACCCGCGATGGTTATCCCGTGCACTGGACGCGGCCGCTAACAATGCTGCGGTGGGCCTTGCGCACGGTTCAGCAGTGGAACTGGCGCAGCAGAGCCCGGCGCAATGTTGCGCATCATTATGATCTCGACGCCCGTCTGTATTCGCTCTTTCTCGACTCCGACCGGCAATATAGCTGCGCATATTTCGAGTTTCCGGAGCAGTCGCTCGACGACGCGCAACTGGCCAAGAAGCGCTACATCGCCGCGAAACTTCTGATGCAGCGCGGCCAGCGCGTCCTCGATATCGGCTCCGGCTGGGGCGGCCTGGCACTCTATCTCGCGGAAACCTGCGGAGCGCAGGTCACCGGCATCACCCTCTCGCAGGAGCAGCTCGAGGTCGCGACCAGCCGGTCGAGCGAAAAGAACCTCGGCAGCATCGCCCAGTTCCGCCTGCAGGATTACCGCGACGTCAGCGAGTGCTATGACCGCATCGTCTCGGTGGGCATGTTCGAGCATGTCGGCGTGCGCTTCTACGATGCCTATTTCCGCACCATCGCGCGGGCCCTGACGGACGACGGTGTGGCCCTGCTGCACTCGATCGGCCGCTCGGACCGGCCTTGCTACACCAATCCGTGGATCGCCCGCTATATCTTCCCCGGCGGCTACATTCCCTCGCTGTCGGAAGTTCTGCCAGCGATCGAGCGCGCAGGCCTTCTGGTGACGGACATCGAAACTCTCCGGCTGCATTATGCCGAAACGCTGAAAGCTTGGCGTGAACGCTTCCTCGCGCATCGTCAGGAGGTCGAGCGACTCTATGATCCGCGGTTCGTGCGGATGTGGGAGTTCTATCTCGCTGCCGCCGAAATGGCATTCCGCGACCAAAACCTGATGGTCTTTCAGATCCAACTGGCCAAGCGCCATGGCGTCGTCCCGATCACCCGCAGCTACATCGCGCGCGAGGAGCAGCGCCTGCGGCTCGTGGAGACGGGACAGAGCCAGCCGCTACGGCTCGCCGGAGAGTAAGGTCGGACGGGAGTAGGCAGCCGCCGCGCCCGCATCCTATATGTCGGCCACCCATCTCAGGCGGAGCGGCAGCACCATGGACGTCATCATCTACCACAACCCGAAATGCGGCACCTCGCGTAACGTGCTGGGCCTCATCCGCAATGCCGGAATCGAGCCGCATATCATCGAATATCTGAAATGCCCACCGACCCGGACCCTGCTGAAGCAGCTCATCGCGCGTGCCGGGCTGACGCCGCGCCAGCTCTTGCGCGAGAAAGGCACCCCTTATGCCGAGCTCGGGCTCGGCGATCCGGCGCTCAGCGATGACGCGCTGCTCGACGCGATGATCACCCACCCGATCCTGATCAACCGGCCGATCGTGGTGACGCCCCAAGGCGTGCGCCTGTGCCGGCCGTCGGACCTCGTGCTCGACATCCTGCCGCCGCAGCAGGGTGAATTCTTCAAGGAGGACGGCGAGCGCGTGGTCGACGAAAAAGGCCGCCACGTGAGAACGGCCTGAATTTGGTTGCGCTTTCGTCGGCTCCCCTATCTTGGCCTCTCGCCCCGGCACCAGAGGGTATTCACGTTGGCTTGGCAGAACGGACAGGGAATCGCTTCCTCACATTCACCTCTCCCCGCCGGGGAGAGGTGAACTGAGCTGAATCGGACAGCCGTGCGACAAGCGCTCGCCTGACACCGCTTCCGCCCTCGGCGCCCCTCAGCACGCAGCGGCGGCGTGGTCCGGGCAGGCATGAACCTCGACAGTCATGTGGGAGATGCAGGCTACGTCTCTCAGCCGCGCCTTGTAGGCGGCGGGGGGCTGCGGCCGGTCGGACACCACCGAGGCCACCACCGCCATATGGCCGGGTCCGACCCGCCACAGATGCAGGTCCGACAAGCGGTCGCCATCGACCTCCAGCCGGGCGCGAACGCGCTCAGCAACCGCCGAAGCCGGTGTAAGGTCGAGCAGCACCGCCCCCGATGAGCGCATCAGTCCGACCGCCCAGACCGCGATGACCCCGCTGCCGATCAGGCCCACCGCGGGGTCGATCCACACCCAGTCGAAAAAGCGAGCGGCGATGAGGCCGACGATCGCCATCACCGAAGTGAGCGCATCGGTGAGCACATGGACATAGGCCGCGCGGAAATTGTGGTCGCGGTGATGATGATCGTGATCGTGGTGGCCATGGGCCTCATCGGCAGCGGGGTCATCGCCGTGGCCGCCGTGGATGTGGCTGTGCTCGCCGGCATGGCGATGACCCTCCCCGGCATGGCCATGGTCGTGGCCCGCCCCGCCGAGCAGCCAAGCGCTGACCAGATTGACCGCGAGGCCGATGACGGCGATCAGCAAGGCCTCGTTGTAGTCGATCGTGACCGGGTTGACGAAGCGGACGACGCTCTCATAGCCGATCATCAGCGCCACCAGCCCCAGCGCCACCGCGCTCGCAAACCCCGCGAGCTCGCCCACCTTGCCGGTGCCGAAGGAAAAGCGCGCATCACGCGCATGGCGGCGGGCAAAGAGATAGGCGAGCGCAGCGATTGCGAGCGCGGCCGCATGCGTCGACATGTGCCAGCCGTCGGCGACCACCGCCATCGACCCGAAGATCGTACCGCCGACAATCTCAACCACCATCATCACTGTCGTGAGGACAACCACCAGCCAGGTGCGGCGCTCGCGCTGCGCGTGCTCGGGTCCGAGAAACACATGCTCGTGCTGCCAGCGTTCGATCGAGTGGGTATGCATGCCGTTACGCCTCTTATTGCCCGGCTAAACATAGGGCAGGAGGCGTGATGGGCAACCATGTCAGGCCCGCGCAACGGCTTAGGGCGCTGCCGTCCCGTTTTCCGCGCCGCTGCACGACCGGGCCGCATCCGTCAATCTCTTTCACGCAATCACGATGCGAACAATTTTTTCCGCGGTGATCTGTGGGGAAACTGGGTGCAGCGAGTCGCCTGCGACCGCGCACTGGAGTATTTCCAGACGCGGGAGGGGGACGTTGCCCGGTATCCTTACTCCGCGGGCCGGCCCGCGCTTGCGGGCCTTGCACGGATAGTTTTTCCATCCGTGTCGGCAAGGACCCGCGCGAAGCCAGAGCCGTTCGCGCTGAGCCGCGAGCGGCGTGTGTAGCGTCCGCAGCAGTACCGCGTCTCAAAAAGAAGTTCAAAACCAGAGGCACGCCCATGGCCGTGGAATCACTTGCGCGCAAGCTGGCCGCGGACCCCGCACCGGCATACCGCACGGCGCCGCATAACATCGAGGTCGAGCAGGCCTTGCTTGGCGCCATTCTCATCAACAACGAGGCGTTCTACCGGGTCTCCGATTTCCTCAATCCCGGGCATTTCTTCGAGCCGATCCATCAGCGGATCTATGAGCTTGCGGGCGGGCTCGTGCGTGCCGGCAAGGTGGCGACCCCGATCACGCTGAAGACCTTCCTGCCGGCCGATCTCGATGTCGCCGGCCTGACCGCCAGCCAATACCTCGCCCGCCTCGCCGCCGAGGCCACCACCGTCATCAATGCCGAAGATTACGGGCGCACGATCTACGATCTCGCCCTGCGCCGCGCCCTGATCGGCATCGGCGAGGAGATGGTGAACGCGGCTTATGATGCACCGGTCGATGCCGCCCCGCGCGACCAGATCGAGGTGGCCGAGCGCAGCCTCTACGAGCTTGCCGAGACCGGACGTTACGACGGCGGCTTTCAGCGCTTCGCGCGGGCGCTCACCACCGCCGTTGACATGGCAGCGAATGCCTATCAGCGCGACGGGCGGCTGTCGGGGCTCGCGACCGGCCTGAAAGACCTCGACCGCATGATGGGCGGGCTGCAGACCTCCGACCTCGTGATCATTGCCGGCCGCCCCGGCATGGGCAAGACCGCGCTCGCCACCAATATCGCCTACAATATCGCCCGCGCCTGGGAGGGCGGCGTGCGCCCGGACGGTCGCATCGTCTCGGAGAATGGCGGGATCGTCGGCTTCTTCTCGCTGGAAATGTCGGCGGAGCAGCTCGCCACCCGCATCATCGCCGAGCAATCCTATATTCCATCGGAGCGCATCCGCCGTGGCCGCATCGATTCCGACGAGTTCGATCGCATCGTCGAAGTCTCCCAGGAGCTCCAAAAC
>CAZTTL010000033.1:0-17945 GCA_964616635.1 uncultured Rhodoplanes sp. | reverse complement strand
GCGTCCACCGCCGGTATCCAAGTCCGGGGGCAGGCTTCGCCGGAAAATGCGCTAGGTTCGGCTCGATGACCTTGGCATTGAAGCCGCCGGGGCAGGGGCGGCGGGCGGCGCTTTTGTCGCAGGCCTCAGCACGCCAGCGGTGGGTTGGCTCGGTGCCGCGTTAACTACGCATTAAGCATAATCATGACACGATTGGCTCCATGTAGAACCGGACAATCATCCCATGGCGCTGAAAGTCGAGCTCAAGCCCGGTGAACGGATCATCCTTGGGGACTGCGTCGTCTCCAACACGGACCAGCGGGCGCGCCTGCTGATCGAAGGCGACGTGCCGATCCTGCGCGAGAAGGATATATACACACCTGAGCGTGCGAACACGCCGGCGAAGCGGATCTATCTCGCCGTGCAGCTGATGTACACCTCGAAGGAAAGCCGCGCCTATCACGAAATCTACTTCACGCTGGTGAAGGACATCGTGCAGGCGGCGCCCAGCACTTGGCCGTATATCGAGGCGATCAACAATCACATTCTGTCAGGCGAGATGTACAAGGCGCTCAAGGCGGCCAAGAAGCTCATCGCCTATGAGACGGAGTTGTTCGACCATGCGCTTAGCAGTCAAGCCGCGTCGGGCCAAGACGAGCAACAGAAAAAATCCGCGTGAAGCCGAGGCCGCGCTTCTGTTGGATGCTGCGCTGCGGCTGCAGGAGGTGCAATCGCGCTGGGAGGAGAGCCGCGCCAAAGTCGACGCCGCGCTCCATTATAATCATCAGCGCTGGGGTATCTTCCTCGCCTCGATCTGTGATGCCGCGCACCCACTGCCCTGCGCAGTGCGGCACACCATCGCCAATCTCGGCCTGTTCGTGAGCCACGAGACGACGGCGATCGCCGCCGATCCGCGGCCGGAGCGCCTGACCGCACTGATCGGGATCAACCGCGATCTCGCCGCCGGCCTACTCGGCCGCGCCTGAGCGCAGGTTAGAGCGAATTCGGTTCAGGCAGAATCGGAATTCGCTCTATTTCTATTTGAGTGATCGCATTTTCTGCGGCGAACCGGTATCCACTTCGCCGGAAAATGCTCTGGCATCACTTCCCTTCGAGCTTGAGAACTGGCTCCCAGGTGGCGCCGGGCGGCGTTGCGGCGAGCGTCTTTGCCCGCTCCAGGAACTGCGCCGCCGGGGGGTCGCCATCGGCGATGCGGGCGAATTGCTCGGCGGCGCCGGCGAAATCGCGCGCCCGCCAACACTTGAGCGCTTGCGCATAGATGGCGGCGTGAGCCGCCTGTTCCGCCGTCTCCATCCCCGCCAGCGCCAGCGGCTCGTAGACGCGCACCGGTTGGGAGCGGCCGATGACCCGGATTGCGTCAAGCTCGCGCCAGGTAAATGCCAGCCCCGCGAGCCGGACGGTCTGTTCCGAAGCCATGATCGAAGTGCCGAAATACTTATTGGCGCCTTCGAGCCGTGACGCGAGGTTCACCGCGTCGCTCATCACCGTGTAATTGAATCGCCGGCGCGAGCCGATATTCCCGACCAGCGCTTCGCCCGAATTCAATCCGATCCGGTGACTGAGCTTGCGGCCCTGGAACGGACCGGGGCTGTGGTTGATCTCGTCGAGTCGATCGCGGCACTTCAGCGCGGCCTCGACGGCATTGCGCGCGTGATTGAGGTCGTAGACCGGCGCCCCGAACATCGCCACCACCGAGTCGCCGATATATTTGTCGACATAGCCGCCATGCGCCTCGATGATCTCGGTCATCGCCGACAGATACTCGTTCATCAGCGCCACCAGCGTCGGCGGCGTCATGGTCTCGGCGATCGAGGAAAAGCCGGCAATGTCGGAAAAGAACACCGTGACATTGCGCATCTCGCCGCCGAGCTCCGGCAGCTTGTTCGACGCCAGCATCCGCTCGATCACCTGAGGAGCGAGGTAGAGCCCGAAGCTCTCGCGCAGAAAGCGCTCCTCCCGGTCGGCGACGATGAAGCGATAGCCGACCGTGGAAATCATCGCGGCAAGTCCCGCCGTAACCGGTTCGACGAGGGGCAATGCGACCGCATGCGCGAATGCGCTCGTCGCTATGCCGGTCCACGCGATGACAAGAACGACGAAGGCAAGGGCGGCGGTAACCGGCGCCAGCACGAGTGCCGTCAGGGCGGCAATCACTGCAAATGCGACAGCGATCGTGCTTTGGCTGAACGGCCCGAGCTCGGTGATCGCATCGCGGCGCAGCAGGTTGTTGACGCCGGTCGCGTGAACGTAAACGCCGGGAATCGAGTTGCGGCCGATCCGCGTGTTCGGCGGTGCTGGCAAGGCACAGCGCGGACCGCTTGCACCTTCGTATCCGGTGGCAAATCGCTTCGAAGTGAGCTTGCGGTCCTCGACATCGAGCAGCGTGCCGAACAGCACCACCTTGCCGGCGAAATGGCGGTGGAAGAAGTCGGTATCGCCCTTCTCGACGCAAGCATGCAGATCGGCGAATGAATAAGTCAGAACGTCTCCGGTGCCACCCGCGAAATTGAGGGTCAGCGTGTTCGGCACCGCGCTGGGAACACGATATCCGGCGAGCGTCATGCTGCCGTCCGGTGCGTATTCAGGCGCAACGCCGAGCGCGCGTGCCGCCAGCTCCACCGCCATCGATGGCACCGGTGCGCCGTCGAGGGAAAAGCTGAGCGGAAGCCGGCGCAAGACGAAGTCGGCATCGCTGTATGCATTGAGTGCGCGAATATTGCGTTGGTGACCGACGGCGATCCGCTGTCCGGCTGACGGCCGGATCGCATGGTCGCCCTGCAACGACTCACCAAGCACGAGTTTGCCGGCGCGCGCCGCGATCGCGAGCGCACGCAGATAGTCGCGATCGAAGCCGCGCAGCCGCGTGCCCAGCATCTCGTCCTTGAACGGGATCACCGATTGTTCGATCAGGCTGGGAAAGATGATGTCGAAGCCGACGACCTTGGCGCCGCCTTCGATGCTGGCGGTGATCACGCGACCGATCTCGCGCGTCCAGGTGAGGATCGGCGAGCCTTTGAAGGGCGGGGTGTTGAAGCTCTCCTCGTCGATCGCAATGACCACCGCTGGCGCGTCGGCCGGATCAAAGCGCGGCCCCATCACCCGCCAGCGCAGGGCGGTGAGAATGTCGATCGACTGTCCGTGAAAGAGCTCGAATGCCGGCGACGAAAACAACAGCCCGAATACCAGCGCGAACGCCAGCGCCACCAATGCGCCGCGAAAGCGTGCCCGCCCGACCAGCGTTTCGGGTCGGCCGCTCGCCAATGTTATTCGAAGCGAACGATACGGCCGATGACGGGCGTTTGTCCGGGCTTGGCGGCAGGATCGACCTTGAAGACGATGCTCCGGCCGCCGAATTCGGCAACATAAGTGCCGCCCGGCGCAAGCTCTTTGCCGGCCGACGCCAAATCATAAAATCGGCCGCGAATGAGCGAGCGCTGCCGCAGCTTCACGGCGTAGCTCTCTCCCGGCTTGTCCAGCCGCTTCAGGACCAGTTGGCCGCCGCGCCCCACGTCGAGAATAGGGGATGAGCCATGAATCGTGAACTTCGCGGATTCCGCAGAGTCCTGCGGCGGCTTGACGCTGCGGAACACCGTCACGGCGCTGGCGCGGGCCTCCCGCTCGCTCACGGCGGCCTGCCCGTCGCCGCAATCGACCTTGACCCGTTCGACCTGGCTGAGACGCGTGCTGCTCTGCTCGGCGCCGACCACCACGGTTCCGCCGGTGATCGTTTCGCGCCAGCACGAGGTCATGTAGCCAAGCACGATCGTATCCGTCGGCCCGAGCTTAATAATCTGACCAGCCGTGACATAGTCCATGAATTCGATGCCGTCGGGCTTGCCCTTCACTTCCTCGACCACCGCGACCGGCGTTTGCGCCGTGGCTGCCGTCGCGGCACCGAGCAATCCCAGGACTGCGGTCGTCAACACCAAAATGCTTCTCATCGCCGTGTTTCCGATGAAGGTCTGTCTAAGCTTAATTGCCGAAGCGGATCGGAATTTGATCTAGAGCGAATTCCGTTCTAATGGAATCGGAATTCGCTCTATTTCTTTTTGAGTGATCGCATTTTCTAAGGCGAACCGGCGTCCACTTCGCCGGAAAATGCTCTAAGTCACGACAAAGCCTGCCCAATATCCGCCGCGACGCCTTGTGCAGCCGCCTGCCGCGCAGGGATACCAATTGCAGTAAGGAAAGCTTGGCGTGGATGCAACTCCCCAATCCTTCCCGAAGCGGGTGAATCTCGCGCTGCAAGGCGGCGGTGCCCATGGCGCCTTTGTGTGGGGTGTGCTCGATGCCCTGCTGGAGGATGGCCGGATCGAGGTCGAGGCGATCAGCGCGACCAGCGCCGGCGCGATGAATGCGGTCGTGCTCGCCTACGGGCTGGCGATCGGCGGCGTAACCGCCGCGCGCGACAAGCTGCACGAGTTCTGGAGCGAGGTCGCCCAGATCGAGCGGCTGTTCGGCTTTGCCTGGTCGCCGTGGGACCGCTGGATGCAGGCACTGGGCCTGCCGCCGGAATACCACCCCTCGCACGCGGTCATCCATGCGGTCACCCATATCCTTCCGCCGCAGGTCTTGAACCCCCTCAATATCAATCCGTTGCGGAACCTGCTCCTGAAGGTTGTTGATTTCGAGCGGCTGAACAGCGCGCCACAATCGACGCAGCTCTTTCTCAACGCCACCAATGTCCGCACCGGCAAGATCGCCGTGTTTGCAACGCCCGCGATCACGGTCGATGCCGTGCTCGCCTCGGCGTGCCTCCCGCCCTACTTTCAGGCGGTGGAGATCGACGGCGAGTTTTTTTGGGACGGCGGCTATCTCGGCAATCCCGCCATCTACCCGCTGATCTATCGCGGCGGCTCAAAGGACGTGGTCATCGTCCAGGTCACACCGATCACGCGCGAGGAGCTGCCGCACACCGCAGCCGACGTGATGCGGCGGATCAACGAGATCAGCTTCAACTCGTCGCTGATGCGGGAGATGCGGGCCGTGGCATTTGCGACGAAGCTGATCGACGACGGCGAGCTCGACGAGAACAAGCACAGCCGCATGTTCATTCATTGGATCGGCGATGACGCGATGATGGCGCGGCTCGACTCCTCGACCCAGTTTCATCCGGATTGGGCGCTTCTCTGTCGTCTGCACGATGACGGACGGGTGACGGCGCAGCAATGGCTCGCGCAAAACGCCGAGCATGTCGGCTGCCGCTCCACCATCGATTTTTCCGAGATGTTTCTGTAAGCACGCCGATCTTACAGCGGCGCACCGCGGCGACCTTGGAGCGCTTTCAGCTGTGATGGAATTAACCTTTCCCTGCAAGAGGGAGGTCGGCGGGCAAAGCCCGCCGGGAGGGGGTCCATTTCGCGCGACCCCCACCCCAACCCTCCTAGTTCCAGGGGGAGGGAGAAGGTTGGGTTGCTCTCGCATTTCTCTTCGTGGAAGATGAAAATGGTCTAGGCCGCTGCGCTCGGCGATTTGATAGGCGATGCCTGCAGCGGGTCGCTCGTCGGGGCATAAAGTTCGAGCGAGGGCAGCTCCAGCACCCGCCGGAACCGCTGCATGGTCTTTATCGTGGAGGGCTCCATCTCCTCCACCGCGCCGGCAATGTATTGGACGGTGTCGATCGCCTTCTGCCGCAGTTCTGGCGTCGGCAGCAGCACCGGCAGCGTCTCGACGGCGCGCTCGCGCTCGAAGGTGGTGATCACCGTCTGCTCGTGGATCAACCGCGCGCGCGTCTCGGGACCGAGCGAGGCGAACGGCTCGTCATGGCTGAGCACGCGCGCCGACCGCACGAGCCGGTCGCGGCGCACCGCCGGGCGGGTGCCGGCGAGGATGATCAGCATGCGGATGACCGCTTCGGCAAAGCCGCCGCGCTCCAGATTGAACAGGATCGCCTGGACCTCCGGCAGGTAACGCAGTTCGTCGTGCGAGCGGAAGCTGCGACGGAAATCATGGGTGCGGCCGATCCAATGCAGGATCGGCAGGCCCCAGATCGCCTGGAACGCAAACTCGTAGGCGGCGTCACGCAGATCGCGCCACAGATCGAGCGTCTGCTCGACCGCGTCGGCCCATAATCGCTCGGCGGCGAGGAACGGATTATCGGCAGCGCAGGGGGCGCGATGTGCTTCGGCGAGCGTCGCCGCTGCTGCGATCGCACCGGCCCATGGGCTCCGGTCGGAGAACAGGCGCCGGCTGACCCGCATCGGATGCAGCGCGCGCGTCAGTGCCGCCGTTGGCGCCGGCACCAGCGACTGCACCAGCGGGCGCGCCAGTATGTCGTAAAGCTCGATGCCGAGCTCCGACAAACGCGCGACGGCAGCGAAGTCAGCTTCGTCCTTGCGGTCTCCGTCGAAAGCCAGGAGGTCGGTCATCTTGCGGTCGGCAAAGCTGACGACGAAGTGCGCGTCATAGCCTTCACCGCGGCGCTCCTCGATCACCATCTCGTAAAGGCCGGGAGCGAGCGCCTCGATGGTCTCCATCGTATTGGCGACCTCGGTGTGCTCGCGTTTCGCCACCGAGGAGGAGACGAAAATGCCGAGATGCCCGACCTCCTCATGCACCATATAGATGACGCGCTGGCCACGCACGCGGATCTCATGCTCGTCGGCATAGGTGTCGGCGATCCAGTCGAGCGCCTGCTGTGGCGGCGTGATGTTGTCGCCGCGGCTCGCGAACACGATGATCGGCGAGCGAATGAGCCGCAGGTCGAGATGATGGCCGCGCACGATGCGGGCCTCGCCGCGGGCCAAGCGATTGCCGATGAAAAGCTGCTCGAGAATCCAGCGCATCTCGGCTTCCGACAGGAAATGGAAGCCGCCCCACCAGCGTTCGAAAGCGAGGAAGGAGTCACGCCGGCCTTCGACATCGGCGAACAGGTCATAATGCTTGCGGAAGAAATTCCGCCCGGGATCGAGCAGCTCGAAATTGCCGACGAGCGTCGCGCCGTCGAGCTCGCCATGGCCGAGGTCGCACATCAGCAGCGCCGGCACCGCGCCCCCGAACAGCCCGCCGAAATAGCGCATCGGATTTTCGCCGATCCGGCCGGACCAGTAAGCGAGCGGCGAACCGTTGATCACCAGCGGCCCGGTCAGGCTGGGATTGGTCGCCGCGAGCAGCATCGCCGCCCAGCCGCCCTGGCAGTTCCCGACCACGATCGGGCGCCGTGAGTGCGGGTGGCGCCGGATCACCTCTTTGACGAATTCCGATTCGGCCCGCGTGATGTCGGCGATGGTCTGGCCCGGCTCGGGATGCTGGCGGAAGGCCACGAAATAGACCGGGTGGCCCGCGCGCAGCGCGACGCCGACCTGGCTGTCCGGCTTGAAGCCGCCGATTCCGGCGCCGTGCCCGGCGCGCGGATCGATGATCATGTAGGGCTGTTTGGCGCCGTCGAGCTGCACCCCTTCCGGCGGCTGGATCTTGAGCAGCATATAATTGACCGGCCGCGCCAAGGTTGCGCCGTCGATCACCACCTCGAACTTGTAGTCGAGCACGGGCGGCGTGCCCGCTGTTTCATGCGCGATGTCGTTATTGCCGCGGCGGCGCAAGACGTCGAGCGTCAGCACCACGCGTTGAACGGTATCCTGGGCATAAGCCAAGGCATTCTGCGTGAGCGCCGCGCCGTCGGCCTTGAGCAAGCGCGCACCAACCGCACGCGCATGGTCGAGCAGCGCGCGGAAGCGCTCGCCATGGTCGCGGCCGAGCCGTTCGGCGTGGCGGGACAGCGCGAGCAGCATGCGCTCGGCCTGCTGTGATGACAGGTTGGCATCGGCAACGGCCTGCGAAAGCCAGCGGTCCGGACTGAAATGCGGTTCCTCCCAGATACGTTGATCCGACGTCATGAGCGCACTCTCCTCGACTCAAGAATGCCACGATAGGTCTGGATCACATGGCCGCCCATGCTCACCCTCATTCGGCCGCTTGCGGCACGGCCGGCGTCGGCGATGTCTGCACGGCCGACTGTCCGGTACGCCGCCAATAATCATAAAGCTGCGCGAGGGCGCAGGAGCCGAGGCGCGCGCGGTCATTGTCCGCCCGGCTCGTCAGCATCACCGGTGCACGCGCGCCGAGCACGAGTCCCGCCGCCTCCGCCTTGGCGACGAAGGTGAACTCCTTCGCCAGCATGTTGCCGGCTTCGAGATTGGGCACGATCAGCACGTCGGCGCGCCCGGCAACAAGCGAGACGATCCCCTTGGTCTTCGCCGCGGCAATGTCGACGGCGTTGTCCATTGCGAGCGGGCCATCGACGATCCCGCCCTTGATCTGGCCGCGCTCGGCCATCTTGGCGAGCGCCGCGGCATCGAGCGTGGACGGAATATGGGGGTTCACTGTCTCGACCGCGGACAGCACACCGACGCGCGGCTCGGCGATGCCGCAGGCGCGCGCGAGATCGATTGCATTCTGGACAATGTCGACCTTGGTGGCGAGGTCGGGCGCGATATTGATGGCGGCGTCGGAAATGAACAGGAGGTGATCGATCGTCGGCGCGTCGACCGCGAAGACGTGACTGATGCGGCGATGGCTGCGCAGGCCGCCATCCTTTTTCACCACCTCCGCGAGCAGGGCATCCGAATGAAGATTGCCCTTCATGATTGCGGCGGCCTGACCGGCCAGGACCAGGGCGACCGCCCGCGCCGCCGCGTCGTGCGGATCGGAAATGTCGACGATCTCGAAGTGGGTCAGGTCGGCCCCGAGTTCCTGCGCCGCGGCGCGAATCCGCGCGGCATCGCCGATCAGGATCGGCGCGATCAGCCCTTTCGCGGCGGACAGAAGCGTGCCGCCCAGCGCATGGCGGTCATCCGGGCAAACCACCGCGGTCGGCAGCGGCGGCAGCGTTTTCGCGGCGGCGACGAGGCGAGCGAAATGGTCCTGCAGATCGAGAATCAACCCCGGCAGCTCGTGCGGCTCAACCACGATGCGTTTGGTCGGGACTTCGAGTTCGGCGATGCCGTCGACCACCAGCGAGCCGTCGAGATTAAGCACCCGGGTCTCGAACAAGGCGATGGGCTTTTCGCGCTTTTCGATGCAGCGGGCTTCGATTTTCAGCCGGTCGCCGGGCCGCACCCGCCGATGGAAGCGAAAGCTTTGGCCCCGATAGAGCGTGCCGGGTCCGGGCAGCACATTGCCCATCACCGCCGATACAAGAGAGCCCACCCACAGCGAGGGTGCGATCGGATCGCTTTCCGCAGCCGTGACGCTTTCACCGGGAAGCATCAACGGGTTACGGTTGCCGGAGACATGAGCAAACAGGATGAGATCCTGGGGGGTACAGATGCGCTCGAGGCTGGCTGACGCACCGACCTCTAGCTCGTCCCAGGTGGTGTTCTGGACGCTTTGGCTGGCCATCGGAATCCCCTGGCGCAAGCGCCCGCGCCAAGTCCTCCGCCGGCGCGGTTGAGCCAGCAGCAGCGGCTTGCGGGCAACGTGAACTGTAGCCCGGTGCGACGGCCGCTTATTGCGATAGGTCAAGGAGGTTGCGGGCGAAGCGCAATGGCAAATGCCCCTCACTGGCGACACGCTTGCGTCGCTGGGAGGCGGAGCCTTCCCCGGTCCTCGCGCCCCGCGGCGACCCGAGGTGCTGCACGAAGAGGTGCCATGGCTCACGCGTCGTGCCGGTGGTGCTGATTGCCCATCAGCGCCACCGGTATTCTGTTCATTCGGCGTGCCGCAACCGTACCTTGCCGCTTGCCTAAAGAGGAGCGCGGCGACCTTCGTCGACGCTGAACGCTTCGAGCTAAAAGCAGCAGGGCTGCCTCTATTGGACGCGTGTGCCTCGATGGATCGGTTTCTTGCGTCGAGGCCGTGACGGACTCAAGGCCCGCATGCTTCGGGCGCTGGAATAGCCGCTCGAACTTGGCCGGGCTGTCCGCACGGGAGTCAGTCCACAGTCGAGCGCGACCTGGCACTTCATTATTTCAGATTTTGCGCGCAGCGCATCGAGAACGCCGACGACCAGGTCGGCAACCGTTCGCGCGTCTTCCAAATGCGAAGGCAGTTCAACGCCGAGCCGGTTCTCGAGTGCGAGAACAATATAAGTCATCGTCAGGTGATCGACTTCAAGAACAGCAACGCCTGAATTCAAGTCGCGAACGACTTCTTCACCGGCGTTACTCAAAACGACGTCAAGCACGAGCCTTTCTATTTGCTGATGCATCATGATACCGCCCCCCGGCCATGAATCGGTTGACCTCGAAAAACGAAAACCCCCGCTGTAAGAAGAGTTTGTATAATATTGCAGATCTGCGGCGAAATCGGGGCGTGATCGCGTCGCGAGCATGAAAGCTTACGATGCGTTTACTATAATATCGAGAGAAGCGATCACGCGCTGCCGCGCGTCATCACCGGGCCGCAGAGCGAGAGCGCCGTCTGCACCAGCGCGAGATGGCTGAGCGCTTGCGGGAAATTCCCCGCCTGGCATTTGGATCGCGTATCGTATTCCTCGGCGAGCAGGCCGAGATCGTTCTGCACCGCGAGCAGCCGCTCGAATGTTTTGCGCGCCGCCTCGTGCCGGCCCTGCATCGCCTGGCATTCCGCGAGCCAGCAGGTGCAGGCGAGGAAGGTGGCTTCCGGCGTCCCACCGTCGGGCCGCCAGCGCCGCACCAAGCCGTCTTCCACGAGATCGCGTTCGATGGCGGCGATCGTGCCGGCCATGCGCTCGTCGTTCGCGGGAAGAAAGCCGATAATCGGCAGCAGCAGCAGGCTGGCGTCCAGTTCCTGGCATCCATAATAGTTGACGAAGGTCCCCAAGCCCTGGTCGTAGCCCTCGCGACAAATCTCCTCGTGCATGGTGTCGCGCAACGCGCCGAGCCGCGCCAACTCCGCTTTGTCGAGCCGTGCTGCGGTGAGGGGGCCGCTCACATAACGGTCCATCACGACCCAGGCGGAGGCCTTCGAATAGACGTGATGGCGCGGCTCGCCTCGGGCCTCCCACAGGCCTTGGTCCGGCATCCGCCAGACGGATTCCACGTGACGGACGATGGCGTCCTGCACGCTGAGCCCATGCTCCGAGGGATCGCCGATTCCGGCTTTCGCCGCGAGGTGGACGGCGTCGATCAACTCGCCATAGACGTCGAGCTGCAGTTGGACCGCGGCGGCGTTGCCGATGCGGACCGGCGTCGCCCAGCGAAAGCCGGGCAGCCAGGGCGCGATCCATTCCTCGAGTCGCCGCGAGCCATCGATGCGATACATGATGCGCATGTTCTCAGGATCGCCGGCCACCGCCCGCAACAGCCAGTCGCGCCAGGCAATTGCCTCCTCGTGATAGCCGGCATTGATCAGCGCCGCGAGGGTGAAGGTCGCGTCGCGCACCCAGGAGAACCGGTAATCCCAGTTCATGTCGCCGCCTGCCGCCTCGGGAAGCGAGGTCGTCGGCGCCGCGACGATGCCGCCCGAGGGTCGGTAGATCATCGCCTTGAGGGTGATGAGCGAGCGCCGCACCGCGTCGGGCCAATCGGTCCGTTTGGTGAAGCGGCCGATCCAGTCACGCCAGTAGTGTTGCGTCTTGTGCAGCGCCTCATGCGGATCGATGTGACCGGGCGGCGGACAGATGTAATCGCCATAGGCGAGAACGAACACCAACTCCTCGCCTTCATTGACGGTGAAATCGGCGATGATCACCGACCCTTCGCGGCTGAGCTCGACCGGAGACTGCAGACGAACAATATCAGGTCCGGCATGCGCGAAAGCCGTGGCGCCTTCGACCTCGAGCCAGGGCAGCATCTTCCCGTAATTGAATTTCAGATTCAACGCATTGCGCAGCGAGACTTTGCCCTTCAGGCCGGTCACGATGCGAATGAGGACCGAGCGGTTCTCGCGGATCGGCATGAAGTCGACAACCCGCGCGGTGCCATTGCCGGTCTTGTGGTCGGTCTCGAGGATCAGCGTATCGGGCTGATAACGGCGTTCGGACTCGTAGGCACCGGCGGGAGCGATCTTCCAATAGCCATGCTCCTCGGTGCCGAGGAGCGCTGCGAAGCAGGCATCCGAATCGAAACGCGGCCAGCACAGCCAGTCGATGGAGCCATTGCGCTGCACCAGCGCTGCCGTTTCGCCGTCGCCGATCATTCCATAGTCTTCGATCAGTTTTGTCATACTGAGCTCACCAAGTTGTTGGTGACAGCTGTGCTGCCAAATGCGGTTGCTTGGGAAAGCACTCGCCCTGTTCGAGAGTAGCCCGTGCCTTGATTCCAACGTGCTCTACAGCAGCAGGTAAAACGCTGCCGTCGATGACTCAGATGAAGGTCTTCCAGGCTTTCACACTGTTAGAGTCACACCGTCCGATCCCTATGACCGGCTCGGAGCGGAAATGTAACCGTACCAGGCCGGGCGCCGAAAATCCCGGGCACGATAGTTGCGCATCATGACATACATCTGGTCGCCATAATCGAAGTGCCAGCATTCGTAGCTGTAATTGATGAATCCCTGCTCCTGCATGCACCAATGCAAGAGGCGCCGGTTGCGCAGGCGATGATCGTCCGGAGCAATCCGGCCATCGTGCAGGAGCCGCTCGAAATAATCGCTATGGCTCGTCGCCGACATGTCGTCGAAGTGCGTTCCCATATCGAGCAGCGCGTGGGTTGTCTTGTCGCGGAGTGTCAGGTCGATCGCCGCTCCTGTTGCGTGCGCGGGCCAAGTGCGCGGGTCGTCCGGATCGAACCGCCGCGGGTCGGATACATAGCGGCGCACGTGCTCAGCAAGCATCGCGTCGTCTGCCTGCGGCATCAAGCAGCGGAATCGCGTCCAGAAAAAATCCCACAGCGCTTGCTGGCAAGCGACCGGCCGATAGGCGTCCCACAGGTAAACCTCCGCGCCGTATCCCGCGAGCCGTTTGTTGACCTCGAGCAGCATCGCCACGATCGATCGCCGGCACCACAGTGTGTGCACGGCGCCGGATATGGCCCGACGATAGGGCGCATTTTGCCCATCGGTGCGGGCGTAATAGTTCTCGCCGGCGAGGCCGTGATCGCGGGCGTCCATGAGAGCTTCCGCGTATCGGGAATCGTGCGCGTCGAATGGGATATCGTGGTAATTCCCGGATGTCGGCGCGTGCTCACATATTGGGATTGGGCGATCGTAGGCGGTCATTGATCTCGCTGTGTCGGCGAATATTGGCGTGTTACGGATGTTTTGCGCAACTTATGCAACCTGCGCAACCTATGCATAGTGCAAAGCCCCCGACAACGCCGGCAATCGTGCTCAGATGCGGATTATGCGGTGAGCCTATTCACGTTATTGCACGGGCCGCTCGGCCAAGCGGACTGATCGCGCTGGGTCTTGGGAGCCGGTTGCGGCCAATCAGTTGTGAAATGCACAAAGCGTGATGATCGGTTGAGCGGCGGATGCCTCAGCCCTCGGCTTTGCGCGACCTGTCATTCGCGTAGCTCATCCATCCTTCGGTAACGAGCGCATTCAGCAACGCGTCGGTTGCGGCTTGCACGTCGTCAGGTGCCCCAGTCTCGGAAGCGACGAGCACCAGGCGCCCGGCGTGCAGCCAGTGTGGTTGGCGCCGGCATTGCGAAGAAATATCGTCAAGCAAGGCACTGCTGGCGTCCCGTAATGTCTGCAGAGGACGCATGGGACCGCTCTTCGGCGTGATGAAATAGGCAAGTTCGGGATTACGATCTTTTCTCTCGATGGGGGTCAGCCTCTTCTTGGGGCGCAAGGAGAGCCGGCAAGCCGGAAGGTCAGGGAGGGAGCGAGCCGCAAACTGACAAGTCATGACATCTTACGCATCGACGCGTGACAGCGGGTAAATATCTACGGGTGAGAAGGGAAGCCGCTAAGCCCTCTTCAGGCTTCTTTTTTAGCGGATGCTGCAAATGTGGCAATAGCGTGAATTGCGGATACCAATGATGGCTAAGTAGTATGTAGCAAGATGCACACGCGGCGGATAACAACTGATGCAGCGGAGCCGACCTTATCGTCGCTTTTTTCGTATTTGACTCACAGTTATCTTGGAAGGCACGGTCCAGCCGGCGGAATCGTTTTTCGCCTCCAAGCCGCGCAAGCGTAGATACCCGCGATGTGTATCGCCTAACGACTAGTAGTAATCTTATTTGGCTATGCCCACGACCTCCTCTTGGCGAGCTGGGTTGGTGCTGCACGACGTGACGGCATGACCCTCCGTCCGCGCAAAATCGTATTCGTGATCACCGATCTGTGGGGCGGCGGTGCCGAAGCGATGCTGACGCGCCTTGTCACGGCGACGCCGCGTCTCGCCAAGGAGATCACGGTGATCAGCCTGCTGCATGGCGGGCCGCACGACGAACTGCTTCGCGCCGCCGGAATCACCGTGGTCGCGCCTCAGTCAAACTCGGCGCTGGCGGTTCTGCGCGGCGTTATCAGGCTGGCGCAGCACATCGCGCGCGACAAGCCCGAAATCATTCAAGGCTTCATGTATCACGGCGATCTCGCCGCGCTGATTGCATTGGTGCTATCCGGCCAGCGCCGATCCACCCGCCTCGCTTGGAGCATCCGTTGCTCGGACATGGATTTCAGCCGGTACAGCTGGCGGCTGCGGCTGGCGGTGAAGGTTTGCGCCTTGCTGTCGCGTTGGCCGGACTTGATCACCGCCAACTCGGCGGCAGGTTTGAAAGCGCATCTGCGGCTCGGCTATCGGCCGCGCCGCGCCGAGGTCGTGCCCAACGGGATCGACATTGAGCTTTTCCGCCCCGAACCGGCGCTGCGTTCAGTGTTGCGTCGCGACCTCGGGCTTCCTGCCGGCGGCTGTGTCGTCGCCCATGTCGCGCGCGTTGACGCGATGAAGGACCACGCATGCTTCATTGCCGCGATGGACCAGTTGCCGGAGGTGCATGCCCTGCTCATTGGCGCCGGCACGGAGCAGCTTCCGGAGCGGCCCAATGTCATGCGGCTCGGGCGCCGTGCCGACGTTGCGCGCCTGCTGAACGCCGCCGACTTTATTGTATCGAGCTCAGCCTTCGGCGAAGGATTCTCCAATGCGATTGCCGAGGGCATGGCGTGCGGACTGCCAGCGGTCGCAACCGATGTCGGCGATGCCCGCACGATCGTCGGCGACACCGGGCTGATCGTGCCGCCGGGCGATCCGACAGCGCTTGCCGCCGCAATCGCCGCGCTTGCCGGAGAGGATGCACCGGCACGTGCCGCGCGGCGGCAGCGCACGCGCGTTCGGATCGTGGAGCAATTCTCGCTACCCCACGCATTAGAACGCTGGACTGAGACCTATGTTGCGCTCCTGCGACAGGTGAGGGATAAAAAGTAGACGCGTTATGCACCCGAACAAGAAATAGAGCGTAAGAGACAGTTAATTAAATTGACGATGTTCATATAACCTGCTAATAAGTTGTAAACAAACAATGGCACCAGAAGTGCGTGCGTCTATGATGTCAATTTGGACCACCGTTATAACTTTTGTCTCTCTATTTTACTTGACCGGGGGGAGCTTATTTAAGCCCCTCGTTATTTCAGCCTTTGTTCTTGTTTCCTGCTTGTTGGGGTATGGTGCCCGCTGGCTCTCTCGAGGAAGCTTTGCCTTGGGCATCTTGGCTGCAGCCGTTTGGCTCGGTGCGCCACACCCGAGTATCTGGTATCAAAGCATTCCGAGCCTTGCCAAACAGGCGCAAGCGGTCACTGGTTCGTTAGATTGGTGATACTACTAAGAGTTAGGCAATGGGATCCAGAAGGCCTACGGGTCGCCTAAACACACGTTTCATGCTGAATGCAGCATAACGAACATCATCGGGTGCGCCGCTTCTCGTAGCAGGCGCGGGGACTATCCACTTTTCCTATGTACGCGCCGGGCAGGTTAGATTCTTAGACTTTCGAGATCAGCGGGCAAGAACAGAGATTAATGGACCCTCCCCAACTAGCGCTTGCGACGGCCTATTTCGAGTAGACAGGCCGGGGAGACATGCGCTAGTGCTTGGGCTCTAATTGAACGCACGGGAAAAAAGCTGTGAACAGCATTGTCAATGCGATTTCGCGCACCGATCGGGAAAGACCGGCGATCGCCTTAGCAAACGATCGGCTTGTCGACATCTATCAAAAAATGCTGCGCATTCGGCTTGTTGAAGAGGCGATCGCGGATCATTACAGCGAAGGTGAGATGCGTTGTCCGGTGCATCTTTCGATCGGCCAAGAAGCTGCTGCGGTTGGTGTATGTGAGGTGCTCAGGACCGAGGACAAGGTCTACAGCACGCACCGATGCCATTCCCATTATCTCGCCAAAGGTGGCGACCTGAAGCGGATGTTTGCCGAGATTTGCGGCAAGGCTGCCGGTTGTGTCGGCGGCCGCGGCGGCTCCATGCATCTCATGGATCGCGACAAGGGGATGATGGCGAGCATCCCCATTGTCTCGAGTTCGATCCCGGTTGCTGTCGGAAGTGCGCTCGCCGACAAGCGGATGAAGAAGGACACCGTCACTGTCGCATTTTTCGGGGACGCTTCGATCGAAGAGGGCGTGTTTCACGAAAGCGCAAATTTCGCCGTCCTTCACCAGCTTCCCGCGATCTTCGTCTGCGAGAATAATCTGTACTCCGTCTACACGCCGATCCATCTGCGCCAGCCGAACCGGCCGCTCACGGACGTGGCGCGCGCCCATGGCATGCCGACTCTGCACGGCGACGGCAATAATGTCGTGGAGTGCTATGAATTGACCTCGGAGGCGGTCGCCCGCGCCCGCGCCGGCGGCGGGCCGACCTTCCTTCTGCTCGACACCTATCGCTGGCGCGAGCACTGCGGGCCGAACTTCGACAACCATGTCGGCTATCGGGCTGAGGGGGAGTATCAGCAATGGGAGGTGCGGTGCCCCGTTCGCGCGTTCCGTGCGAACATCGGCTCGGCACTCAGCCCGGAACACGAACAGGCGATCGCTGCGGAAATCAGTGCGGAGATCGAGGAGGCGCGGGCCTTCGCCCGCTCGGCTCCCCTGCCTGACCCTGGTCAGGCCAGCGAGCACGTGTACGCATGAGTGCGCAGCCGGCGGGCGATGAACGCATCATCACCCTTGCGGACGCGATCCGCGAGGCCCTTTACGAGTGCTTTGCGCGCGATAATCGCACCTTCCTGTTCGCCCAGGGCGTCGCCGACCCGTCGTCGATGTGGGGAACCATGAAGGGCGTCAGCAATCGTTTCGGCAGCGACCGCGTGATCGAGATGCCGATCGCCGAAAACGGCGCCGTGGGAATCGCGATCGGCGCCGCGCTCAACGGCCAGCGGCCGATCATCAGTTTCCATCGTGTTGAATTCGCGCTGCTGGCGTTTGAGCAGATCGTCAATAATGCGGCAAAGTCCCATTATATCAGCAACGGGCAACACCATGTCCCGCTCGTCATCCGCATGGTGATCGGGCGCGGCTGGGGCCAAGGCCCGGAACATTCGCAGAGCCTCGAGCCGATCTTCTCCTATTTTCCTGGTCTCAAGGTTGTCATGCCGGCCTTTGCTGCCGATGCCAAAGGCATGCTGGTCGCCGCGATCGAAGACGACAACCCGGTGATCTTCATCGAGCATCGCTGGGTGCATTACGCCACCGGCCACGTGCCGGACGGATACTACAAATGCCCGCTGGATGGACCGAAGGTCGTCCACGAGGGCAAGGACGTGACCATCGTCGCCACCTCCCACTCGGTGTTGGAGGCGACGCGGGCAGCCGCGGTGCTGGAGGAGATCGGCTGCTCTGCCGAGGTGCTCGACATGCGGGTGCTACGTCCGCTGAACATGGCACCCATTCTGGCCTCCGTACGCAAGACCGGACGTCTGCTCACCGTCGACACTGGCTTCGTGCGCTACGGTATCGGCGGTGAGATTATCGCGAGCACGACCGCTGAAGCCTTCCCGGCGCTGAGGGCGGCGCCGGTGCGGCTTGGCCTTCCTGATCACCCGACGCCAAGCTCGCGCGGCCTCATCCCGGGATATTATCCCGACTCGCCACGGATTATTCGCACTGTCGGTGACATGCTCGGTCTCGATCGCAGCAG
>CAZTTL010000032.1:6726-18051 GCA_964616635.1 uncultured Rhodoplanes sp. | reverse complement strand
GTGGACGCCGGTTCGCCGCAGAAAATGCGACCACTCAAAGAGAAATAGAGCGAAAGCCGATTCCGTTAGGTCGGATTTCGCTCTAGCAGGCAACGAACCCCCGGTGAGGCTTGGCGGCGGCGCCTGAGCGGCCTTCTCGGCCGAACGCGGGCCGGGGCACCGCACGATTGCGGCTGCCACATGCCGGGATAGCGACGAAGTGATCCGAAAGCGACCTAGGCTTGCATTCTGAGCGCGATAGCGGCGCCGAGGGCTGCTGACTGTGGTCGCTTAACGGCAATTTCATCTATCAATTGTGAACTAGGGGCTCGGGCACGGAGGTAAAATATTAGAGATTTTCGGCGAAGCATGCCCACGGTCTCGATCCGGGAGTGGACGCAGGCTCACCGCAGAAAATGCGACATACGTAGAGGAATAGAGCGAATTTTGTTCCCACCAGAACAGAATTCGCTCGAGTGGCTAATGCAAGGTTCACTTTCACTGATTGACGAATTGCAGGAGACCCTGAGCAGCGGCTCGGGTGTCCAGCGTGCCGATATTCTGCGACGGGTGACTGATCTCTTCCTCCAGGGCAAGGATGCCTATTCGGAGGAGCATGTCGCCGTGTTCGACGATGTGATGTGCTACTTGATCCAGAAAATCGAACGTGATGCGCTAATTCGCTTAAGCACGACGCTCGCGCCAGTCGAAAACGCGCCGAAGCGCACGGTCCATCAACTCGCATCGGACGACGACATCGCCATTTCGGGCCCACTGATCGAGCACTCGCCCGTTCTCGGCGACGATTTCCTCGTCGATCTCGCCAAGTCGAAAAGCCAGCAGCACCTTACCGCGCTTGCCCGACGCCGTTCGATTGCAGAGAGGATCACCGATGTGCTGGTCGACCGCGGCAATAACGAGGTCACCCTCAGCGTTGCCGGCAATCACGGCGCGCAATTCTCGCGCCCCGCCTTGCTCAAAGTCGCGGAGAAGGCGGAAACCGACGCGAATCTCGCCGAGACGTTCATCGCCCGCAGCGACATTCCGGCCGAGGTGTTTCAGCAGCTCCTGCGCGAGGCGACCGAGGTGGTCAGGCGCAAGCTTTTGAAAAACGCCGATCCACCGATGCGGCTCAAGATCACCCGCACGCTTGCGGAGATCGCGAGCGAGGTATCGCGGGAGCACGCCCAGGTCGAACGCAGTGGTCGTTCTGCGACCAGCCTCGCGCATCTTGATACGGCACGCCTTAAAACAAAGGTGAGCGAACTCGCGGAGGCCGGCAAGCGCAAGGAAACCATCGACGCACTGGCGACCCTGAGCAAGCTACCGGTTGCCACCATTAAGACGCTGCTGCGTCAAGATACGCAGGACGGACTTCTCATTCTCTGCAAGGCGGTCGGACTGGGTTGGCCCGAGGTCAAGCCGGTGCTCACCGGAATCGTCGGCGTCACCGGCGAGCACGACCTCAAGCAGGCGTTCGACTCCTACGTCCGGCTCGCTCCCGAAAATGCCAGCCGCGTCATTCGTTTCGTCAAATCCTGTAAAACGGTATCCAAGTCCGACTTGCAGCGTATGCTGTGAACGGTTAGCGCCGCGCCCGACGGGGCTTTGGGAACGTGTGAATGAACGCCGATCTGCGGGTCATCCGGCATCTTTCCGTCCGGGGGCGCGTCCAGGGCGTGGGTTATCGCGCCTGGGCCGCGGAAGAGGCGGAAAAGCTCGGCCTCGAAGGCTGGGTGCGCAACCGCCGCGACGGTTCCGTGGAAATCGTCATCGCGGGATCGGCCGATATCGTCGCGGCCATGATCGAGGCGGCACGCCGCGGCCCCTGGCCCGCCCGGGTCACCGGTTTTAACGTCGGCGAGGCAACTGCCCGAGACCTCGACGAACGGCGCCGGGGCCAACGTTTCTCCGTGCTGTCTACCTTCTAACGTATTTTCAGCTCCGGCGGGACCAACCTCCCCCTGGAAGGGGGAGGCGCGCGAGCGAAGCTCGCGGGGAGGGGGGCATCCTTCTGCGACCTCCACCCCGACCCTCCCCCTTTCAGGGGGAGGGAGAAGATTGCGCTGCCTTCTCCACAGGTGAAGATGCGCTAAGCAGGCCGGCCCTGGGCGCGGCCGCCTCCAGTCCCCGGTCAGAACGGCGTGCGGCTGCGGAGCGCGGCGGCAAGCGTGCCTTCATCGAGATAATCGAGCTCACCGCCGACCGGCACGCCATGGGCGAGTCCGGTGACTTTGACATTGGCATCGGCCAAGAGGTCGGTGATGTAGTGCGCGGTGGTCTGGCCGTCGACCGTGGCATTGAGGGCGAGGATGATCTCCGTCACTTCAGGGGCGTGGGCGCGGGTGACCAGCGCTTCGATCGCAAGGTCATCCGGCCCGACGCCGTCGAGCGGCGACAGGGTGCCGCCAAGCACGTGGTAGCGAGCATTGACCACGTGAGCGCGTTCGAGCGCCCACAGGTCGGCAACATCAGCGACGACGACGATGATCGCGGGATCGCGGCGCGGGTCGCTGCACACGGTGCACGGATTCTGCGTATCGAGATTGCCGCAGATGCGACAGATGGCGATCTTTTCCATCGCGCTCTGCAGGGCGGCCGCGAGCGGCGCCATCAGGAGGTCCCGCTTCTTGATGAGATGCAGCGCGGCGCGCCGTGCCGAGCGCGGCCCCAATCCGGGCAGCCGCGCCAGCAACTGGATCAAACGCTCGATCTCGGGTCCGGCAACGGCGGTCGGCATTTTTTCATTCTTAGCGAGATTCAAGCCGCCGCAGACGCCGCCGGCGCCTCGAGCAGCGGCTCAGAACAGCTTCATGCCGGGCGGGATGGGTAGACCGCCGGTGAGGGCTTCCATCTTCTCCTGGAGCACCCGCTCGGCCTTGCGCCGCGCGTCGCCATGGGCGGCAACGATCAAATCCTCGACGATCTCCTTTTCGTCCGGCTTCATCAGGGACGGATCGATCGAGACTGACTTCAACTCGCCCTTGGCGTTGATCTTCACGGTCACCAGGTTGCCGCCGGACGCGCCTTCGACCTCGATCTGGTCAAGCTCGGCCTGCATCGCCTCCATCTTGGATTTCAGCTCGGCCGCCTGCTTCATCATGCCCATAATATTCGCCATCGGATCATCCTCACGTCTCGCCGCGCGCGGCAGGCGGCTGTTTATCACTGTGCACCCAGTACGTCTAACGATCATCGTCGATGTCGTCGACATGCCCATGCACTCCGAAGGCGGGGGCATCATCCTCGATGGGTGGCTCGGCTCCTGGCTCGTCGCCATCGCCGTCAGCCTCGGCGATTGGCGGCAGCCCGGTGTCCGCGGCCTCGCGCGCGCGCACGGCAACAATCTCCGCGCCGGGAAACTGGGCGAGCACGCTCTGCACCAGCGGATCGGCCTGCACGCCGCGCTCGATCTCCGCTTGCCGCGCCTGCGTCTGCGACTTGACCGTAGGCGCGCCTTGCTCGGTCGACAGCACCACCATCCAGCGCCGCCTCGTCAGTGCGTTGAGCTTGCGGGCGAGGTCGCCGACCAGCGCCTTGGACGCGCTCGGCTCCAGCGCGACTTCAAGCTTGCCGTCCTCGAAGCGCACCAGCCGCACATCGCGTTCGAGCACGGTCTTGAGCGGCAGGTCGCGTTTTTCGGCGGCGAGCGCGATCAGGTCGGCAAAGCTGGTGAGGGCTCGTGGCGCGGATGCGGGCGTCGGCGCCGCCATGTCGGGACAATCGGCAGTCGCTTCGCGCGCGGCCGGACCCGCACGCGCCGCGATGGCGGCACGGGGAGGGCTTGCGGCGGGGGTCGGGGCAGCGCTGTGCGCCAGCGCGGCGGGATCAGCACGGCGGTTGCGCGCCGCGCTACCGGCCGGCCCGCGATTGCCCGGCGGCGGCGGTTCTTGTTGCGGCGGTGTGCCACCCCGCGGCGATGGCGTGCCGTCATCGCTGAGCGCCCGGATCACGTCCTCAGGCGAAGGCAGGTCGGCGGCATAGGCGATGCGCACCAGCACCATTTCCGCGGCGGCGATCGGCTTCGGCGCGGCGCTGACCTCGGCCAAGCCTTTGAACAGCATCTGCCAGGTCCGCGACAGCGTGCGCATCGAGAGATTGGCGGCGAGCGCGCGACCGCGCACGCGTTCCGCCTCGGCAATCGATCGATCCTCGGCGAGCGCCGGCACTGCCTTGATGCGGGTAACGAAATGGGTGAGTTCGGCGAGGTCGTTGAGCACGACGAGCGGATCGGCGCCGCTGTCATACTGGTCGCGCAGCTCGCTAAGCGCGCGCGCAATGTCGCCCTGCATCAGCTGCTCGAATAGGTCGATGACGCGGTTGCGGTCGGCAAGCCCGAGCATGCCCCGCACATCCTCGGCACGCACTGTGCCGGCGGCATGGGCGATTGCCTGGTCGAACAGCGAGAGCGCATCGCGCACCGAGCCATCGGCCGCCCTTGCGATCAGCGCCAGCGCATCGGGCTCGGCCTCGACCGCCTCGCGCGACGCGATCGTTTCGAGATGCGCCATCAGCCGGTCGGTATCGAGCCGGCGCAGGTCGAAGCGCTGGCAGCGCGACAGGATGGTGATCGGGACCTTGCGGATTTCCGTGGTCGCGAAGATGAACTTCGCATGCGGCGGCGGCTCTTCCAACGTCTTCAGCAGCGCGTTGAAGGCAGCCGTCGAGAGCATGTGCACTTCGTCGAGAATGTAGACCTTGTAGCGGGCGCTTACCGGCGCATAGCGGATCGCGTCATTGATCTGGCGGACATCGTCGACGCTGTTATGCGAGGCCGCATCCATCTCGATCACGTCGAAATGGCGGCTCTCCATGATCGCGGCGCAGTGCAGGCCAAGCGCCGGCATCTCGACGGTCGGTGCGGTGACCGAGCCGTCCTTGAGCTCGTAGTTGAGCGCGCGGGCGAGGATGCGCGCCGTCGTGGTCTTGCCCACGCCGCGCACGCCAGTGAGAATCCAGGCCTGGGGGATGCGGCCCGTTGCAAAGGCATTGGTGATGGTGCGCACCATCGCTTCCTGGCCGATCAGGTCGGCGAAGGTCGCCGGGCGATATTTGCGCGCGAGGACGCGATAGCCGCTCGCTTCGGGAGAGGAGGTCGCCGCGCTGCGCTCAGGCTCCGCTGCGTCGAGGAGCGAGGGCTCCGCCACCGCGCGGCCGGAAGGATCGGCGTCGTTCATAGCGTCCGGCCGGCCTCGCAGGCGCTGTTGCTGGAAAGTGGGAGGCTGACGAGCGACCCGAACCGGAGCTCGTTAGGGCTGCTTCCTTCCGGACCTGACCCGGTTGGCGAGTGGCCCGTCCACCGCCAACCTCCCGCGTTCTATATCGGCGGAATGCACACCCAATGCAAGCGTGGGGAGTTAAGGGGAGTGGAGGCGCTGCTGCGTGATGCAATTCCCTCCCGCACATCCGCAAAAACAAGACGGCAGGCTGCGGATATCCGCGCCTGCCGTCTCCCCTTCCCCCTGCTATTCCGTCGTCGCGAAGCCCGCCAAGCTTCTTCGCGTTCTTAGGCTGCGGGCTGCACCGGCCGGGCGCGCACCCGCGCCGACTTATCCTGCGCTAAAACCCGAAACCGATTGTCGTTCATCCGATCCATCTTGCCGACGAGCTTGCGTGCCCGCACCGGCATCTGTTCGGCGACGATGATCTCGCTGCAGAAACCACATGTCGCGAAATAGCTCATTTCGATGGTTTCGTGCCGCATTCCAGCTCCCTCCGCCCCGCTCGGCTAAGCGCCTTCCCCCGATTTATCAATGCTGAGGGAAGCATCCCCGATATCGAACTGCAAATCCGGAAAAGTGCGAATGGTGGGAGCCCGCGCCGAACAGAAAAGCGGTGAAAACATGGCAACTTACGGGCATCCATGGGAAGGAGGCATGGCGCGCTGGCGCACCTGCGGACGGGCCTCGGAAACAAGGTTGTTTTGTCCCGGGTTTTCGCTCTGGTAACCGACCTTACATGACCCGGCCGGGGCCCTTCATCGGGGCGATTTGACTCCTTGCCGCCACAATCAGACTGTGACTTTCGGGTCGCACGCTCACGGAAACCGACAATGGCTGATGCCGCTGCGTGGTCGCTCCATCCTCAACTCGCCAGAGCCACGATCGACATCGGCGATCTGCCGCTGTCGCGCGTATTCGTCTTCGAGGACGCCAATTATCCCTGGCTGCTGCTGGTCCCTCGCCGCGACGCCGTCGAAATCATTGATCTCGACGAGGTCGAGCAGGCGCAGCTGATGAGCGAAATTGCCCGGGTTGCGCATGCGCTGAAAACGGTGACGCGGTGCGACAAGCTCAACATCGCCGCGCTCGGCAATGTCGTGCCGCAACTGCATGTGCACATCATCGCCCGCCGCCACACCGATGCCGCCTGGCCCAAGCCGGTATGGGGCGAGGCGCCGGCGCAGACGCATGATCCGGCGGAGCTCAACCTGTTCATCAGCGAGGTGCGGCAGCGGATTTGGCTTGCGTCCGATCAGCCGATTACTTTTGATGGCGCGGGCAGGTGAGGGGAGTGCCGCGGCAAGAAGACGGTGCTCCGCGTGCCGGCCATCCGCGCCGGAGTGACTGATGCTGTCCCATCCCGATTTTGCAGGAAAGCTGCATCTCGCCTTCACCGGTGGCCGCCTCGAGCGAGAGTCCGGCAAGCGTCGGGATGCTGGCTGGTGCGCTGCGCTCGAAGCCGACGACAATAGCCGCGTCTATGTCATGGCCGGTGAGCACGTCGTCTTGAAAAAATCGCCGACATTGGCCGATCCGCTGTTCAGCTTTGCGGAGATTGCGGCGTTCGGCACGACCGAAGAATGCGTGTTGCTTGGCCTCGATGAGGGCAGCGCCCGCTTTGCCGTCAACATCGACAAGCGCCTGACCGACGAATTGAAGGGCCGCGGGCTTCTCGTTATCGATCTGCGTTCCGTCGTCATTCAAGGCCTTGTGCTCGGCACGCATCTGTCGGCGCTCGCGGCCGCCAAGGCGTTGTTGCTGTGGCATGCGCGTCATCGCTTCTGCTCGGTGTGCGGCAGCGCGACTGGGTTGACCGAAGGCGGCTGGCGGCGTGACTGCCATGCCTGCGGGGCGCAACACTTTCCGCGCACCGATCCCGTCGTCATCATGCTCGCCCACGATGGCGAACGCTGCCTGCTCGGCCGCCAGCCGCATTTCATGCAGGGCATGTGGTCCTGCCTCGCCGGTTTTATCGAGCCGGGCGAGAATATCGAGGAAGCCGTGCGCCGGGAAATTCAGGAGGAAGCGGGCGTTCGTTGCGGTCGGGTCCGCTATCTCGGCTCGCAGCCCTGGCCGTTTCCGATGTCGCTGATGATCGGATGCCATGTGGAGGCGCTGTCGACCAGGCTGACCATCGATCGCACCGAGCTTGAGGATGTGCGCTGGTTCGCCCGCGCGGAAGCCGCGGCGATGCTCGACCGCTGCCATCCCGACGGCCTCACCACGCCGCCACCTTGGGCGATCGCGCATCACATCATCCGCGCCTGGTTGGAGGGCGGAGATGCCGGGGAGTGACCTGAAGGCGGCTGCTCTCTGCCGCATAATGTGCAGCGGAATTGCGGTGATCGACCAAGTCTTTCGCATCACCGAATTTCCGCTCGGTGACGGCAAGATCGCGGCGCATGACTACGTGTCGGTGGTCGGCGGCGGCGCCGCCAATGCGGCGATCGCCATCGCGCGGCTTGGAGGTTTGGCGCGGTTCGCCGGGCCGCTGGGGGGGCCGAGCGGGGCGGACCCGATCGGCGACCGCATCATTGCCGCGCTCACAGCCGAGAGTGTCGACTGCTCCGGCTGCGTCCGCGTCGCGGGCGCAAGCTCGCCGGTCTCGGCGGTGCTGGTGGACGCCCAAGGGGAACGCGCGATCATTTACTACCGCGCCGGCGCGCTCCGGAGAGCAACGCCCGCCAGCACCGACCGGTTGGTCGCGGACATCGACGGGGTGCTTGCGGACGATCACTGCCCGCAATTCGCGACGCCGATCTGTGTCGCAGCGCGCCACCGCGGTCTTCCGGTCGTGCTCGATATCGAGAGGAAGGTCGCCCCCGCCGACCCGCTATTTGCTGCGGCGACGCATCGCATCTTTTCGCGGGCCGGATTCTGCACCACGCTCGGACTCGATAACGCGGCAAGCGCTGACGAGCTTGCCGTAGCGCTCGCGCGCATGGCGGGAAGCGAGGACGCGTTCTTTGCCGTGACCGACGGAGCCCGACCGATTCAATGGCGCGCGGGCAAGGCCTGCGGGCAGGTGCCGGTCTTTCCGGTCGAGGTCGTTGACACGCTTGCCGCCGGCGATGTCTTCCACGGCGCCTTTGTGTTTGCGCTTTTGGAAGGTGGCGACAGCGTCGAAGCGCTGCGGTTCGCTGCCGCGACCGCGGCGATCAAGTGCACGCGGTTCGGCGGCGGGGCGGCGGCCCCAACCCGCGAGGAGGTGGCCCGGTTGCTCGCCGCGACCGGGGGCGTTGGTGATTAATAGAATATTATGCTAAGTTCCCGCCTCTGAACCCGTGAGTTCGTCAATGTCATTCTCCCTGATCCGCTTTGGCGGCGTGGCTTTGCTGTGTGACCGACATGCCGTCACCGCGCGAAGTTGAGCCATATGGACGCGATTGATCGCAAAATCCTCGCACTCCTTCAGGAGGACGCCTCACTTTCGGTGGCCGAGATTGGACATCAGGTCGGCCTGTCGTCGACGCCGTGCTGGAAGCGGATCCAAAAACTTGAAGCGGAGGGCGTGATTACCAAGCGGGTCGCGCTCGTCAGCCCGGAAAAGATCGGGCTCGATATCACCGTGTTCGTATCGATCGAAACCGCCGATCATTCCGAGGAATGGCTCGACCGTTTTGCGCGCACGGTCAGCGTGATGCCGGAGGTGATGGAGTTTTATCGCATGGCCGGCGACGTCGATTACATGCTGCGCGTCGTCGTTTCCGACATGCGCGCCTATGACGAGTTCTATAAGCGGCTGATCTCTGCGGTGCCGTTGAAAAACGTCACGTCCCGCTTTGCGATGGAAAAGATCAAATCAACGACGGCACTACCGATCGGATGATCGCTTCCTCATCCGATCATCAGCGGGCCGCGCTTTGCACGTTCAGCTCTTGGCGACGCAGGCCGAGTAGGCGGCCTGCCGCGGCCGCATGAAGGTCTGATCGCCGAGATTGATCGAGCCGGTGATGACATAGCCGATGGTCGGCTTGAATACATAGGTGGCTTCGCCCCAGACCAGGCAGCTTTCCGCCTCCACGAGGTCGGTCGGAATCTTGCCGGTGACGTCGCCGCTGCGCTGCGTCCCGTTGAGCGTCTTGCTCCAGAGCACGGTCGCCTTCTTGTTTTTGTCGATCTTGATGCTGGTTACCGTCACCGACATCGTCGTGGTCTGATAGGGATACATGATCGCTGAGGCGGCATCGAGAATGTTGTTGGTTTCGGTGGTGGTCAACGAGCTCGCCTGCGCGGTGAGGTCGGCGACCGCATGTGCCACCAGCGTAACCTTGCGGTTGACGCTGATCGCCTGTGTCACCGTGGAGCCGCCGATATAGATGGTCAACATAACCGGCAACAGCAATCCAAATTCGACGGCGGCCAAGCCGCTGGTATTGGCGCTTAGTCGGTGCGGGAGGTCCCTGACACGACGGAGAAGAGCTGCGAAACTCATGCCGCGCCTCTTTTCTCAGGGCTCATTGCGGAAGGCGGTGGTTGCCACCAGGAGCCGGTTGGTGGACCCGGAATCGGCGAGATAGGTTTGCGTCAACGGCAGAACGATGGGCCACTGGTACATCAGACGGACGACGGCGACATCGCCGGCATTGCCGGGGGAGAACTGCGTCTTCGGATTGCCGCCGGGATCGTACTGCACCGCATTATCGATGCTGGAAAATGAAGACCCGTAGCTTTTTACGTCGACATAGATGTTGTTGCACTTGAACAGGGCATAGCCCTTCGAACAGATCTTGGCTTTGAAGGTATCGGCATTGAGGCTTTGCGCCTGCCCGGTCATCACCAGCCGACCGGCGTCGGCCGCCGCGGTTTCCAGGCTTTGCTGCGCCAGGAAGACCACTCCGGTTTCCATGGTCATGAACAGCAAGGTCAGGAACGGCACCAGGACCAGAGCGAATTCGACGGCCGTGGCACCCCGGTCGTGACGGATGAAGCGATGCGCGATAGGCGCGCCGCATAACCCGCGGCCGCTCAAAGAGCGATGGAGCAGCCTTTGCCAGCGGCGCGGCATTCGCTCCAGGAACAAGCTCTTCAGGGGAATGCGCATCACCGGCCATCGGCTCCGAATCGAGAACTCTCGCGGGAGGATCATCGCGCGATCGATTTGTAAAATCGTTGCGATTACCTCGGCGCCGACCATGTTCAGCTTAACGTCCGGTTAAGCATGTCTGCGCAAAGCAGGGTTATCGCGGTCCCAGTTGCCCCCTAGCGCCGCCGCCTTGCGCGCTGGAACTGCGGTCGGTGGTCTGCTTCAGCGTCTTATCGAAATAGTCCGGCGTGTCGCCGAGCGTCACGCGGCGATCGCAGAACGGCGTGCAGCTATAGGATTCGCGTTGGATGCCGCGGTAGACGACGACAGTGTCGGGCGCGCCCTGCACTTCGATCAAGTGATCCACCAGCACCCTGCCGTTGGCGTCGAGCGCGATCAGATTGGTGACGCCGTAGCCCTTTCCGGTGAGGACAAGGATGCCGCCCGGCTGCACCGTCGCGTCAGCGATCAGCGGATTGCCGACGACGAGGGTCGCGAGATTGGCCGGAAGCTTCAACACGCGCGCCTGGTCGAGCATGACAGGGATGATGTCGGTGGCATGGGCTTGCGGTGTACCGTAGGACGCAGCAAGAGCCATCGCGACGGCAAGTGCAGAAAGGCGCCCCAAAGTGCGGCGCCGGAACCAAGATGTCATCGGAACTCTCCACTACGCGGATCCGACGACCGCGAAACGGCCGCCGCGGATGGGCTTCAGTTGACTGCAAATTGGTGAAGGAACCGCCAATAATCTGATATTCCCCGCTCGGGAATACCTAACGGATGCGGTGGGCGCATTGTCCGCGCCACAAGCCCGTCGCCGATCCTCGCAAGTGCCTGTTAACTACGCTCAAAGTCATCGGGAAACGAGATAATTTTACCAATCGGATTAACGGCGCTGCAAAACCCCTCGCGTAGGTTTCCGCCGTGGTCCGGATCGGCCCGAACAACGGCCCAGGTGGGGACCGAGCTCAGACATTACGCGTGGATCTTAGGAGCATCCCATGACTAGTCTTGTGAAGCGCTTTGCGAAAGATGAGTCCGGCGCGACCGCCATCGAGTATGGCCTTATCGCCGCCGGAATTGCAGTTGCGATCATCG
>CAZTTL010000032.1:0-6626 GCA_964616635.1 uncultured Rhodoplanes sp. | reverse complement strand
GCGACCGCCATCGAGTATGGCCTTATCGCCGCCGGAATTGCAGTTGCGATCATCGCGGCCGTCCAGGCCCTCGGGAAGCAGCTGACCACCACTTTCAACACAATCACGACCAAACTCGGCGCCGTCTGATCGCACAAACTGAGACCATTCGCTCTATCCGCAGCAGGCCGGCAAAAAAGCTGCAGAGCTCGGACAGCGCGTATGGACCAATACAACGAAACTGGAACCGCTTCGGCTGGTTCCTGACGGCAAGATACGGAGCACTCGTGTCTGACCAGTCGTCCGCGAGTTCGGCCAATCGGGGCCGGACACAGGCGGTCGCGAATGATCGCGGCGACCGCTCGTGGTTTGGAAGGGCCCCAGCAATGTTTGGGGCCTTTTCTTTTTGGCGCGGCGACCGGGTAGCCGGCTCCCTGCGGTAACCGATCGGCAACATGGTTGATCGAGAATGCCGGGCAGAACGGCGCTTGGCGGTTCGTCGGAGGTCATCATGGTGATTGAGGCGGCGCGGTTGATTCTCTTCCCGTCGCTCATGGCGTTTGCGGCCTCGAGCGATCTCGTCAGCATGACCATCTCGAACCGCGTGTCGATCTTCCTCGTCGTCGGCTTTACTGTTCTTGCCTTTGCCAGTGGAATGCCGGTTGCGGACATCCTGTCGCATTTCGGTGCCGCGGCGCTGGTGCTGATCGTCGCCTTTGCCTGCTTCGCCCTGGGCTGGGTCGGCGGCGGTGATGCCAAGCTTGCGGCGGCAGCCGCGTTGTGGTTCGGATTCGGACATCTTTTCGAATATCTGATCTATGCCTCCATCTTCGGTGGGGCGCTGACTCTTGCCCTGCTTGAATTCCGCAAACATTGTTTGCCGGTGTTTATGGCGAAACAGGCGTGGATCGAGCGCCTGCACCGGACCGATAGTGGCGTTCCCTACGGGATCGCCCTCGCCGCCGCAGCGCTTTTCGTCTATCCCTCGACCGCGTGGATGGCCGCCGTGAACTGATGCGCCAGGGCCGCATCCACCCGCATCGTTCGATTTGGATACGCCTCATTAACCATGAATTGACGTTTGGCTGCTGAAATCGCAGCAGAACGGCGACCAACGCCGTGGCGTCATGTGGAAAGTGAAGCGTATGAATACCGCACGCCTGATCGTCCTGGGGGTTGCCGTCGTCGCCGGCGGCCTTGCCGCGCTTCTCGCCGGGCGTCTCAATCGGACCGAGGCGCCGCCTCCCGCTCCCGTCGCCAAGATCGATACCACCGGTGTTCTGGTCGCGAGGTCCGACATCGGTATCGGTCGCACAGTGACGCCCGACGATTTTGAATGGCAGCCCTGGCCGAGTTCGATCGCCAGCAACGTTTTCATCCGCCGGTCGGACCGCCCCGATGCGATCACGCAGCTTGCCGGGTCGATCGCGCGCGCGCCGATCGCCGCTGGCGAGCCGGTGCGCGAAAACAAGCTGATCAAAGCCAACGGCTCAGGCTACATGGCGGCGATCCTTCCTGCCGGCATGCGCGCGGTCTCGACCGAGATTTCTCCGGAAACCGGCGCCGGTGGCTTCATCCTGCCGAATGACCGTGTCGACGTTATTCTCACCCGGCGCGATCGCGATACCGAGCACATAACCGGTGTCGAAGCGCATGTGAGTGAGACCATCCTGTCAGATGTCCGGGTCCTGGCGATCGACCAGACGGTCGAGGATAAGGACGGCCAAAAGGTCGTGGTCGGCAAGACGGCGACGCTCGAGCTGACGCAGCGACAGGCAGAAACGCTGGCGCTGGCTCGCAAGATGGGGACGCTCTCGCTCGCGCTTCGCAGTCTGGCGGATGCGAATAAGGGCAGGCGAACAGAGGTCGCCGATTCAGCCACGAGCCGCGTCAACATGGTCCGTTTCGGTGTCACCAGCACGACGCTTGCGAAATAACGAACGAAGGGCAGGGGGCCCGAGCATGTCACGAAGAGCGCTGATTCGGGCCGCCGCATGCGTATTCCTGCTCGCTGGTCCCGCCGGTTTCGCGGGCGACCAGGCACGCGCTGCCGATCCCCGGATGCCGCCACCGCCGCCGCCGATCGGCCGATCTGCCCATGCGCCGGGGCCGACGGACGGCCTGCAATTCATCCCGCTGGGTGTTGGCAAATCGATGGTGATCGACCTTCCGGGTGACGTGAAGGACGTGCTGGTCGCCGATCCCTCCATCGCCAATGCCGTGATCCGGTCAACGCGCCGTGCCTTTCTGATCGGAACGAAGGTCGGTCAGACCAATATTCTGTTCTTCGATGCCGAGGGCCGGCAACTCGCCGGTTTTGATATTGCCGTGACCCGCGATCTCAACGGGCTGCGCGCAGCGCTGAAGCGGGCGCTTCCCGACCGCGATGTCAGGGTCGAGGGTCTCGGCGAAAAAAGCGTCGTTCTGTCCGGAACGGTCGCGACGGCGGCAGAGTCCCAGCTCGCTCATGATCTCGCCGTTCGTTTTGTTGCCACCGCGCCGACAAAGGTCAGTACTTACAGCAGCAGTTTCGGGGCGAGTGGCGGCAGCGCCGAAGCCTCCTCGACCTTGAAGGGCGGCTCGGGACCTGAGAACGACAACTTTGTCGTGAATGCGCTGACGATTGGCAGCCGCGACCAGGTGATGCTCAAGGTGACGGTCGCCGAGGTTCAGCGCGATGTCATTAAGCAGCTCGGCATCAATCTCACCGGCAGCTTGGGAACCACCAATGCGCTGATCAATTTCAACACGGTCAATCCGTTCACCGCCTTTGGCCAGGCGCTCAGCGCGACAGCAATCACCAGCGCGCTCGGCGGCACGGTGACCGATGCGATCACTGGGGCCACGACGCAGCGCTTTGCCGCGACATTGCAGGCGATGGAGCGCGCGGGCGTCATTCGCACGCTGGCCGAGCCAAATCTCAGCGCAATTTCTGGTGAAAGCGCCAATTTCCTCGCAGGCGGCGAGTTCCCGATCCCGGGCGGGCTGACTTGCGACCAGACCGGCCGCAACTGTCAGGTTTCGGTTCAGTACAAGAAATTCGGCATCAGCCTGACCTTCACGCCGGTTGTTCTGAGCGCGGGTCGGATCAGCCTCAAGGTGATGACCGAAGTCTCCGACCTGTCGAACGAAACCTCGATCACGCTGCAGCCGACGATTGGCGGACCACTCATCACCGTGCCCTCGATCCGCACCCGGCGCGCCGACACGACGGTCGAAATTCCCTCCGGTGGCGCACTGGCAATGGCCGGCATGCTGCAGGAACAGACCAAGCAGCAGATCAACGGCCTGCCCGGATTGCTGCAGCTTCCGGTGCTGGGCACGCTGTTCCGCAGCCGCGACTACGTCAATCGCCAGTCCGAGCTGATGATCATTGTCATGCCCTATGTGGTGCGCCCGGTCGCGCCGAAGGACTTGTCCCGCCCCGACGACGGTTTCGCCGACATATCCGATCCCTCAAGCGTTCTGCTGAGCCGTTTCAACCGCATCTACGGCGTCACCGGCAGCGCCAATCCCAACCGCACTTACTTCGGACGTTACGGCTTTATCCTCGATTGAGGCGATGGACGAGGAGACGACCTCATGACCCGACAAGACTCGAGGATAAAGCCCCGCCGGCGCCGGGCAGACATCCGGCCGTTGGCCATGCTCGTTCTGCTCGCCGGCGCTCTCGGTGGCTGCTATCCGGCGCGCCAGGTCGCCGAAGTTCCCAACGACTATCGCCTGCGCCATCCGATCGTCATTCAGGAGGGCGCCAAGACCTTCGAGCTGTTCATCGGCAATAATCGTGGTGGTCTGACCCCGACACAGCGGGCTGACCTTCTCGCCTTTGCCAATAGCTGGAAGCGCGAGGCGACCGGCGGCATCGTGATCGAAATGCCGATGGGAACGCCGAACGAGCGCGCGACGGCCGATACCCTGCCCGAGATCCAGTCGATTCTTCTCGCCGGCAGTGGATTGTCGCCGGGAGGCATTCAGGTGGTCGGCTATCGGCCGGAAAACCCGGTGAAGCTCGCGACCATACGAATCAGGTTCCCGAAAATGGTCGCGCAAGCCGGGCCGTGCGGAACCTGGCCGGACGACGTCGGCCCGAGCTACGCCGATCCCGGCTATCTGATGAACAAGCCGTACTTCAATCTCGGCTGTGCCAGCCAGCGCAACCTCGCGGCTATGGTCGACAACCCGGCGGATCTGGTGCAGCCGCGCGGTGAGACGCCGGCCTCGACGGAACGTCGCACGACCGTGCTCAAGAAGTACCAGAAGGGCGAATCCACCGCGACCGTGTATCCGGACCTGGACAAGAACAAGATCAGCGACGTCGGCAAATGATCACCTTTCACCAGCAGACAGCAGCCGTTCAGCCCCTGGCCGAGCCGGAACAGGGTGAGGAACATATCGTACCGATCCCGCGGGTCTCGGTGCAGGCGTTTTGCGAAACGGCGGAAACCGCCGCAGCCGTCCAGGCGGCGGCGGAAGATCGCCGCATGACCAAGGCGCATGTGCGCGTCCAGATGGGCGGCATCGCCGCCGCGATCGAAGCCTATCGCAGTTCGCCGACGCCGAACGTCATCGTGCTGGAGACGGAGACGCGCGGCGAAGACATTATCAACGGCCTTGATGATCTGTCCCATGTCTGCGATGCGGCGACCCGGGTGATTGTCATCGGCCATGTCAACGACGTTACCGTCTATCGCGAGCTCGTGCGCCGCGGCGTCAGCGAGTATCTGATCGCGCCGGTCAGGCCCCTCGAAATCGTCCGCGCGGTGAGCCTGTTGTTCGGCGCGCCCGATGCCAAGCCGGTCGGCCGCATCATGGCGGTGGTGGGCGCGAAGGGCGGCGTCGGCGCCTCCACGATCGCGCACAACATTGCCTGGGCGGTCGCGCGCGACCTCAAACTCGATGCGGTCATCACCGATCTCGATCTTGCTTTCGGCACCGCCAGCCTCGACTTCAACCAGGATCCGCCGCAGGGCATTGCCGAGGCCGTGTCCGCGCCAGAGCGGGTGGATACCGCCTTCATCGATCGCCTGCTGTCGAAATGCACGGACCATCTGAGCCTGCTCGCGGCACCGGCGACGATCGATCGCATCTATGATTTCACCGCCGAGAGCTTCGATCCGGTGATTGACGTGCTGCGCGCCAGCGTCCCCTGCGTGGTGCTCGATGTTCCCCATCTGTGGTCCGCCTGGAGCAAGCGCGTCCTGGTCGGCGCCGACAGCATTCTCATCGTCGCGGCGCCGGAACTCGCCAGTCTGCGCAACGCCAAGAACCTGATCGACATACTCAAGACATTGCGGCCGAACGACCGTCGCCCGCTCTACTGCCTCAACCAGGTCGGCATGCCGAAGCGTCCGGAAATCAAGGCGCCAGATTTTGCCGCTGCGCTCGAAGACGAGCCGGTCGCGATCATCCCGTTCGAGCCGCAATTGTTTGGAACCGCCGCCAATAACGGTCAGATGATCGCCGAGATCGCCTCCAGCCACCGCATTGCCGAGATTTTCCGCCAACTCGCGCAAACGATCACGGGCCGCACAGAAACCAAGAAAACCCGCGCCGGCCGGCTTTCGCCGCTGATCGGCAAATTGTTCCAACGCTGAGACTCGGCCACACGGGGAGACGATCGTGTTCGGCAAGCGTCCTGGTTCCAATGTCGAGGTCAGTGAGGCGCCGCGGCCAAGCCCGGTGCCTGCGGCTTCGCCTGCGGGCCGGTCGTACGCAGCCAATGCGCTTTCGTCGCCGCATCCAACGGCACCGGCCAGCATAACCGATCCCGGTGCTGCCGGCGCTGCTGCGCGCAATCACGCCGCCGCCGAGTCCCGGCGCTCGGATTCCTATTACGTGACCAAAAGCGCGATCTTCGGCGCGCTGATCGAGGCCATTGATCTTGCGCAGCTCGCGCGGCTCGATGCCGAATCGGCTCGCGAGGAAATCCGCGATATCGTCAACGAGATCATCGCGATCAAGGCCATCGTGATGTCGATCGCCGAGCAGGAGGAGCTGCTCGACGATATCTGCAATGACGTGCTCGGCTACGGCCCCCTCGAACCGCTGCTCGCGCGCGACGACATCGCTGACGTGATGGTGAACGGCTCCGGCACCGTCTATATCGAGGTCGGCGGCAAGATTCAGCTGACCAGCATCCGCTTTCGCGACAACCAGCAGCTTCTCAATATCTGCCAGCGCATTGTGAGCCAGGTCGGCCGCCGCGTCGATGAGGCCTCGCCGATCTGCGACGCCCGCCTGCCCGACGGCTCGCGCGTCAACGTGATCGTGCCCCCGCTTTCCATTGACGGCCCGGCCCTCACGATCCGCAAGTTCAAGAAGGACAAGCTGACGCTCGAGCAGCTCGTTCGCTTCGGTTCGATTTCCCCCGAAGGTGCCGAAATCCTGAAGATCATCGGGCGCTGCCGGGTCAACACGCTCATCTCGGGCGGCACCGGCTCCGGCAAGACGACACTCCTGAACTGCCTGACGCGCTTCATCGACGCCGACGAACGTGTGATCACCTGCGAAGACGCTGCCGAACTGCAGCTTCAGCAGCCGCATGTGGTGCGCCTGGAGACGCGGCCGCCCAACCTCGAAGGCGAGGGCCAGGTCACCATGCGGGATCTCGTGCGCAACTGCCTGCGCATGCGGCCCGAGCGGAT
>CAZTTL010000031.1:0-18397 GCA_964616635.1 uncultured Rhodoplanes sp. | reverse complement strand
GACAAGACGGCCGCAGCCAGCGTGAAGCGCTAGCGAATAATTCCCCGGCAAATGCCGATCTGGGTGAGCGAACCGTTCATGGCCGGGCACAATGGGCAAGGCTAAGCCCGCCGTCAAGGGCGACGGGACATCCGCGGGAAAATCGCAGGGTGAGCGCCATGCCGCGGTTGGCGCGCGACATCTCGGACCCGCCGCCGTCCCGCGCGGTTAACGCCACCTTTACCCTTCATGCGGCACTGTTCCCCGCGCATTTACCATTGGGCCTGCCCATGCGCACGATTTTCGCGATTGCATTCACCAGTGCCGTTCTCGCCTCGACCTTCGCCGCGCAGGCGGAGAAACGTGTCTTCATCATCGGGAACGATGCCGGCTACGGCGTCGACCACTGCCTTGCGAACGGTGGGCGATGCGGCTCGGCGGCCGCCACCGCGTTCTGCAGGGGCCATGAGTTTCGCCACGCGGTGAGCTATCGCAAGGTCGACCGCGACGACATCACCGGCACCGTGCCGACCGATCGCGGCGCCTGCCGCGGCGGCACCTGCACCAACTTTCTTGCGATCGAGTGCGCGCGGTAGTTTTCTGACATCCGAGGCGGGGCTGCTGCCATGACTTGCACCGCGCGTATTGCGGCGCGGGTGAGTTTCGGCCATTTTCGCTGCCTTGCCGGCGCGACCTCGCCCACCGCGCAGGTCGCACCCGAAACCGAGAGCCCGCGTGATCCTCTATTCGTTCTTCCGCTCGTCAGCAGCCTATCGGGTGCGCATCGCCCTCAATCTCAAGGGGTTGCGCTACGAGACCGTGGGCATCCATCTGAGCAAGGATGGCGGCCGGCATCGTGGCGCCGACTACCGGGCGATCAACCCGCAGATGCGGGTCCCGGCCCTGCGGCTGGACGATGGCGATGTCTTGACCCAGTCGCTCGCCATCATCGACTATCTCGACGAGACCTGCCCCGATCCGCCGCTGCTGCCACGCGATCCGATTGCGCGCGCCAGGGTACGCGCGGTCGCCGACATCATCGCCTGCGACATCCACCCGCTCAACAATACTGCGCCGCTGAACTACTTGAAGACAACGCTCGGCCATGGCCCGGCGGAGGTCGATGCCTGGTATGCGCATTGGATTACGCTCGGCTTTGAAGCAATCGAAACGCTGATCCAGCCCGGGCCCTATGCCTTCGGGACGGCGGTGACGCTGGCCGATGTCTGCCTCATCCCGCAGGTCTATAACGCCCGTCGCTTCAAGGTGCCGCTTGACCGCTTCCCGCAGATTTGTGCCGTGGACGCCGCGTGCCAGAAGCTCGACGCCTTTGTGCGCGCTAAGCCGGAGAATCAGCCGGACGCGGAATAGCAGCAAGCGTGGTCACCTGTCATCCGGCTGTTCGACCGGAAATAACATTGGTTGGGCCGTGTTTCCGGGTTCTGGACTTATCATTGCCGGCATTCTGTGGAACCGTCGCGCCAAGGCTTGCGCAGCGGGCGCCGCCCAAGCCTGAGCGTCAAGACGAAAACACCTGAGTTTCGAAGGCGGTGCACGGGTTTTCCGATCCACACTTTGGACACCATTGCAGCGCTTCCTCGCATTCCGAAAGATCGGCCGATCGCAATCCGGCCGTGCGACGGGGGTCATGATGAATCTGGATCATCGCGCGCTTAGCGCCGTGATTCTGGCGATCGCCGCCGCAGTGAGCGGCAGCGCGCTGGCGCAGAACATTTCTCCCGCGCCGGTCAGTCCGGTGTGCGGGCGACTGGAAGGGCAGCTCGCTTTGATCAATCGCGGCGGCGATCCCGGCCAGGCGGAGCAGGCGCGCCGCTACGACGAACAGCTCAACCAGCAGCAGGCCGACCTTGACCGGCTGGTCGCCCATTCGCGCCGGATCGGCTGCGAGGGCGGATTCTTTTCGCTGTTCACCCAACAGCCGGCGGAGTGCCGCCCGCTCGGAAACCGCATCCAGCAACTGCGCGGCGCCATCAGCCGCACGCAGATGGATATCCAGCGGCTGCAGGGGGGTGACTTGGAAAGTCAGCGGCAGATGGTGATCGCGGCGCTGGCGCAGAACAATTGCGGGCCGCAATACCAGGCGGCGGCCAACCGCCAGCGCGGGTTCTTCGGCAGCCTGTTCGGCGGCTTCAATTCGGTCCTGCCGGCGCCTGACGGCTACCTGTCCTCGACCTATCGCACACTGTGCGTGCGCACCTGCGACGGCTATTATTTCCCGATCTCGTTCCAGACGACACCGGCGCGCTTCCCGGAGGATGAGCAGACTTGCCAGCGCCTGTGCCCGGCTGCGGAAGTTCAGCTCTATACCCACCGCAATCCGGGTGAAGACATTGGGCAGGCGGTGTCGATATCCGGCCGTCTTTATCGCGACCTGCCGACCGCCTTCAAGTACCGCACCAGCCTCAACGCGACCTGCACCTGCCGCAAGCCGGGCCAGAGCTGGGCGCAAGCGCTCGGCGTCTATGCCGATCCGACGGTGGAGCGGGGCGACATCGTCGTCACCGAGGAACGCTCGAAGGCCATGGCGCAGCCGCGCAATGGTGCCCAGGCCACCCCCGCGAAGAAGGTTGTTCCCGGCAAGGACGCCGCTCCGGGCGCCGCGACCGCCAGTCATCCCACGGCGCCTGCAACCGCCGACGTGCCGACAGGCCAGATTCGCATGGTCGGCCCGCCCTTCGTCCCGGCGCGGTGATCTCGCTTCGGCTATCACCTCACAGATCGAACGCTTCGCTGCGGGCTGGCGCAGCTTTGACCGCCTCGGCCGCTGGGATGTGCAGCGCCACGCCAGAATCGCGGAAGCGGTTGGTGATCGGGTAGCGGCGGTCGCGGCCGAAATTCTTCAGCGTGACCTTCACGCCCGGGGCGGCCTGGCGGCGCTTGTATTCCGCGAGATTGAGCATGCGCTCGATCCGGGCGACGAGGTCGCGATCGAACCCTTGAGCGACGATCTCGGCGATCGGCTCCTCGCGCTCGACCAGACGTTCCAGGATCGCATCGAGCGCGTCATAGGGTGGCAGCGTGTCCTGGTCGGTCTGGTTCTCGCGCAACTCGGCGGTCGGCGCCCGGGTGATGACATTGTCGGGAATGATCGGGCCCGAAGGGCCGCGCGCGCCCTCGGGCTTCCAGGAATTGCGCAGCCGCGCAAGGCGATAGACCTCGGTCTTGTAAAGATCCTTGATCGGGTTGAAGCCGCCATTCATGTCGCCATAAAGCGTGGCATAGCCGACCGACATTTCCGACTTGTTGCCGGTCGTCACCACCATCAGGCCGAACTTGTTGGAGATCGCCATCAGGATGACGCCGCGTGCGCGGGCCTGCAGGTTTTCTTCGGTCACGTCGCGCGGCAGGCCGGCGACGAGCGGTGCGATTGCGGCTTCCAGCCCCTCCACCGCCGGGGCGATCGGCACGATGTCGTAAGTGACACCGAGCGCTTGTGCGATCGCGGCGGCATCGCTGCGTGATCCCGCGGAGGTGTACCGGTACGGAAGCATCACGCAGCGCACGCGCTCGGTGCCGAGCGCATCGACCGCCATCGCCGCGCAAAGCGCTGAATCGACCCCGCCGGACAACCCGAGCACCACGCCGGGAAAGCGGTTCTTGTCGACATAGTCGTGCAGGCCAAGGACGCAGGCGGTATAGTCGGCCGCCTCCCCGCTTTCGGGCTCCACCCTCGGTCCATCGATGCAGCACCAGCCGTCATTGCGCCGTTCCCAGCGCAAGATCGTCACGCCTTCCTGAAAGGCCGGAAGCTGGAAGGCAAGTGATGCGTCGGCGTGCAGGCCGAACGAGGCCCCGTCGAAGATCAGTTCGTCCTGTCCGCCCACCTGGTTGACATAGATGAGCGGCAGCCCGGTTTCGACGACACGCGCAACCGCGATATTGAGGCGGACCTCGTCCTTGTCGCGCCAATAGGGCGAGCCGTTTGGCACCAGCAGCAGTTCAGCGCCGGTCTCGGCGAGGCATTCCACCACTTCCTCGCCCCAGATGTCTTCGCAGATCGGTATCCCGATGCGGACCCCACGAAAGCTGATCGGCCCCGGCATCGGGCCGGGCACGAAAACCCGCTTTTCGTCGAACACGCCGTAATTCGGCAGGTCGACCTTGAGGCGCACCGCCGCGACGCGCCCTTCGTCGAGCAGGCAGTAGGCATTGTAGAGCTTGCCGTTCTCGACCCAGGGCGTGCCGACCAGCACCGCCGGTCCGCCGTCTGCGGTCTCGGCCGCCAGTTCTTCGATCATGGCGCGGCAGGCCGCCTGGAACGCCGGCTTGAGCACGAGATCTTCGGGCGGATAACCGGCGATGAAGAGTTCAGGAAAGGCGATGAGGTCAGCGCCTTGGACGGCCGCCTCGCGACGCGCGCGGCGCAGTTTCTCGGCATTGCCGGCGATATCGCCGACGGTTGGGTTCAGCTGGGCCGCGGCGATCGCAAGCCGGTCGGCCGGTCGGGGGGTGCTCATGCGCAGCGGTCTAGAGCCAATTGCGTTCCGATGAAAAGGAAAATCGCTAGTTCGCGCGCGGGCACTGTCCGCAAAACTTCATCCGCGCCTCGCAAAAAAACGCGCGGCGGCTCCATTGGGAGCCGCCGCCCTAAAATTCGACCGCGAGCCGGTCGCTTACTTCACATTGCTGCCATAGGTCAGATCGGCCTTGAGCGAAACCACATAGGCCTGGCCGCACCACTTCGAACCGAAGCCGGCCGGATTGACCACCGGAATAATGTTGGCCGGGTTGAACGTTGCCGTGAAGTCGCTGGTGATCGCGTTGCACTCGCCCTTCGACAGGTCGCTGTCATAGTAACGCACGTCGACCGTGAACACGCTCCAGGTCAGGCCAGCGCCGACATTCCAGGTGCTGTAGTCGGGCAGTGGGATGTTGCCGTAAAAGGCGTCCGTCGTGCCAAGCCAGTAGCGGCCATATTCACCGGAAATGTACGCGCCGGTACCGGTGGGCATCCATGAGCTCGGCGCGGTGATCTTCGCGTTGACCGCCGCATAGATGGCGTCGAAGCCGAAGTTCAGCCAGTCGGCATCATAGTAGCCGCCACCGCCGATCGTGAAGTTGTCGGTGACCGCAAGGCTCGCCTTGGCATAGTATTCAGCGAAGCTCACGTCCTTTTTGATGACATTGCCGTTGACCGGCAGGCTGCCGTTGGCAAGGCAGTCGGCGCCGAAGGAGTTACCGAAGGCATCGGTATTGCCATTATAGCAAGTGCCGCCCGGATAGTAGTAATACCAAGCGCCGAAATCCAAGGAGAGCTTGCCGAAGGTCGGGCGAATACCGGCATACATGTCGATCTCGGCCGAGGGCCGGTTCGAAAAGGCGATGCTCCAACCGCCGACACCCGCATAGAGCTGCAGGTTTTCGTTGATGTTGTAGTGCGGCTCGAAATAGGCGTTGACCGAGGGCTTGTGGTTCGACTGCGAGATGCCGCGGAACACATAGTCCGAATAGACGCCGGCACCGAAGGCGATATCCCACGGATTATAAACCGGAGCCGGCGCCATCACCGGCGCCTTGACAGCCATGTCGGCAGCGAAAACGGTACCGACCGAGCTTACCGTCGCAAGCAATGTTGCGAGAAGAGTCTTTTTCATAACAGCCCCCATCTCTATAAGGCTTGCGCTCAAAGTCCGCGCTCGCCAGCACCCCCATCTGCTCGTCTGCGAGGACGATTAGACTTCGGCTGATATGATTCACATAATGGTGATCGGGGGAGAAGATGAAAGCTGCAGCAAGTGCCTGTTTTCTAGGCGTTTACCCGCCATCCCGCAATAGCGTTGCAGTTCCGTCACATAAAAGCTGACGACGCTGCGCAATACTACGTAATAGTTTAGTTTATAAAGCCTGAAGAAGAATACCGTCAAAGTTTAGTAGTCGAGCCGGCTGCTCTCGTTGCAAGAGAGTGCCGGCTCCAACTCGACGGCAAATCGTCGCTTCTGCCGCGACTCATACGATCAGAGCGTAAGCAGGGACGGTCAGGAACTCCTCGAACTCTGGCGCCAACGAAAGCTTCCTGAACAGATTGATCGCCTCCGGGAAGCGTCCGGCTTTGAACGCCTCGGCACCGACCTCCTGCTTCACCCGCTCCATCTCTTCATCAAGCGCGCGGGTGAAGAAGTCAGGCGTGACCTTGGTTCCGTTGTCGAGCACGGCGCCATAGCGGAGCCATTGCCAGATCTGCGCCCGCGAGATTTCGGCGGTCGCAGCATCTTCCATGAGGTTGTAGATCGGCACCGCTCCCCGTCCGCACAGCCACGCCTCGATATATTGCACGCCAACGCGGATATTGAGCCGGAAGCCCTCTTCCGTCTTGGTGCCCTGATGGATTTCCAACAGGTCGTCGCGCGTGACGTGCACGTCCTCGCGCAGGCGGTTAAGCTGGTTCGGCTGCGGCATCAGGCGGTCAAACACCTCCTTGGCGACAGGCACGAGATCGGGATGGGCAACCCAGGTCCCGTCATGGCCATCGCGCACTTCGCGCTCCTTGTCGGCGCGCACCTTGGCGAAGGCGACCTCGTTGGCCGCGGGATCCCCCTTGATCGGAATCTGCGCGGCCATGCCGCCCATCGCAAAAGCGCGGCGGTGGTGGCAGGACTTGATCAACAGCGTCGCATAGGCGCCGAGAAACGCCTTGCCCATCACCACCTGGCCGCGATCCGGCAGCACATAGTCGCCGCGCTTGGCGAATTTCTTGATGAAGGAAAAGATGTAGTCCCAGCGGCCGGCATTGAGGCCCGCGGCATGCTCGCGCAGTTCGTAGAGGATTTCGTCCATCTCGAATGCCGCCGGCAAGGTCTCGATCAGCACCGTCACCTTGATGGTGCCGCGCGGAATGCCGAGCGTTTCCTGGGCGAACACGAAGACATCGTTCCACAACCGCGCTTCGCGATGCGATTCTATCTTCGGCAAGTAGAAGTACGGCCCGGTGTCTTGGGCGAGCAGCGCTTTGACGTTGTGGAAGAAGTACAGTCCGAAATCGAACAGGCCGCCGGAGATCGGCTCGCCGTCGACCGTCAGGTGCTCCTCGACGAGATGCCAGCCGCGCGGCCGCACGATCAGCACCGCCGGATTAGCCACGAGGTCGTAACGCTTGCCGGAGGCATCGTCGGTGAAGGCGATCTTGCCCTCCCAGCGGTCCTTCAGATTGAGCTGGCCTTCGATATTGTTCGACCAGGTCGGCGAGTTCGCGTCCTCGAAATCGGCCATGAAATGCGTCGCCCCGCAGTTCAGGGCGTTGACGATCATCTTGCGGTCGACCGGACCGGTGATTTCGACCCGACGGTCGAGCAGATCTTTCGGGATCGGGCCGACCTTCCAGTCGCCGGCGCGAATATCGGCGGTCTCAGGCAGAAAATCCGGAAGCTCTCCCGCATCAAACTGGCGCTGGCGGTCGGCGCGCGCCGCGAGCAGCTCGCGCCGCCGACCGTCGAAACGCCGGTGCAGCGCCGCCACAAAGGCCAGCGCGCCGGGCGAAAGAATTTCCGAATAGCGCGGGCCCATCTTGCCCTTCACGCTGACCCCCGCGACACCCGCCGCGCGCGGCGCCCGCGTGCGCTGCCGCGTCGCCGTCGAGGTTCGCACGGGCGGCGATGCCGACGCGCGGCCCGCCGAGGCTGCACCGGGACCAGGCCGCGCCGACGCCGTGGGGCGTGAAGGTGCCGCCGTGCGCGGCGCCGGGGCGGCCACCCGCGCCGCACCGACAATGGTGTCGACAGGCTTCCGCGGCGTCGGTTTCGTCTCGCCGGCGATCGCCTCGGGAGCAACTACGCGAGCGCGACGGGGGGCTTTTCCAGGCGTTGCTGATGCGCCCCGTCGCGCGGAGCCGGAACGCGCACCAGCCCCCGGGCCCGACTGCAGCGCTGTGGGTGCCGCTGGCCGACGCGGCTGCGGCGCGGTGCGCGGTGGTGGCTTTCGCTTGAGCGTCCCCGGCGTCGAGGAACGCGCCCTGGCGGCCGTGCCCCCGCTTCCTGCCGGCTTCAACCCAGCGCGCGCGGAAGCGCGCGTCGCCGGCACTAACGCCTTCTTTTCCGTCGTTGCCGCTTTCTTGCTCGCCGGCTTCCGGCTGATCGGCCTTGCTGCCGCAAGCCCTTTCGTCGCCGGCTTTGCTGCCGTAGACCCTTTCGTCGCCGGCTTTACGGCGCTGGCCTTCTTCAGCGGTTTCTTTGGCTTCGTCGGCTTCGTCGGTTTCTTTGCCGCCGTGGCCGTCTTAGCCGCGGTTCGGCCGGCCCGGGAAGGCGCAGCCGTCGTCAGGCGCGACGCCGCCTTGCCTTTCTTCGCCGCCGAGACAGCTTTGGTCTTGCGCCTGTCGCTGGCTGCCTTCTTCTTCGTGACGCGCTTCGACTTGCCGGCCATGGTGTCTCTTTCACTTCGATTGTGCAGGAGAGCTAGAGCGAATTCTGCTCGGCTTGGATCGATATTCGCTCTAGTCGTCTTCGGGCAATCACATTTTTTTGCGGCGGACCAGCGTCGACGCCCGGATCAAGCCCGACGGCGGCAGTGCTGGAAAACGCCCTAGGTCATCGTACCGCCCGGTCGAGAGGACGGCGGCACCGGTTGAGACGGCGCGCTCGTCGCTGCGGATTCCGGCTCAACCGGCGCAGGCGCAGGTGGGGCGGGTGAAGCCGCGGGCGCGGATGGAGCGGAAACCGGCGCCGGTGCAGGTGGGGCGGGTGAAGCCGCGGGCGCCGATGGAGCGGAAACCGCCGCCGGCGCAGGCGAGGCCGAAGCTGAGCCGGACACCGCGGCGGGATGAAGCTCGCCGGGCCGCGGTTCGGCCGGGCGTGCCATCGCAGGCGGTTTGCGGGCGACCCGCGCTTTGGCCGGAGCGACAGCGGCTGGCGCCGGCATGGATGGAGGCACCGCTTTCGGAGCGGCAGCGACGGGCACCGGCCGTGGTGGAGGCACCGCTTTCGGAGCGGCAGCAACGGGCGCCGGCCGCGGTCCGGGCACCGCCCTCGGAGCGGCAGCGATAGGCGCCGGCCGTGGTGGAGGCACCGCTTTCAGAGCGGCAGCAACGGGCGCCGGCCGGGGAGCTGCCGTGGGCGCAGGCTTTGCAACCCTGACTGCCGGTGCAACCTTTGGCGCGGTGACGGCGGGTCGACGCTTGGATGCAGCGGGCTCCGGCTCTGGAGCCGGAGCAGTCTTGGCCTCAGTAACCGGCATCGTGACGGCCGACTTCCGCATCGCTGCCTTCTTCGCGGTGGCCGCTGGCTTGCGCCGCGCGCCAGCCTTCGCCATGCCCTTACGCGCCGTTATCGTCTTGGCGGCGCTCTTGCGGGCGGTGGACTTCGCGGCGCCCTTGCGCGCAGTGGACTTCGTCGCGGTCTTGCGCGGGGCTGCCACCTTTCTCGTCTTCGCCGCCGTGCCTCGCGCCTTGGGCGCGGCGCGGCGCGGCGTCTTGGCGGCGCCGGCGCGGCTCGTCGTCCGCTTGGTTGCCGCCGTTCTCGCCCCGGTCTTCGCCTTGGCGGTCTTTGTCCTGGCGGTGGTTGTCTTTGTCGCTTTGCGCGCTGCCGGCTTTGCAGTCTTGCCCGCCTTCACGGCGCGGCGCGGCTTCGTCGTTGCTTTCCTTGGCATGCTCGTCTCCCAGGTTCTTGACGATAGAGTCCGCGGCCGCAGGTATTTGCGTGCCGAATTACGACCGGGGCTCCGCTTGTGCCGGTCGGGCCAACCGCCCGCCGGAAATCAACGCCCTCAGTTCATTTCAATACGATCCAGCCCTGCGGGCGCCGATCCTCCGGTCGCCCAGTCGGCAAGCTCGATCGGATGCACGACCGGGATCGAGGTGCCCGCAGCGATCTGGATGATGCAGCCGAGATTGCCGGCTGCGATCACATCGGGCTCGACCTTGTCGATATTGTTGATCTTGCGTTCGCGCAACCGATTCGCCAACTCCGGCTGCAGAATGTTGTAGACGCCGGCCGAGCCGCAGCACAGATGTGCTTCCGGGACATCCTTCACCACAAAGCCGAGTTTGGAAAGCATCTCTTTCGGCGCGTGCGTAATCTTTTGCCCGTGCTGCAGCGAGCATGGTGCATGATAAGCGACCCGCAGCGCGCGCGGCGCGGTCGCTTTCAGGCCGGCAATGGCGTGCACGAATTCACTGATGTCGCGCACCTTCGATGCCACCAGCGCCGCCTTGGCGGCATAGGCCGGGTCGGTGCGCAGCATGAAGCCGTAATCCTTCATCGTCGTCCCGCAGCCGGAGGCGGTCGCGATGATCGCATCAAGCCCTTCGCCGTCGAGCTCGGTCATGTAGGCATCGATGTTGCGGCGCGCCGCATCGAGCGCCACATGCTCCTCGCCCATATGGTGGGGCGCGGAGCTGCAGCACCCCTCCCCTTCGGCGAGCACGACCTCATAGCCGTAGCGCGTGAGCAGACGGATCGCCGCGTCATTGATATGCGGTGCGAGCACCCGTTGCACACAGCCGGCGAGCACCGCCACCCGCCCGCGTCGCGGACCTTTCGCCCGAAAAACCGCGCCGGACCGGCGGGGCCGGCGGGGAAGTTTCGCCGGCGCAAGCCGCACCATCGCCGCGAGCTGCGGTAGCCCGATCCGCTCCAGGAGCGGTGCAAACGGCTTGCCGATGAACCCGCCGAGGATCGCGAGGTGGAATAATTGTGGATCGGGAATCACCCGCGCCAGCATCGATCGCAGCAGCCGGTCGAACAGCGGACGCCGATAGGTCTTCTCGACATGGACGCGAGCATGATCGATGAGGTGCATGTAATGCACGCCCGACGGACAAGTGGTCATGCAGGACAGGCAGGACAGGCAGCGGTCGATATGCATGGCCTCCTCAGGCCCAGCCGGGCGGCCGTTCTCCAGCATGTCCTTGATGAGATAGATGCGCCCGCGCGGGGAATCGCGCTCGTCGCCGAGCAGCACATAGGTCGGGCAGGTCGCGGTGCAGAAGCCGCAATGCACGCAGGCGCGCAAAATCTTGTCGGCTTCGGAAATATCGGGATCGGCGAGCTGAGCAAGGGTGAAGCTGGTTTGCATCGATGGCCCGTTCAAACTCCCGCCCACATGCGGCCTGGATTGAGAATACCGGTCGGGTCGAAACTGTCCTTCACCCGTTTGGTCAGCGCGGCGAGCGCCGGCGGCTGCGGCTCAAACACCTCCACGGCCGCGCGCACGGCGGCCGGTGCCCGGATCAGCGTCGCATGCCCGCCGCATTGCCGGATCGCCGGGCGCACCACCGAGGCACCGGCATCGTCCGCCGGCGCGAGCGCGGCCCACAGGAGTCCGCCCGCCCAGTCGTACAAAAACTCGGCGTCGGTCCGCGCCGCAATCAGCTTTGCGAGTTCGGCTCCCTTGGACGGCGCGGTCGAGAGCCGCCAGATCCAGCGCTCCTGCGGGTTTTTCGCCTGATCCTTGGCCGGGACGGAAGCCGAAAACGGAAGGACATTGCGGACCGCGCGCCACAAGGCCCGCGACTGCACGTCGTTGAGTGCGCCGAGCGGCCCGAATGGCTTGAGCAGGTCGGCAAGCGCATCGCGCCGATGGGCCACCGATGGCGTAATCCCTTCGAGGCGGAGCGCGGTGACCGCGTGGCCGACCGGCAGATCGTCGGAGGTCCGCGCGGCGACCGCCTCGGGGATATGGGCGGCCCCCGATACCTCGCAGGAGGAACCCATCGCCGCCGCCATCGCCGCCACGGCCTGTGTCGCGTCGAGCCCGAGCACCAGCACGCTCGCTTCGGTCTCCGCGCGCGGCACCGTCTTCACGGTGACGTCAGTCATTGCCGCCAGCGTCCCGAACGAGCCCGCCATCAGCTTGGAGAGATCATAGCCGGTGACGTTCTTGACCACGCGGCCGCCCGACTTGAACAGCTCGCCGCGCCCGGACACCGCGGTAAACCCCAGGAAATGGTCGCGCGCCCCGCCGGCCTTGATCCGGCGCGGGCCGGCCAATCCCGCCGCGAGGACGCCGCCAAGGGTGCCGGCGCCGGGCACGCCGCCGAGCAGCACGGACATATCCATCGGCTCGAAGGCGAGCGTTTGGTCGCGCGAGGCGACTAAGTCCTCGATCGCGACAATCGGCGTGCCGGCCTTCGCCGACAGCACCAGCTCTTCCGGCTCGTAGAGCGTCACCCCCGAGAGGCCGGACAGGTCGAGCGTCGCATCGGTCTGGGCCGGCCGGCCAAGCCCACGCTTCGACCCCTGCCCGATGATCTCCAGCGAGGTCTTCTCGCCGACGGCCCAGGCGACGGCCTGCTCGACCTCCTTGGCATCGCGCGGCTTGATCGTGTTGGTCATCGACCGTCCGTTCTAACGACACCCCTCTCCGCTTGCGGGAGAGGGTGGCTGGGCAGCCCAAGGCTGCGAAGCCGGGTGAGGAGTTCTGGCGACGCAAGACGACCCCTCACCCGGGCTCGCTTCGCTCGCCCACCCTCTCCCGCAAGGGGAGAGGGTGATGGCAATTGGCAAACGCTTCCGGACGTGACGTCGAGGCCCATCAAAACCTCGGAATATCCGGGAATGGCAATTTGCCGCCGCTGATATGCATGCGGCCGAGCTCGGCACACCGGCGCAGCGTCGGAAAAACCTTCCCCGGGTTCAGCAAGCCGAGGTCATCGAAGGCATATTTGAGGCGCTGCTGCTGGTCGAGATCGATCTCGGAGAACATCGTCCCCATCAGGTCGCGCTTCTCGATGCCGACGCCATGCTCGCCGGTGAGCACGCCCCCCACCTCGACGCACAACCGCAGAATATCGGCACCGAATGCCTCGGCGCGATCGAGCTCGCCCGGCTGGTTCGCATCGTAAAGGATCAGCGGGTGCAGGTTGCCGTCGCCGGCGTGGAACACATTGGCACAGCGCAGCCCGTATTTTTGCGACAGCTCGCGGATGCGCTGGAGCACCAGCGGCAGCTTTGCCCGCGGAATGGTTCCGTCCATGCACAGATAGTCCGGCGAAATCCGCCCGACAGCCGGGAACGCCGCCTTGCGCCCGGCCCAGAACAACAGCCGCTCCTCCTCCGAGCGCGACACCTGCAGGGTGCGGGAGTTGCAGGCCGCGGCAATCTCGGAGACGCGCTCGACCAGGTGGTCGCACTCGGCCTGCGGGCCGTCGAGCTCGACAATGAGGATCGCCTCCACGTCGAGCGGATAGCCGGCATGGACGAACTCCTCGGCGGCGTGGATCGCCGGCCTGTCCATCATTTCCATGCCACCCGGGATGATGCCCGCCGCGATGATGCGGCCGACGCAGTCGCCGGCATCCTCCGACGAGGCAAAGCCGATCAGCACCGCCCGAGCGCTTTCCGGCTTCTGCAGGATACGCACCGTGACCTCGGTGACGACCCCGAGCAGACCTTCCGAGCCGACCACGAGCCCAAGCAGGTCGTAACCGCCAGAGTCCAGATGCGCCCCCCCGAGCCGCACAACCTCGCCGGTCAGGAGCACGATCTCGCAGCCGAGCACATTGTTGGTCGTCAACCCGTATTTCAGGCAATGCACGCCGCCGGAATTCTCGGCGACATTGCCGCCGATGGTGCAGGCGATCTGTGACGAAGGATCGGGAGCGTAATAGAAGCCGGCGTGCTCGACCGCCCGCGTGATCGCCAGGTTTGTCACCCCCGGCTCGACCACGGCGACGCGGTCGGCAAGGTTGATCTCGCGGATGCGGCTGAACTTGGCCATGCCGAGCAGGACGCCGTCGCCCAGCGGCAGCGCCCCGCCCGAGAGCGATGTGCCAGCGCCGCGCGGCACCACCTTGACGCCGTTGTCATGGCAATAGCGCAGCACTTGCGCCACCTGCTCGGCCGTATCGGGAAGCACCACCACCAGCGGGAGCTGGCGATAGGCGGTGAGCCCGTCGGTTTCGAAGGGCCGCATCGCCCGCTCGCCGGTGATGACGCCATCCCCGGGCACGATCGCGCGCAACGCGCGGACGATCTCGTCGCGGCGGGCGAGGATGGCGCCATCCGGCGCCGGCATTAATACGCTCATGGGAAGCCCTCTTGGCGCGGCGTTTCCTAATTTTCTTTGAATCTTAGCGCAGGACAAACGCGGCCGTAAGGGGCGCTTCGCCGCAAGCTTCGGTTTGTCGGGAATCAATCCGATTTGAAGCCGGCGCCAGCGCCGCCGCGCGCCGATCATGGCTTAACGCCCGCAAGCCGGCCCCGCATCGTGCCCGCAATGCCCGTGCCCTGCTGCATCGCCGGCCTGGAACACCGCGATGCCGTTCGCCGGAAATAATGCGAGAATTCCAATTCCACCGGACCCGAATTCGCTCTAGCTTTGCCTCCTCTTTCACCTGCCGCCAAATCGTGCCATCCGATGACCGACGCTTGACCCGCCCCGTGCCCTTTCGGAGTTTGCTCCATGATCAAGGATATTGTCGTGAATCTCGCGCTCGCCCGCGCGCACGATCCTGCCACTGATTATGCCATGTCCGTCGCCCAGACTTTCAATGCCCACATCACCGGGGTCGTGTTCCTCTATGACCCGGTGATCTCGCCGGGCGTCATGGACGGGGTCTCGGCGGAGTGGATCGAAGCCCAGCGCAGCGAAAGTCAAGCCATAGCGCAGGCTGCGATCGAGCGTTTCGAGCAGGCGGCCGCGCGCGGCGGCCTGTCGTTCCGCCACCGCATCATCGAAGCGACGCTCGGTGGCGCAACGGATCTGTTCGGCCGCATCGGCCGGCGTTTCGACATGATTGTGGTCGGTCAGAGCGAGCCCGACCATCTTGCCCCTTCCGACATGTTCATCGAGGCGGCGCTGTTCGAATCCGGACGCCCGACCATCATGGTTCCCTATATCCAGAAGGAGGGGCTGAAGCTCGACCGGGTCCTCGTCTGCTGGGACGGTAGCCGCACGGCGGCGCGTGCGATGGGCGATGCGATGCCGTTCCTCACCCGCGCCAAAGCGGTCGACGTTGTCATCGTTGCCACCGGCCGCGCCAAGGGCGACGAGATTCCCGGCGCCGATGTCGGCCATCACCTCGCCCGCCACGGCATCAATGTCGACGTCAAGCGCATCGTCGCCGAAGATATCGACGTCCCCAACACGATCCTGTCCTATGCCGCCGACGTATCAGCGGAGCTGATCGTGATGGGTGGCTACGGCCATTCGCGACTGCGCGAATTTGTGCTGGGCGGTGCCACGCGCGAGATTCTCAGCTCGATGACGGTGCCGATCCTGATGTCGCATTGACGAGACTTCGGTTTGATGCGGCGAGGTTGTCAGGGTCGTGCCCTGTCTTTTCAAACCACGATTGTCCCGGCGATGCGCGGCGGCAGGCGGTGGCCGATTACCTGCTCGGACCGGCCCGCGAAATGCGAATGAGCGAGGAATGCGACTTGCGAGATTTATCCAAACGATGCTGACGCGGCGGCCCCCCTTCGACCACCGCCGCGTGCCCGCTCGAAGAGCGGCGGGACTGTCCGGCCTCGCCGCGATCATCATCCTGATCGTCGCGGCGCTCGCCATCCGGCCGAGCGGCGCGCAGGTGCTCGACAAAGTGTCGTTCGGCACCAACTGGGTTGCCGAACCCGAGCACGGCGGCTTCTACCAGGCGCTCGCCGACGGCACCTATCGCAAATACGGGCTCGACGTCACCATTGTGCCGGGCGGCCCCAATGTGAACAACCGCATCCTGCTGTCGGTCGGCAAGCTCGACTTCTTCATAAGCGCGAATACGCTGCAGGCGTTCGACGCGGTGGCGCAGAACGTGCCGACCGTCGTCGTCGCTGCCATCTTTCAGAAAGACCCGCAGGTGCTGATCGCGCATCCCAATGTGGGCGTCAGCGACTTCGAGGATTTGAAGAGGCTAACGCTGTTCATCTCCAAGGAGGGGATGGCGACCTATTTCCAGTGGCTCAAGAGCGAGTTCGGCTTCAGCGACGCGCAGGTGAAGCCCTATACCTTCAATCCGCAGCCCTTTCTCGCCAACAAGCGCAGCGCGATGCAAGGCTATGTCACCTCCGAGCCCTATGTCATTGAGACCAAGGGCCGGATCAGGCCGGTGGTTTTTCTGCTCGCCGACCACGGCTTCGACAGCTACGCGACGCTGATCGAGACCCGCCGCGACCTCATCGACCGCCGGCCCGACCTGGTGCAGCGCTTCGTCGATGCCTCGATCATCGGCTGGTACAACTATCTCTACGGCGACAACACGGCGGCGAACGCGCTCATCAGGAAAGAGAATCCGGAGATGAGCGACGGCCAGATCGCCTATTCGATCGCGCAGATGAAGAAGCGCGGCATTGTCGACTCCGGCGACGCCCTGACGATGGGCATCGGCGCCATGACCGACGCCCGCATGGCCAATTTCTTCGATCAGATGGTGCGCGCCGGCGTCGTGAAGCCGACACTCGACTTTCGCCGCGCCTATTCGCTGCGTTTCGTCAACAAGCAGGTCGGGACCGAGCTGCGGCCGAAAAACGCGCAGCGCTGAGGGCGCGCAGGCGCTCGCGATCACTTCGCCGGCGGGAGCAGTTCCGGCCGATATTCAAAATGCATGGTATCGTAATGATACCACTTACCGCCCCAGATGAAGCCGTGCTTCTCGAACACGCGCACGATCTCCCATGGGATCTCGTTGCGATAGGCGATCCTCCCGTTTGCGCCGGGCTTCGACCACCGCCAGTAATTGGAGTGCTTGGCGGCGATATCGATCGCGATCCCTAGTCCGTGCGCACTCGGGCGGTCGGTGCCCGCGATCGACCGACAGCTATACGTCCCTTGCATCGGCGTCAGATATTTGTTGAAGCGATCGGGCAACCGGTCGAGCTCATCGGAAACGCGCTGCAACGCCCCGGCCGCACCGTTGATCTTCGAAAATTTGATCGTCCGTCCGTCCTTTCGTCGCAGCCACACCACATTGGCGGCCTGTGCGACGAGATCGGACGTCCGGCAGTCGCCATACATCTTTTTGAACAGCGGCGCATAGCGGACCCGCCCCGGATCGAAATTAACGTGGGGGGCAAGGCCCTTGTCGCCCGCCGGATAAGGCATTGCGAACATGTCCTTGATGTCGGGCCGGTTCAACAAAACTTCGAACGATTTTTGCCCCTCGCCGTCATCGATCCGCATCCGCGTGCCGTCCTTCCAGACGAGCTCATTGCCCTCGATGCGATCCAAAAAATTGGGATAGGCCCTAATCAGCGCAGCAGCGCCGTTCGCCGGTTCCGCAGGCGCAGCGAGCCCGCCGCCAAGGCCGACGGCGAAAATAAAGAACATGATGAAAAGACCGCGCCGACCAACCATGGGAACCTGCCGCGACAGCGTCACGCGCGACTGCCGACCTATGTAGGATGCGCCCTGGCACGAGTCGACACAATCAATACTAGTGATATATTATATATACAATTGCCTAACCTCTGCCGAGGCGGCGATGGCGGAAGTCTTCATCAGCTACGCGACGGCCGACCGGCCCGATGCAGGCGAACTCGCGGCATTCCTGCAGGAGCGGGGCTTTTCCGTCTGGTGGGATCGCGAACTGGTGGGCGGAGACCGATTCGCCACGGTGATCGCTCAGGAACTTGCGCGTTGCACGGTGGCGCTTGTCATCTGGACGGATTCGTCAATCAATTCGGATTGGGTTCTCGACGAAGCCGATACCGCGCGAAGAGCCAAGAAACTCATTCCGGTACGAGCAGATGCGTTAGACGTGGAGCAACTTCCGCTCAGCTTCCGCCGGTTGGAAACGATCCCGCTCAGTGATCACGACGGGATTACAAAAGCGATCGCAAGATTTTGCGCGGCGCCCCATGAAAGGTTGAGCCGCTGGGCCATTCTCAAGATGCGGCTCGCACGGTGGTTCGCGGCAATCTGGCGGCGCCTGACGCTCGGCAATTTCGCGATCACCGCACTGGCGGTCAGCCTCATCGTCGCCGGCCTCTATCTGTATTTTGCCCACTCAGACTGGAGAAGAATCAAGAACTCGCTTCAGCCGAACGATTTCATCGAACACATAACCAAGTATCGCTACTCCCCCACCGCCTGGTGGGCCCAATCCAAGCTAGAAGGCAAAGACGCGTGGCAAATCATCCGGGCGACAAGAGAGAAGCCGGACCTGCAGGATTTTATCAAGGTTCACAAGAATTCGATCTACTTCGCTTTTGCGCGGTTGCGACTTGCCAGACTGGAGGACTTTGACAACGGACAATACAAGCCTGTTCTCCCCGACAGCACGCAACGGGCCTATACCGAGGAAGAGATCGCTCATTTATTCCCGCGAACGGACCCGCAAGCCTGTAAGCGGCTGTGGCGGGCACGAAACGAAATTTACTATAGGCTGGGCTATTGTTTCAGTTCGGAAAAAGGACAAAAGGTATTCAATACGAGGGCGGATTGCCCCTATGCTGATGCGAAGCGCATCAAAATCTATAATCGCTGGGTCGACGATATTCTATCCGGCTCTACCGTCGAGTTCGACAACTTCACCCTG
>CAZTTL010000030.1:0-18633 GCA_964616635.1 uncultured Rhodoplanes sp. | reverse complement strand
GCAGAAGATCATCATCTCCGGCATGGCCCTCGGCTTCACACCTAACCGCGATTGATGCTGCGATGACCCATTTGTCATGCCCGTGCGCGTCGCGAGCATTCACGTTCTCTGAGAAGACCGACTGAGAAAGTGCGTGGATGCCGGAACAAATCCGGCCATGGCAATGGGATTCGTCGCCGGAGGAAGCCAGCAGGAGTTTGCAATGCGACCCTATTTCGAAAAAATGCCGGACTTTGGCAAAGAACTGAAAGAAAAAGCCATTGCGCGCACGCAGGAAAGCCGCCACGATCTCGAAAAAGTCGAAGCGGAAATCGCCGCCGCGCGCGAGGCGCGCATGGAGGTCGGCATCCCCGCCGCCGAGATCAACAAGCGCGGCACGCTCACGATCTGGCAGCGCCTCGAATACCTCGTCGATCCCGGAACTTGGTGTCCGCTGCACAGCCTGTACAATCCTGAAGAAAATCCGGAAGGCACCACCAATGTCGTCGACGGTCTGGGAAAGATCGCCGGCCGCTGGGCGGTGATCATCGGCTTCGACAACAAGGTGCTCGCCGGCGCCTGGATTCCCGGCCAGGCCGAGAACATTCTGCGCGTGACCAATATCGCCAAGCGCCTGCACATTCCGCTGGTCTGGCTTGTCAACTGCAGCGGCGTGAAGCTTCCCGAACAGGAGAAATTCTATGCCGACCGTCGCGGCGGCGGCACCTGCTTCTATCGCCATGCCGAGTTGGAGCAGATGGGCATTCCGATCCTTGCCGGCATCTGGGGCACCAATCCTGCGGGCGGCGGCTATCAGAGCATCAGCCCCACCATCCTGCTCGCGCACAAGGACGCCAATATGGCGGTCGGCGGCGTCGGCATCGTGTCCGGCATGTCGCCTAAGGGCGGGTTCGACGTCGACAATATTGAGGAACTGATCGCGCAGACCCGAGAAATGCGCGTGCGGCCGCCCGGCAGCGTCGCCACGCATTATGACGCGACCGGCTTCTTCACCCATGTTTTCGACACCGAGCACCAAGTGCTCGACGGCATCAAGGATTACATGCGGGCGATCCCCGCCTATGACCCGAAATTCTTCCGCGTCGCCGAGCCGAAGGAGCCGCGGTTCGCGGCCGCCGACCTCTATCACCTGCTGCCGTCCAATCAGCGCGAGACCTATTCCTTCGACGACATTCTCGCCCGCCTGGTCGACGGCAGCGAGCACATGGAATTTCATCCCGATCGTGGCCCGGAAATCTACACCGGCCTCGTCAAGGTCGACGGCATGCTGCTCGGCGTGATCGCCAACCGGCAGGGGCTGCTGCCGCGCGGCTATCCGGAATATGCGAACTATCCCGGCATCGGCGGCAAGCTCTATCGGCAAGGGCTGATCAAGATGAGCGAGTTCGTCACCCTGTGCGGGCGCGACCGTGTGCCGATCGCCTGGTTCCAGGACACGACCGGCATCGATGTCGGCGACATCGCGGAGCGGGCAGAGTTGCTTGGCCTTGGCCAGTCGCTGATCTATTCGATTCAGAATACCGACCTGCCGATGATGCTGACCGTGCTGCGCAAGGGCAGCGCCGCTGCGCATTACATCATGGGCGGGCCGACGGCGAACCGGCACAACGCCTTCACGCTGGGCACCGCGGCGACGGAAATCTACGTGATGCACGGCGAGACCGCGGCGGTCGCCAGCTTTGCCCGGCGCGCGGTCAAGGACAAGGATGCGGGAAAACCGCTGCAGCCCGTCGTCGACAAGATGAACGAGACGGCGAAGCGCTACGACGACACGTCACGACCGGCTTACTGTGCCGCGCATGGCTTCGTCGACGAGATCGTCGATCTGCCGCGCCTGCGCGCTTATCTCAAAGCGTTTGCCGGCGCAGTCTACCAGAACCCGAAGTCGATCTGCCCGCGCCACCAGATGCTGCTGCCGCGGGTCATTAAAGGGTAAGGCGATCGTCGCACCGGAGCCGGCCGCTTGATTGGCATGCCGCAAAGCGGATGCCATGATCGGCCGTGCGTCAACAAGGCGTTTTGCAGGGGCTCGCGCCTGCCGCGGCGGTGACGTCCATCTCCTCGCCGCAGCGATAACGCAGACGGGACCTATGCGTGCTCGACCCGGCATTGTCACGGTGGCGCTGAACGCCTCGATTGACCAGACGGTGAGCATTCCGAATTTCACCGCCGGCGAGGTCAACCGCGTCGCTTGGGAGCAATCCGACGCCGGCGGCAAGGCCGTCAACGTCGCGTCCTTTCTCGCCGATTTCAACCACGCGGTCGCGGTCACCGGCATTCTCGGCCGCGACAACCAGGAGCTTTTTCTCCGCCTGTTCGCGGAGAAGAACCTGATCGACCGGTTCCTGCGCGTCCCCGGCCATACCCGCATCAACATCAAGGTCGTTGACGAGGCACGCCGCCAGGTCACCGACATCAACTTTCCGGGCCTCATCGTCGAACACGAGGCCCTCGATGACGTGCTCCGAACGCTCGATACGCTCGCCGAGGATGGGGCGGAAGTGTTCGTACTCTCCGGCAGCCTGCCGGCGGGCGTCGCGCCGACGATCTATCGGGACATCACAACACGGCTGAAGGCGCGCGGCCGCAAAATCGTCGTCGATACCAGTGGCGAGGCTTTGGCGCATGCCATCGAGGCCGCGCCCGACATGATCAAGCCGAACCTCGACGAGCTGGCGGAGCTGGTCGGCCACGCGCTCGACAGCGAAGCAGCCATCGTCGCGGCGGCGCGCGCGCTGCGCAAGCGCGGGATCGACTGGGTCGTCGTCTCGATGGGTGACCGCGGCGCCATCTTCGTCACGGCTGATGCAGCGGTCCACGCCGCGCCGCCGCACGTGCCGATCAAGAGCACTGTCGGCGCCGGCGACGCCATGGTCGCCGGAACCATCCACGCAACCCTGCAAAATCTTGACGTCGAGGGGTGCGCACGGCTCGCCACCGCTTTTTCCGTCGGTGCCCTCGGCGAGATCGGACCGCGGCTGCCGCCCCATGACGTCATCGCGGCATTCGCCGAGCGGGTGACGACGCGGCGCATTGTGGATTGAAGCCGGGGCAGCGGCGACCCATCTTCGCTGGAACGCCATCGCCAGCGTCGCCGGCTCGCCGGGAACCTTCACCAGGCAGGTGGCGGAAACGTGTGGAACCCGCGGGGATGACCAAAACCTTGGGGCGGATTTTCATCACGCGCACCCACGCTCAAGATATGGAATTTATCGCCGGCAACTGGATTCCAGAACGATCGAAAGTGCGCTAAAGCATTTTCCGGCGAAGCAGACCGTCCCCGTAGCTCAGCCGGATAGAGCACCGGTTTCCTAAACCGGGTGTCGCAGGTTCGAGTCCTGCCGGGGACGCCATCCTGTGCGTGACGCGGACAGCACTCACCAATACGACAGGATCAGATAGGCGGCGAGCATGACCGTCGCCCAGAAGGCCATGCTGCCGGTCGGCCAAGTGCGGGCAAGCACGCCCTCGGGCCCGTGATAACGTTCGACCTGCCTGACCGCTGCGCGGGCGGCACGCGCGGTCACGTGCGCTGCCCAGTTCCATCCGGATTCGGTCCATTGATCGAGCCGCCGCGCGAGCGTCACGCCAAGCCGGCGATAGAACCAGTCGGTATCGAGCGTGATCGTCGGCGTCCGCTTCAGCCAGCCGAGCATCAGGAAGAAGGCAAGGCCGGAGAACAGCAGAAGCTGCAGCTGAAACACGACATGGCCCGGTGTATACGGCACAAAGTCGACCGGGTACGGCAGCAGCCGATAGAGCAGGTGCGGCGCGATGCCGAACAGCAGGCATAGGGCGGAAAACAGCACCATCGCGGCGCGCATGTTCCATGGCGGATCAGGCGGCCGCAGCCCGGAATCGCGCTGGAAGAACACGAACCAGGGAAACTTGATGCCGGCATGGAGGAAGACGCCGGCCGATGCGGCCGCGAGCAGATACCACACGATCGCGAGATGCTGCTGGCCGGCGGCATCCGAAATCATCGATTTGGACACGAAGCCGGATGTCAGTGGAAACGCCGAGATCGACAGCGCGCCGATGATGCCGCAGATGGTGGTGAGCGGCATGGTGCGAAACAGCCCACCCAGATCGGTGCACTTACGCTTGCCCGTCATGTAGAGGACAGAGCCGGCCGACATCAGCAGCAGCGCCTTGTAAATAATGTGGGCGAAGGCATGCGCCGCGGCGCCATTGAGCGCCATCTCGGTCCCGATGCCGATGCCGATGACCATGAACCCCACCTGGTTCACGATCGAATAGGCGAGGATGCGGCGCATATCGTTTTCCAGGATCGCGTAAACGATCCCGTAGAAGACCATATAGAGCCCGATATAAACGAGGATCTCCGCGCCGGGAAAGCCGCGCAGCAGAACATAGACCGCGGTCTTCGTGGTGAAGGCTGACAGGAACACCATGCCGCTCCAGGTCGCTTCGGGGTAGGCATCAGGCAGCCAGGCCGAGAGCGGCGGCGCCCCGGCATTGACCAGAATACCGGCCAGCATCAGATAGCGCGGCACGCTGTCGAGCGTCATCCGGCCGAAGGCCAGCGCGCCACCCGATGCCAGTTCGCCGGCAACGCCCGCCATCAGCAAAACGCCGCCGAGCGCATGGATCGCGCCATAACGCAGCCCGGCCCCGCGCGCCGAGCGGCCGGCACTCCAGACCACCAGCGTCGAGGCAATCGCCATCATCTCCCAAAAGATGAAGAGCGTGATCAGGTCGCCGGCAAAGACGACGCCGATGGCGCTGCCGGCGTAGCAGAAGGCGGCAGTGAGCTCGACCACGCGATCCTGCCGCAGCGCGAACAGGCCGCCGGCAAAGGCCATCAGCGAGAACACGGTGCCGAACAGGCGCGACAGCGCATCCCCTTTCACCAGCACGAGCTCATTGCCGAGAAACGCGACCTTGAGCGCCGCCGCGTCCGGCACCTGCCAGACGCAATAGAGCGTGAGCACCGGCACAATGAGCAGCAAGACCGGCCGCACGCGTTGCGGCAGCAGCGGCAGGAGCAGGCCGCCCAGGATGAGAACGACCGCCGGCGGGATGATGATGTCAGTCGTCATAATAGGTGTCCGGCCGCTTCAAAACGCTGCCCAGCGCTTTGGCAAACGCGATCAAGATCACGCAACTGAGAAAACCGAACCAGGCGCCGAACCCGAAGGTACCGTCGAGCGTGAAGAACGGATGTTGATGGATGAAGAGATCCGCCAATACCGTCGCCGCGAGGATGATCGCGAAGATGACCCAGAGCAGTTTGATCGTGCTCGCGCGCACCAGCCAATTGTCATCCATCGCTCACCGCCCGATCGTCATGCGTGCCAATGCGAAAAACTTGTCAGGAAAGAAAAAGATCAGCACCGTGCCGGCGGCGGTCAGCGTCAGCGCCACGACAATCGGCCAAGGTGCCTCGCCGGATTTTTCCGCGTGCGCATCTTCCACCGCTGTGCGGAAGAAGGCGCGGAACACGATTGGAAGAAAGTAGCCGGCATTGAGCACCGTGCTGGTGACGATGATCGCCACCGCGGCCCAGTTGGCGGTTTCCATCGCACCATTGAGCATCAGCCACTTGCCGAGGAACCCACCGGTCGGCGGCAGGCCGATCATCCCCAGCGCGCCGACCGCAAAGGCGCCCATGGTCCACGGCATGCGGCGGCCGATGCCGTCAAGCTGGCTGACCTCGGTGAGATGCGCCGCGGTGTAGATCGAGCCTGCGGCAAAGAACAGCGTGATCTTGGAGACCGCATGCGCGGCGATATGCATCGCGGCTCCAACAACCGAAATCGGCGCCAGGATGGCAACGCCCAGGACGATGTATGAGAGTTGCGATACCGTCGAATAGGCGAGCCGCCGCTTGAGATTGTCCTGCCGGAGCGCGACCAGCGAGGCGACAATAATTGTGGCGCCAGCAACAGCGGTCAGCCAGCCAGATTGCCCCATGGCGCTCAAGGTTTCGATGCCGAACACCAGCACCGCGACCTTGACGATGGCGAAGACGCCGGCCTTGACGACAGCAACCGCGTGCAGCAGGGCACTCACCGGTGTCGGTGCCACCATCGCCGCCGGCAACCAGAAATGCAGCGGCATCACCGCGGCCTTGGCAATGCCGAAGATATAGAGCGCGAGCAGTATGGCGATCACGGCGGGCGCGGCCTTCCCGGCAAGAATGCCGCCCGGCGTGAAATCGAGCGTGCCGGCCAGAAACCAAGTGGCGATGATCGCCGGCAGAAACAGCAGCAGCGACGATCCCAGCAGCAGCAGCAGGTAGAGGCGCCCGGCGCGCAGGGCATCCGCGCTCTGTTTGTGCGTCACCAGCGGATAGGTCGAAAGCGTCAAGCCTTCGTAGAACAGAAACAGCGTGAACAGGTTCTTTGCGAAAGCGATCCCCATGGTGCAGCCGAGTGCGATGGCAAAGCACACATAGAAGATGGTCTGCCGCGGCTCGTCATTGGCGCGCATATAGCCGATCGAATAGATCGAGTTGACGATCCACAGCGACGACGCGACTAGCGCAAACAGCATGCCGAGCGGCTCGAGCCGGAAGGCGAGATCGAGGCCGTGCGCAACGGCGATGAGCTGGAATTCCGGGCGCGCGCCGGCGAGCACCGGATTGAGCAGGCTCAAGACGAATGCCAGCAGAACAGCCGCGCTGGCGAGCGTCACCGTCTCCCGCAGATTGGGAAATTTGTGGAACACCGGGATGATCAGCGCGCCAACGAATGGCGTCAGTACTGCCAGGAGAACGAGCTGGTCGGCGGAAAAATAAGCGCTCATCGCAGCCCCGCCAGCAGGTAGTGGGCCGCTTTGCCGGCAATGCCTGCCGTCCACTCGGTATCAAAGCCGAAGAAGATCACCGCAAGGGCCAGGACGACGAGCGGCACCAGCATGGATAGTGGTGGATCGCTTGCCGAAGCGACCTTCGGCCCCGGCTCACGCAGCCATGCGATCTCCAGCACGCGGCCGACATAAACAAGCGCGATCAGCGAGCTTCCCACGATCAGGAAGACCAGGAGCCACAGCCCTTTGTCGAGCGCGCCGACGGCGAGATACCATTTGGAGATGAAGCCGGCGGTGCCGGGCGTGCCGATCAAACCGAATCCGGCAATGGTGAAGGCCGCCATCGTCACCGGCATTTTCCGTCCGATGCCGGCGAGTTGCTTCAGCTGAACCGTCCCCGCCCGATAAAAAATGGCGCCGGCCGCAAGGAACAGCGTCGCCTTCATCAGCGCATGGTTGACCAGATGGACGAGGCCGCCGGTCAGTCCCGCCTGATTGGCAAGCCCGACGCCGAGCGTGATGTAGCCGATCTGCGCCACCGAGGAATAGGCCAGCATCCGCTTCAGGTTCTTCTCGAACACCGCAATGAACGAGGCGATGAACATCGCCGCGACCGACAGCGCGATGATGATCTCGGTGATCGGCAAGGAATCAAAGTCGATGGCGGCGCCGAAGATCGAATAGAAATAGCGGATCAGGAGATAGATCGCGACCTTGGTGGCGGTCGCGGAGAGAAAGGCGGTCGCCCAGGACGGCGCATAGGTATAGGCGTTGGGCAGCCAGGCGTGCAGCGGGAATAGCGCAAGCTTCAGGCTGATGCCGACGGTCACGAAGGCGAGCGCCGCGATCACCACGCGCGCATCGTGCGTCCAGGCCACCCCAAGTCGCGCGGCGATATCCGCCATGTTCAGCGTGCCGGTGGCGAGATAGATCAGGCCGATGCCGATGACGTAAAAGGTCGCGCCGATCGTGCCCATGATCAGATATTGATACGACGCCAGGAGCGCGCGCCGGTCCGGCCCCAGCGCGATCATCACATAGGTCGAGAGCGAGGAGATTTCGAGAAAGACGAAGGCATTGAAGGCGTCGCCGGTGATCGTGATGCCGAGCAGCCCGGTGAGGCAGAGCAGATACATGCAGTAGAACCAGGCGCCCTGATCATCCGCGATCTCGAAGGCGATGGAACGCCGCGCGAAAGGCATGGTCACCGCGCCGACCGTCGACACCAGCACGAGCACGAAGGCGTTGAGCACGTCCACGCGGTATTCGATGCCGAAGGGCGGCTCCCAGCCGCCGAGATGGTAGGAGATCACGCCGCTCGACAGCACCTGCCACATGAGCGCGATGGAGATCACCGGCATGACCCAGCTCACCGCAAGCGCCAACGCAAAGGCCAAGCCGCTGCGCCGCAGGAAGCCGGCGAGCAGTGCACCGAACAGTGGAATGATGACCTGCAGGATCGGCAGATGCGGCCAGACCGCACTCATTGCTCGCGGTCTCTTTCGAAGATCTCGTCCTCCTCGATCGTCCCGTAGGCCTCGTTGATGCGTACGACCAGCGCCAGACCTAGCGCGAGCGTGGCAACGCCGACGACGATTGCGGTGAGGATCAGAACATGGGGAAGCGGATTTGAGTAAACCGTATAGGCGGGGTCGATGATCGGCGCGGTGCCGCCGACAATCTTTGCCGGCTCGATATAGAGCAGATAGACGGAGGTCTGAAAGATCGACAGGCCGACCAGCTTTTTCGCCATGTTGCTGCCGGCGACGACGATGTAGAGCCCGCTCATCATCAGGAAGATGGTGATGAAGTAGTTGTAGTGCGCGAGCAGATTGGTCAGCGACAGCGTCGGCATCATCGCCCTCGCTCGACGAAGGCGTAGAACAACGCCACCATGGTGCCGGAGACCGTGATCAGTACGCCCAGCTCGACAAGGAAAATCCCGAGTTCGTGCCCGTGCACCGAATCGTGGGACAGCACGGAATAGTCGAGGTAGTTCTTCCCCAGCACCAGCCCGGCAACGCCGGTCCCGGCATAGATGATGACGCCGAGCGGAACCAGCCGCTGCACCAGCCATTGCGGCGCGATGCGCTGCGCCGCGTCGAGGCCGAAGGTGATCGCCAGCAGAATCACCATCCCGGCCACGATCACGCCGGCCTGAAAGCCGCCGCCCGGACCGAAATCGCCGTGGAACTGAACGTAGAGCGCGAACAGCAGGATGAACGGCAGGATGAACTTGGTGCCGACGCGCAGAATGAGATCGAAGCTCATGCGGACTCATCCTCCCCCTCGGGGCTCGGCTTGCGCCGCGCGCCGCGCAGCAGCAGCATCACCCCGATCCCGGCAGTGAAGATCACCGTCGTCTCGCCCAGCGTGTCGAAGCCGCGGTAATCCGCGAGCACCGAGGTCACGATGTTCGGCACGCCGGTTTCCGGGATCGTGCCCTCGATGTAGCGCGGCACCACATGCTTATGGATGACCGCGTCGGCCGTACCGAACGGCGGCAGCACCAGCGTGCCCCAGATCAGCACCGCGCCGGTGATGACCGAGACGAACAGCGCCAGCGGCCGCAGCCGCACCGGGCTGATCGTGGTCGTCTTGGTGAGATGCAGGGTCGCGAGCAGGATCACCGTCGACACACCGGCACCGACCGATGCTTCCGTCATCGCGACATCGACGGCGTCGAGCACGATCAGCACGCTCGCGATCAGGAAGCTGTAGATGCCGGCCAGAATGACGACGGCAAAGAGGCTGCGCTGGCGGATGATCGCAAGCGTGATGATCGCGAGCAGCGTCAGCAGCACCATGTTCACGATGGTTTCGATGGCGCCCTCCCCTCCTCAGGAGTCGACGGGTGGTGCCGGCCACGGCGGTCTTCCGCGAGCTGCGGCTGGATGCGCTCATGCAGGCAGGCCTGCGCCAGCGCATGCGTCACGACAGGCCCCGAGAAAAAGAACAAGGTGAGGAGAAACAGTAGCTTCAGCGTGACGAGGCTCAGCCCCGCCTGCAGGCACATGCCGAGCACCAGAAAGCCGACGCCGAGCGTGTCGGTGACGCCGCCGGCATGCATGCGGGTGAACACATCCGGCATGCGAACGAGCCCAATCGCGCCGACCACGGTGAAGAACGATCCGAGCAGAATGAACAGCCAGCTCGCAAGCTCGATGGCGATCGTCATGACCCCGCCTCGCTGTCCACATCGTAAGCGAGATCGCCGTGACGGAAGAACTTCAGCACCGCGAGCGTGCCGATGATGTTGAGGAGCGCATAGGTCAGGCCGATATCGAGAAATTCCGGGCGGCCGGTGAGGAAGCCGATCACCGCGAGCAGCATGATCGCCAGCGTGCCGACCGAATTGCCGGCGAGCACGCGGTCGAACACCGTCGGTCCTTTGATGGCGCGGGTGATGGCAAGCGCGAAGGCAACCAGGATGGCGGCAGCGGCGGCAATGAACATCAGGCCGCGCCCTCGAATTCGCTGACGCGACGATCCATGCCGCCTTCCTCGAGATCGAGGGCTCCCTCCCTCACCAAAGCATGGACCGTGAGGTCGTTCCCCGCGACCCCGACGGTGATCGTCCCCGGCGTCAGCGTGATCGAGTTCGCATAAGCCGCGATGCCCGTCGTGGTGCGCTGACTGGCGCGGACAACCGTCATGGTCGGCGAGATCGGCAGGCGCGGATTGAGGATGATCTTGGTGACGCCCCAGGCCGATTTGGCAATCTCGCGAATCAACCAGGGAAAATAGGTCACGGCACGCGGCAGCAACTCGACCGGATGGCCCTCACCGTCGACGATCCGCATGCGGGCGGCGGCAAGCACGCATAAAACCGAACAGGCGGCGCCGGCTGTCACCAGGAAAGGCGTGTAATGGCCGGACAGGGCCAGCCAGAATGCAAACAGAAACAGCGCGAGACTGACGTAGCGCATCCCCCACTCACCCCGTCTTCTCGATGCATCGACAGTTGACGGATCGTCCGCGACGACCGGCCCTGCCTTCTGTTCGGTGAAGTGTAGTCGCGGCGCTACTTTTAACTGATCCGGCGCCGAGGGCAATGCACGAACCTTCAGCGCTGGGCTGTATCTTTGTGCTGAGTTGCATGCTCACGCGGTCAGCGCGGCATAGGAGAGAAAGCCCACGGTTTCACCGTGTTTGATCGCGGTCATGTCCTCGTCAAGCTCGACGAGCCCATCGGTCTCGGTGAGCGAGGTGATGACGCCGGCGCCATCCTGCGGGAATTTTGTCGCCTCGACGATGCCGTCATCGGCGCGCTGCAGCGAAACCCGCACATATTCCCGTCGCCCGCGCTTCTTGCGATAGCTGAAGGCGGCGCGCACCGGCAATGCCAACAGCGGCCGCGGTGTCGCCCCGGCGAGCCGCAGCAGCAGCGGACGCACGACGCGCGCGAAGGTCACGAACACCGCCCCCGGATTGCCGGGCAAACCGACGAAGGCCGCGCGCTTGCCGACCGTTCGTCCAGGCAGCACACCCATCGCGACCGGGCGGCCCGGCTTGATCGCAACGCGCCAGAACACCAGCCGGCCCGCCTGCTCGACCGTGGCGCGCACATAGTCGGCCTCCCCGGTCGACACTCCACCCGAGGTCAGCACCAGATCATGATCCCCGGCGGCGGCAAGCAGGGCCGGACGCAGCGCCTCGGGCCGATCGGGCAGAATGCCGAGATCGGTCACGCGGGCGCCCAGATTCTCCAGGAGCGCGACCAGGAGGTAGCGGTTGGCATCATAGATCGCACAGGGCCGGCGGGAGGCGCCCGGTTCGACCACCTCGTCGCCGGTCGAGAACAGCGCGACGGTCACCCGCCGGCGCACTGCCAGCCTGGTGAGGCCTTGCGCCGCCGCGAGCGCCACATCCGCCGCCGTCATGCGCCGACCTCCAGGGAGCAGCACGCTGCCGGCGCGCACATCCTCGCCCGCGAGCCGCCGATTGGCGCCGAGCGCAAGCCCCGGCGGAACGATGACATGCGGACCGTCGCGCTTGACGTCCTCCTGCATGACGACGGTGTCGGCGCCCTGCGGCATCGGCGCCCCGGTGAAAATGCGGATCGCCTCGCCAGCGTGAAGCGGGTGCGCTGCCGCCTCGCCGGCGGCCACACGGTCGGTCACCGTCAGCACCGTCGCGCCGTCAGCCGCAAGATCGGCGTGGCGCACCGCATAGCCGTCGACCGCAGAGTTGTCGAAGGGCGGCAGGTCGAGCGGCGCCGAAATATCGGCTGCGATGATGCGACCTGCGGCCTCGCGCAAGCCCACCTGTTCGATCTCATTGACCGGCGCGACCCGCTCGGCGATCAGCCGCTCCATCTCGACGATCGGCAGCAACGGGCCGGAGAAGGCAAAGCAGTCGTCGCTCAGTTGGGCCATGCCGCACCCTGCGCCCGCGCGATCGCCTTGTCGACCGGGATCGCGTGTGCGAGCAAGAGGTCGACAATGGTGTGGATGTCCTCAAGAAGTACCGCGCGGATCGGTACCTGCGGCAGTGGCTGATCCGAGGCAATCGCGATGATGTCGGGATCGTCGAGATAGAGGCAGGGCTTGCCGACCACCGCGCGATAGACTTCGAGCTTCGGATGCGGCTCGCGCTTAAAACCTTCGACGATGACGAGATCGACCGGCGACAGCTTGCCGAGGAGTTGCGCCAAATCGAGCTCTTTCTCGCCGCGCAATTCGTGCATCAGCGCAAATCGAACGGCGGAGGAAACCAGCACCTCGGTCGCGCCGGCTACGCGGTGGGCATACGAGTCCTTGCCCGGGTGATCGACATCGAAGGCGTGGTGCGCATGCTTGACCGTCGACACGGTGAGCCCGCGGCCGACCAGCCGCGGAATGATGCGGGTCAGAAGCGTGGTCTTTCCGGCGCCGCTCCAGCCGGCAAGCCCGATCACGCGCATGGCATAGCGAGTCCGATCGATCGCGTTATCTGGTCGTGTTCAGACAATCTGACGCGAGGTCGCAGACCCGGTCAAGGCGCGAGCGAAAAGTGCGCGCGCTTGACCGGCTTTCGTCGGCCGGCGAAAAGGCGGCATGACCGACACGCGGCTCGACTTGCGCGGGCTGAAATGCCCGTTGCCGGCACTGAAAACACGAAAGGCGCTGGCGCGGCTCAACGCCGATGACATTCTCATCGTCGAGTGCACCGATCCGCTTGCAGAGATTGATATTCCGCATGTCATCGCGGAGACAGGACACCTGCTGGAAAGCACGACGCGCAGCGGCGATGTGCTGGTGTTCCGCATCCGCAGGCGGGCCACAAGCGATCACCGCCGCTAAATAACCAGGACGGTCGACAGCATCGACGTGGTCTCCAAACAGAGCCCCCATCAAACCAAGCCGATGCATAGAATTAGGTTCGGGGCGCGTCGCCCGCACGCGCCGTCAGCGGCGCGACAGCGTCCCGAGCACGAAGCCGAGCGCCACGGCGACGGCGAGTGCACCAAATGGATGGGCGCGGACATTGCCCTCCAGCGAGCGCACATTGCCTTCGAGCTTGCGGCCGACATCGCCGGCGATCTCTTTCGCCACGTCGCGCCCGCGCCCGCCTGCGCTCGCGACGACATCGTTCATCCGACGCAGGGCCTGCGTGATTTCGTTGATGGCCTGGCTGCCGGTGGCGCCGAATTGCGTCGTCACCTGTCCGCCCAGGCGGGCGATCTCCTCGCGCAGCACCTGCAGGTCCTTGCGGAGCTCATCGACGGCGGCGGCAGGGTCGCTCTTCATGGTCATGGCGGGGGCTCCAAATTATCGAAATGAGCAAAGTTCGAATATCAACGCGGCGGTTCGGGATCGGTTCAGTTGCGATACTGGCCGGCGGACGGTCCTCGGCCGTCCGCCACAATAATGGCAAACGGTCCCGGCCTGGCCCAAATGGTCCCGTCATTCGGGCAAGAAAGGCCGTCAGGACCGACCTGAAGGGCCGCGAAGGGGCATTTTATCGGGGAAAATCGCCGCAGGGGGGCGGAAAAGCCAAGAAACATGGGCATTTCTGTAAATTCCGGCTAGCCAAAGCGCGAGAATCATCTAATTGACGGGCGTTTTCACGGTTCTTGCCGGCAAATAGGAGGACTCCCGATGGCCAAGGCAGCCCAACCGACCGTAACGCTCAAGCACATTGCGGCCGCGCTCGCCACCGAGCACGAGATGGCGAAAAAGCAGTCGGAAGCCATTCTCAACGACATGATCGGCATGGTGGTGAAGCACCTGAAGAAGGGCGACCGTATCCGCATTGGCGGGCTCGGCATCCTTCAGGTGAGGAAGCGCGCCGCCCGCATGGGCCGCAATCCTGCGACCGGCGAGCCGATCAAGATCAAGGCGAGCAAGAAGGTCGCCTTCCGCCCGGCCAAGGAACTGAAGGAAGCGATCTGATCTTTCGGCGTCTCAATCCGCCTCGGCATGCCCGCGCGCGTCGCGGGCATGAATTATGTTACCCGCCGCAGGCGCGGGTCTGCGAAGAATTGGGTTATGAGCCGAATGGCGTGAATTGGGCCGCGATCAGAACCGGCCGGTGGTTGTTGCACCGGCCGGCCTGTTGGGTTCCTACCAGCTCGCCACCGCCGACAGCGGCGCCGCCCGGGTGACCCGCTCCTTCTTCAGAAGCTCGGCCAGCAGGAAGGCGAGATCGATCGACTGGTCCGCATTGAGACGCGGATCGCAGAAGGTGTGATACCGGCTGTCGAGATCCTCGTCGGTGATGGCGCGGGCGCCGCCGGTGCATTCGGTGACGTTCTGTCCGGTCATTTCGAGATGGACACCACCGGCATAAGTGCCCTCACCGGCATGCACGGTGAAGAAGGCCTTCACCTCCTGCATGATGCGATCGAACGGCCTGGTCTTGAAACCGCTCGCCGACGTGATGGTGTTGCCATGCATCGGATCGCATGACCACACGACATTGCGCCCTTCGCGCTTCACCGCCCGCACCAGCGGCGGCAGAAACTCGCCGACCTTTTCGGCACCGTAGCGGCAGATCAAAGTGAGGCGCCCGGGCTCATTTTCCGGATCGAGAATGTCGATCACGCGCAGCAATTCGTCCGCCTTCAAGGTCGGGCCGCACTTGAGCCCGATCGGATTTTCCACGCCGCGGCAGAACTCGATATGGGCGTGGTCGGGCTGGCGGGTGCGGTCGCCGATCCACAGCATATGCGCCGAGGTGCAGTACCAGTCGCCGCTGGTCGAATCGACGCGGGTGAGTGCTTCTTCATAGCCGAGCAGCAGCGCCTCGTGGCTGGTATAGAGCTCGGTCGCGCGCAGATGCGGCTCAGCCTCGAGGTCGAGCCCGCACGCCCGCATGAAAGCCAGCGCCTCGGAAATGCGGTCGGCCAGTTCCATGTAGCGCCGCGCCTGCGGACAATCCTTGACGAAGCCGAGCATCCACTGGTGCACGGTCGCCAGATTGGCGTAACCGCCCTGGGCAAAAGCGCGCAGCAGGTTGAGCGTCGCTGCCGATTGGCGATAGGCCTGCAGCATGCGGCGCGGTTCAGGCTGCCGGGCCTCCGGCGTGAAATCATTGTCGTTGACAATATCGCCGCGGTAGCTCGGCAGCTCACCGCCGTTGCGCTTTTCGGTTGGCGACGACCGCGGCTTGGCGAACTGGCCGGCGATACGCCCAACCTTCACCACCGGCGACGCGGCGGCGAAGGTCAGCACCACGGCCATCTGCAGGAAGACGCGGAAGAAGTCGCGGATATTATTGGCGCCGTGCTCGTAGAAGCTTTCAGCGCAGTCGCCGCCCTGGAGCAGGAAGGCCTCGCCCATCGCAACGCGCGCCAGCGCCTTCTTGAGACTGCGCGCCTCACCTGCGAAGACCAGCGGGGGGAAGGTCGCGAGCTGCTTTTCCACGCCGGCGAGCGCCTGCGCATCCGCATATTCGGGAACCTGAACGATCGGCTTTGATCGCCAACTGTCGGGCGTCCAACGCTCGGCCATGTCTGCAACTCCGCTGGCTTCGCCCGCTCTCGGGCGCAGGAGAAATTTGGCGCACATTGCGGCAAGGCGATGTCCAAGAGGGCTCCACCGAGGACCCGCGTCGCGCAAAAATGCGTCGAACGCGCATGCACTTACCCGTTCGTCGCCGGGATGCGCGCAGCGCGGATACGGTTATATACGCCGGCGAGCCGCGCGGCCAGTGGTGCAGCGACGATAAGGAAGCCGCGCCACGCGGGTACCTTCGCTTTGCGGGTGTCAGCTCATTCGGCGGCCTCGCGTCGGAACTGCTCGCTCGGTTGACGCAGCGTCACCAGTTCCTCCGCCGCGGTCGGATGCACGGCCATCGTCGCATCGAAATCGGCCTTGGTCGCGCCCATCTTCACCGCAATCCCGACGAGTTGAATCATCTCGCCCGCGCCCTCGCCGACGAAGTGGCAACCGACGACGCGATCGCTCTCCGCATCCACCACCAGCTTGAGGAGCACGGCCGTGTCGCGGCCCGACAGCGTCGCCTTCATCGGCCGGAACATCGCCTTGTAGATGTCCACCTTGGACAAACGGGCCTGCGCCTGCGCCTGGGTCAGGCCGACGACCCCCACCTCCGGCTCGCTGAACACCGCCGTCGGCACGTTCGTGTGATCGACCACGGTCGGCTTGCCGCCGAACACGGTGTCGGCGAAAGCGTGGCCTTCGCGGATCGCCACCGGGGTGAGATTGATCCGGTTGGTCACGTCGCCAACGGCATAGATGTGGGGGACCGAGGTGCGGGAATAATCGTCGACGGCGATGCCGCCATTCCTGCCGATCGCAACCCCCACGGCGTCGAGCCCGAGGCCTGCGATATTCGGCGGACGACCGAGCGCGAACATCACCTGATCCGCCGTCACCGTCATCGCGCCCGACAGGTGCGCCGAATAGTGCCGCCCCATCGGCTCAACTGCAGAGACGGTATTCTCAGTGATGACGTGAACGCCGCGTTTTTCCAATTCGGCGCGCAGGTGCTGGCGCACATCGTCATCGAAGCCGCGCAGGATGTTCTCACCGCGATAGATGAGACTGACATGAGCACCGAGGCCGGCAAAAATCGAGGCGAACTCGACCGCGATATAGCTGCCGCCCTGAATCAGGACGCGGCGCGGGCATTCGGCGAGCGAAAACACCTCGTTCGACGAGATTACATGTTCGATGCCGGGAATGGCAGGGCCGAGGCTCGGCGATGCGCCAGTGGCAATCAGGACATGGGCGGCGCGGATGCGTTCTCCGCTGTCGACCAAGCGCAAGATGTGCGCGTCCTCGAAGACGGCGCGGCTTCTGACCAGCGTGACGCCGGCATTCTCCAGCGTGGTCAGATAGGCCTTTTCCAGGCGCGCGATTTCACGATCCTTGTTGGCAATAAGGGTCGGCCAGTCGAACTTCGGCGCCTGCAGCGTGAACCCGAATCCTTCCGCGTCCTCGAATTCATGCGGGAAGCGGGAGGCATAGACCAGAAGCTTCTTAGGAACACATCCGCGAATGACGCAGGTGCCGCCGACACGGTACTCTTCGGCGATCATCACGCTGGCGCCATAGCCCGCGGCGATCCGCGCGGCGCGCACGCCGCCGGAGCCGGCGCCGATGACGAACAGGTCGACGTTGCGCTCGCCCACAGACATCAGAGCGTATGGCCCTTCTTCTTCATTTCCTGGCGGAATCGGGTCATCACCGTGCCTGACAAGGCATCACCCCAGGTTTGGGCCCGGCGCAAGCTCTCATCGATGATTGCTGGTTCTTCTTTGACCATCTTCTGGCCGAGCGGACTCTTGTAGAAGACCACGAGGCCCTTCAATTCCGCTTCCGTAAAGTGCTCCGCATAAACCCTGGCAACTTCGTTCAGCAATTCAGGCTGCTTGGACGCGTACTCCTTGCGCAGTTGCAACGCCACCTCGTTCAGCTCCTTGCTGAGCTGGGGATTAGTTGGCAGGAACACGTTCTTCACGGTCTCAACCACCCCGGTGATAATCGGACTGAACACGACGTCGCCGCGCTTAAGGGTCAGCAGCTCGCGTGCGGTCGCAATGGCTTGCGGCGAAGGTGCTTTTTGCGCTGATCCCGGTTCTGACAGTAGCGAGAGCGATCCGAAAGCGAGCACTGCAGTGACAGCGAGCCGTGTCAGCCAAGCCAATTGCATGATCTTTCCCCTCTCATTTGTTCACGCTTCCACGATGCGAACGCCCTCGGCGCCGGCGATGATCGCCATGCGCACGAGACCAATGAACAGGCCGTGCTCAACCACGCCCGGGACTTCGCTAAGCCGCGCCGCGAGGGCGCGCGGCTCAGGGATACGTCCGAGCGCCATATCGAGAATGAGGTGGCCGCCATCCGTGACGAAAGCATGACCTTCACGGGTGTGGCGCAGCCGGACCGATCCGCTGCATCCCGCCTCCGCGATCACCCGCTCAAGCGCGCGCTGAGTCGGCGCAACGCCGAACGGCACCACTTCGATCGGCAGCGGGAACCGGCCGAGCATATCGACCCATTTGGTGTCGTCGGCGATGATCACGAGCCGAGCCGATGCCGCGGCGACGATCTTCTCGCGCAGCAGTGCGCCGCCTCCACCCTTGAGAACACTGAGATCGGGTGCGATCTCGTCTGCCCCGTCAATGGTCAGGTCGAGTTGCGGCGTCTCTTCCAGGGTGGTCAGCGGAATGCCCGCGCGTTCGGCGTCCGCTCGTGTCGCTTCCGAGGTCGGGACCGCGATGATGTCGAGTCCACCGCGCACCCGTCCCCCCAGAAGCTCGACCAGATAGCGCGCGGTCGAGCCGGTTCCGAGCCCGAGGCGCATGCCGGGCTTGATCAGTTCCAACGCTTGTGCCGCCGCCGTGCGCTTGAGGTCGTCAGGAGTCATCACTGCTCACCCGGTCGTGGTGATGCGTTCGGTGCCCGC
>CAZTTL010000029.1:5277-19179 GCA_964616635.1 uncultured Rhodoplanes sp. | reverse complement strand
GCACCGCGCCGTTCATGGTCATCGACACGCTCATCTGGTCGAGCGGGATGCCGGAGAACAGCGTGCGCATGTCGTAGATCGAGTCGATCGCGACCCCTGCCATGCCGACGTCACCCGCCACGCGCGGGTGGTCGGAGTCGTAGCCGCGGTGGGTGGCGAGGTCGAAGGCGACCGAAAGGCCTTTCTGCCCGGCGGCGAGGTTGCGGCGGTAGAAGGCGTTGGAGTCCTCGGCGGTGGAGAAGCCGGCATATTGGCGGATGGTCCACGGCTGGGTCACGTACATGGCCGGGTAGGGACCGCGCACATAGGGCGGCATGCCGGGGAAGGTGTCGAGGAAGTCGAGTGCCTTCACGTCTTCCGGGCCATAGACCGGCTTCACCGGAATGTCTTCCGGGGTGATCCAGGGCTGGCCGCCGGTGTCCGGCGCCGCAGTTTTGGGGTCGGTGAAATCGACGGAAGCGAAATCCGGAATGCGGGTGGTCATGGCGTCACCTCATCGTCTCACCGGCTCAACCGGGACAGGCATCGATTGTTGCAGGGGAGGGGTCAATTCCGCAAAGCGACGCGCCCGAAAGATCGTTTCGGGCACGATGCCGTTTCGTTCATCAGGGCCGCAGGCCAAGCGTCTCATGGGCGGTGCGCAATAAAGCGAGCACGTCGCAGCCGAGGAAGACGAAGTCCTTGACGCCGGCTTCTTTCAGGGCGGCTTCGCTATCGCTGGGGCGCCCCGCAAGGTAAATCTTGGCTGCGCCGGCCGCGGCCAGCGCCTTAGCCGCCTCGACCGCCGCGACTGGATAGACCTTATCGGACGAGCACAGGATGGCAAGCTTGGCGCCCGATTCCTTGAAGGCGGCGGTCAGTGCGCCGAGATCGGTCTTGCCGGCCGCCGTCGCAAAGCCCTCATTGCCGACAGCCTCGATCCCGCCTGCCTCGAAGAAGTTCTTGGCAAAGGTCGCGCGCGCATTGAACTCGGCGAGGCGGCCAAGATTGGCGAGGAAGATTTTCGGCCGTGCGCCGGTATCGGCGAGCAGGCGGTCGGAAGCGTCGCGCAGCGCTTCGAAGGGCTCGGCCAGACGGATCGGCTTCAGCGGATCGACGGCCGGCTTGGCGTCGCTCGGCACGACGCTCGGCGCGATCGGCAAGACCGAAACCGGTTCCTCGAAAATATTCGGGAACTCGCTGACGCCGGTAACCGGGTCCTTGCGCGTGGCGATCGCCTTGTTGCGCGCACCGACCACGGCGGCCACCTTCGTCTGCAGCAAGCCCGCCTGCAGAGCCGCCCAGATGCCGCCGGCCTTTTCGATCTCCTGGAACAGGGTCCAGGCATTGGTGCAGAGCTGCTTGGTCAATTCCTCCATGCCACCCGTGCCCGCCGCGGGGTCGGCGACCTTGGCGAGGTTCGACTCCTCAAGCAGGATGAGCTGGGTATTGCGCGCCGTGCGCCGGGCGAAGCGGTCGGGCAGGCCGAGCGCATTGGTGCAGGGCAGGACAGTGACGGCATTGGCCCCGCCGATGCCGGCCGCGAACACCGCGATGGTGCCGCGCAGCATGTTCACCCAGGGATCGCGGCGGGTCATCATCCGCCAGGCGGTTTCCGCCGAGATGAAAACCGGGGCAGGGGCGAGGCCGCACGCCTCTTCGATCCGGGCCCACAGCTTTCGTGCCGCGCGGAACTTGGCGATGCTGAGGAACTGCTCGGCATCCGCCGACAGCCGCAGGAAAATGGCGCGCCGGGCCGCATCGAGCGATAGGCCGCCAGCCTCGAGCGCCCGCAGATAGGCGACGCAGACCGCCAGCACGTAAGCGAGTTCCTGGGCCTCCGAGCCGCCGGCATTGTGCACCACGCGTCCGTCCGCGACTGCGAACGGGCCGCGGAAGCCTTTGCCTGCAAGCTCTTTTACCGCGTCGGCGAAGTGCGGGGCGATCTCAGACCAGTTCGCGTGCCCAAGGCCCGCGGCAAGGACGCCGATCGGGTCAAAGCCGAACCGGATGTCGGTCGCGGCGGGCGCGATGCCGCTCTTGCCGGCAATGTCGGCGAGTGCCGTCGCGATATCTTTCGCCGGCAGGCTCATTTGCAGTTCGAGTGCAATGGCATCGAGCCGCACGCCGTCGAGAACCTTGGCGAGGTCGCCTGGATTGGCCGACAGTCCAAATCCGTTGGCGCCGACCGAACTGGCGAACGCCAGCATCAGGCCGGTCGCACCGTTTGCGAGGTCGTGCAAGGCTTCGGCATTGGCGGCGGCCGGATCGGGATGATCGACGCGCTGCAAAATCTGCCAGGCCGCGCCGGCGGGACGCGCCGCGAGCGGCCGCGATTGCGCGTTGCCCTTGTACAGCGGCTCGATGGTCAGACCGTCATAGGTCTTGCTGCGCAGCTTTTTCTCAAACGGCGCACCCTTGAGCACGCCGTCGACCAGCTTCAGCCACTCCTCGCGGCGAGCGGGAGGGAAATCAGCAGCGAGCGGGAGATCGTTTTGATTTGCCATGCGGCGAAAATGCCACGCCGCGGGCGCCGCGCCAATCGAAACTTTCTGGAGCCAGAGCTGGGGTGCAAGGCAGCGGTAATGCGATATCTTGCAAAAAGTTGCCCCGGCGGCAGCTTATGAACCAGATGGCAGGCGTTCGATTCCGCCGCTCTCAAGGCGCGCCAAAGCGTCGCGCACGACCGTGCCAGCGATGACCCGGTTCGCGGCGATTTCCGCGAGCGGGACCAGCACGAAGGCGCGCTCGGCCCAGCGCGGATGCGGTAACGTCAGGTCCGGGTCGGTCATCATGACATCGCCATAGGCGATGATGTCGATATCGATCGGCCGCGGCCCCCAGCGTGTTTCCGCGGCGCGGTCACGTCCGAGCGCGGCCTCGACCGATTGGATGCGGGCGAGCAGGGCGTGCGGCGGAAGGGCGGTCTTCGCGATCAGGCACAGATTGATAAAGGCCGGCTGGTCGACCCCGCCCCAGGGTTGCGTGCGATAATCGGCCGAGCGCGCGATCAAGCGGATATCCTGGCCGTCGCACAGCAGTTTCACCGCACGGTCGAGCGTCTCGCGAACAGGGCCGACATTGCCGCCGAGCGAGAGCAAAACCTCAGCCATGCCGCTCCCGCAAGATCGACACGCCAACATCGGCGAAGGTGGCGTCGATCGGTGCGTGCGGCTTGTGCACCGTGACGCGCACAGCGGCGACGGGTGGGAAATGGTCGAGGATGGCGCGCGCAACGGCGCCGGCGGCCGCCTCCACCAGGCGGAAGCGCTGATCGCAGAAGACAGCGCGCGTGTATTCCACCACCTGCTCATAGTCGACCGTGCTTACCAGCTTGTCTGACTGTGATGCCTCGGCGAGATCGACATCGAGCGCAAGGTCGATCAGAAAAATCTGACCGTCCGATGCCTCATGCTCCTTGACCCCGTGATAAGCGTGGAGCGCGAGCCCGGTGACGAAAATCCAATCGCGCATGCCGGTCACGCGCGGCTCCGGATCGCCTGAAAGACTTTCAGTGCCTGGACCGTCGGCGCCACATCGTGGGTGCGGATGACGACGGCGCCGTTGGTGACCGCCAGCAGATGAGCCGCGATCGATCCGCCGAGCCGCGCCTGCGGCGGTGCCGGTGAAACCCAATCGATGAAGCGTTTGCGCGAGGCGCCGACAAGGAGCGGGCGGCCGAACGCAGCCAGCCGGTCGAGCTGCGCGAGGACGATCAGGCTCTGCTCCGGCGTTTTACCGAAGCCGATACCGGGGTCGAGCATGATCTGGTCCTCAGCGATGCCGGCCGCACGCGCGACAGCCAGCGAGCGGGTGAAAAACACCTCGATGTCGTCAAGAATATCGATCGCCGCGTCGGCCTCGGCGCGGTTGTGCATGAGGATCACCGGCGCGCCAAGCCGGGCGGCGACGCTCGCCATCGCCGGCTCGCGGTGGAAGCCCCAGACATCGTTGATGATCGCGGCGCCGCAGGCGAGCGCCCAGGCGGCGATGTCCGCCTTCACAGTGTCGATCGAGACCGGGCATCCGAGCGCAACGGCGGCCGGCAATACCGATGCGAGGCGCCGGTGTTCTTCCTCGGCGGAGACCGGCGTCGCGCCGCCATAGGGACGCGTCGACTCGGCGCCGATGTCGATAATGTCCGCGCCTTCCGCGATCATGAGGCGCGCTTGCGCGAGCGCCGCCTCGGGATCGAAGAAGGCACCGCCATCAGAAAACGAGTCCGGCGTGACATTGAGGACGCCCATCACCAAAGGCCGATCCGGGCGCAACAAATCCTTAAGCGCCAGCGGTGCGCGGGTCTCAGTCGCGGAAAGAGCAGAAAAGCCGACCATGCTGCGGCAATGCGCGGGCGGCGCAAGGCTGTCAAGTCGTTCGCACAGCCGTGTCAAGGCCGCGCGCTCGCGGTACCGGTGCGTTCAATAGCTGATCTTGATCGGGAGCTTCTTCGCGTCCTCGATCCAGCGTTCGATCGATCTTTCTGACGGGAGCGAGCGAACGAGTTTCCGCTGCTTGTTCGCCTCGGCCATCTTTTTCGCAAGGTTGGCGGGATTGCGATATCTGAGCGCTCTCACCGTATCGACGCCCGCGGCTTCGAGCAGCTCGGCATATTCCCCGCCGATTCCCTTGATCCGCATCTTGTCGGCAATATTGGCGGCGCGGAGTATGCATTGCGGACTGAGACCGGTCCGTTCGGCGAGCAGTTTGCGTCCTTTGGGATCCTTTGCCGCCTCCAGAAGCTTCGCTGTGGTGCGAATACCGAGTGATCTCAGCCTATTGGCAATGCCCGGTTCGCAAGCGTCCAGCTCGGCGATGGAGTATGACATGTGTCGACTCTCTCGAAAGCACGAGCTTCACGTGGGGCGGCAGCGACCGTGAGCGGATGGTGCAGCGGCGAGGTCTTCGCCGGCTTGCTAAGCGCCAGATAACGTCGTGACGAAAGACGCCTCGTTACTTGGCCGTTTTGCCGGCTCGCAGCCAGGCCTGTGGCAGCGAACAAGCCAACAACCTCGCCTTGCCTCCTCACGATCCGCCGATCGCGTTTGGTTATTGTGGCATTTTCCAAACGAATCACAAAGCCGCCATGATTGGGCCCGTGGTGTTCGCGAGGATGTGTTGCGATGACGCAACGATCCGGGGTGTGGAGCGGGCGAATCACAAGCGTGCCGGCGCTGTTGAGGGATCCGGTCTGCTGGGAAGTGTGCGGTTTATCGGTTGTCAGCGCCTTGTTGTGCGGAGAACCGGCATGGCCTCGATCGCTGGCAAAAGCAGGTCGCGTCACAGCAATCTTGGCACAATAACATGGCGCGCGGCGTCGCGTTGTAGCGTCCGGTCATGGCGCCTATAGGATATAGGTGCCACCTGCTATCAAAAAGAGGCCTGCGGTATCCCTTGCGCGGGACTGGCATGGGAAATGCGATGACCAACCTCGACCGGGACGGAAAGATTTTCGTCGGACAAAGCCATAAGCCGGAGATGCTGACGCTTGCCTTCGGCAATCGGCATGGCCTGGTCACGGGCGCCACCGGCACTGGCAAGACCGTGACGCTGCAGACGCTGTCGGAAGGGTTCTCCCGCGCCGGCGTCCCGGTCTTTGCCGCTGACGTGAAGGGCGATCTGTCTGGCGTCGCCGCCATGGGCGAGAAGCGAGAGGCGTTCGTCAAGCGCGCCACCGCCATGGGTTTCGACTACGAGCCGGACCGCTTCCCGGTCGTGTTCTGGGACCTGTTCGGCGAGCAGGGCCACCCCATTCGTGCGACCGTCAACGACATGGGGCCACTCCTGCTCACGCGCATGCTCGACCTCAACGACGTACAGGAAGGCGTGATCAACATCGCCTATCGGCTGGTGAGCGAGGCCAGCGATCCTGGTGACGCCGACAGGGGGCTGATCGACCTCGAAAATCTCCGCGAACTGCTCGCCTATATCGGGGACAATGCCAAAACGATTGGTAACCGGTACGGCAATGTGGCTCCGGCAACGATCGGCGCCGTTCAGCGCGAGCTGCTCGTCGTCGAGAATCAGGGCGGTGCTCAGTTTTTCGGCGCGCCGCCTTTGAACATTGCCGACTTTATGGCGACCGACGAGCACGGGCGCGGGCGGATCAATATTCTCACCGCCGACAAGCTGATGGAGAGCCCGCGGCTTTACGCAACGTTTCTCCTGTGGCTGATCGCGGAGCTGTTCGAGCAGCTTCCCGAGGTCGGCGATCTGCCAAAACCGAAGCTCGTCTTCTTCTTTGATGAGGCGCATCTGTTGTTCAACGAAGCGCCGAAAGTTTTGCTCGACAAGATCGAGCAGGTGGTACGGCTGATCCGCTCCAAGGGAGTCGGCGTCTATTTCGTCACCCAGAATCCGCTCGATGTCCCGGACAAGGTGCTCGCCCAGCTCGGCAATCGGGTGCAGCACGCCTTGCGGGCCTTCACTCCGCGCGACCAGAAAGCGGTGAAGGCGGCGGCCGAGACGTTCCGGCCGAACCCCGAGCTCGATACCGCGCAGGTGATCACCGAGCTCGGCAAGGGCGAAGCGCTGGTGTCATTCCTCGAAGGCAATGGTACGCCGTCGATGGTCGAGCGGGCGCTGATCTGCCCGCCCTCTGCGCGCGTCGGCCCGCTCACCCCTGAGGAGCGCAAGGCGATCATCGCCACCAGCCCGGTCCGCGGCAAATACGACAAAACTGCCGCGCACGAGTCGCTGACGCCTGCCTTGGAGCAGCGGGCGGACGGCGCCGATAAAGGCGATGACGACGATGGTCGGCCGTCAGGAGGGCAGGTGGATCGGCCGCGGTCCGCACCCGTCACGTTCTGGGGGCGCGTTGGCGCGATTCTCAGTCATCCGGCGGTGCGCCAGTTCGGACGCTCGGTCGCTGCCGTCGTTGCGCGGCGGGGCACCGAAGCGGTGATGCGCAGTTTGGGAATATCCGGGCGTCGGCGCTCGAGCCGCAGGCGCGACTACGGGATCGCCAGCCTGGGCCTCGCCGACCTCACAACGCCGCCGCCGGGCGCTGGCGGCGCGCTCGGGCTTCTCGGCGAGCAAGCAGCGGACGCATTCTTGAGCGAACGCGGCCTGTTCGGTACCGCGCATCGCGCGTCGAGCGCTGCTGCGCCTGGGATCGCGGCTGCGCCTGCGGCGGAGTTGGGAACTAGCACGCTTTTTGCTGCTGATCCGGGTACGGCACCGGCCGTTGATGATCCACCTTCCGTCGGTTTCGCCGACGCCGAATCGTCCGAGCCCGCGCGGAAGAATGCAAAATCAAAGAAGGCTAAAAGACCACGCAAGCCTCGTTCAGGGAAAGCCAAATGACCACCCTCGACGCCGTCCTTGCCCGCATCGATGCCGATCTCGACAGCAACATCGCCCGGCTGTTCGATCTCCTGCGCATCCCCTCGATCTCCACCGACCCGGCGCATGCCGACGATTGCCGCGTCGCCGCCGAGCATGTCGCGACCGACCTGCACAGCATCGGGCTTGCAGCCGACCTGCGGGAGACCGGCGGCCATCCGGTGGTTCTCGCCAAAGGCGGCGCCGGAACTAGGCGCGTGCTCTTCTACGGCCATTACGATGTGCAGCCGGTCGATCCGCTCGGCCTGTGGGATACGCCGCCTTTCGCGCCGCGCATCGCGACGCTGCCCGACGGGCGCAAGGCGATCGTCGCGCGCGGGGCCTGCGACGACAAAGGCCAGGTGATGACCTTCATCGAGGCTTGCCGGGCCTGGAAACAGGTGACCGGCACGCTCCCGGTCGGGGTGACGATGCTGATCGAAGGCGAAGAGGAAGTTGGTTCGAAAAACCTGCCGAGCTGGGTGGCGGAGAATTCCGGCGAGCTTGCCGCCGACGTCGCGCTCGTCTGCGATACCGGCATGTGGGACCCGCAAACACCGGCGATCACCACCTCGCTGCGCGGTCTTGTGTATGAGGAGGTGACCATCACCGCGGCCGACCGCGACCTGCATTCCGGCCTGTTTGGTGGTGCCGCCCAAAACCCGATCCGCGTGCTGACCAAGATTCTCGGCAGTCTTCATGCCGACAACGGGCGCATCACCATCCCCGGTTTCTACGACGGCGTTGCGGACCTGCCGCTGGAGGTGATCCAGCAATGGCGCTCGCTCAGATTCACGCCGGAGAGCTTTTTGAAGCCCGTGGGATTGAGCGTCCCGGCGGGCGAGACCGACCGCCTGCTGATCGAGCAAGTGTTCTCGCGCCCGAGCTGCGACATGAACGGCATCTGGGGTGGCTATGCCGGACAGGGGGCGAAGACCATCATTCCATCCATGGCCTCCGCGAAAGTGTCGTTCCGCCTCGTTACCGGACAGGACCCGGAAAAAATCCGCGACGCGTTCCGAAACTTTGTGCGCGCCCGGCTGCCGGCCGACTGCAAGGTGGAGTTCGTCGACCACACCAATGCGCCGGCCATCGCGCTGCCGTGGGACCTGCCGCAGCTTGCCGCGGCGCGTGGCGCGCTCGCCGACGAATGGGGGCGCGAGGCGCTTCTCATCGGCTGTGGCGCCTCGATCCCGATCGTTGCTGATTTCAAGCAGCTGCTGGGCATGGATACGCTGCTGGTGGGCTTCGGTCTCGACGATGACCGGGTGCATTCGCCCAACGAGAAATACGACCTGCAGTCATTCCACAAAGGCACGCGCAGCTGGGCGCGGATTCTGGCAGCGCTGGCGGCTTGATGAATTCTTTTAAGGAAGCCCCGGCTCCGCAAGGTCCACCGACAAGCACCCTTCGATCGCTTCGCAGAGGTTTTGCAGGAGTTCCTCGAAAGTGTCGCCCTGGGTCGCGCAGCCGGGAATAGCCGGCACCTCGGCCCAGTAGCCGCCCTCTTCTGCCTCATGCACGACGACTTTGATTTTCATTCGATCAATCCAATCACCCTCGCCAAATTAAGCGAACGAACCCGCAGTTCAAAGCACCACATTATCATGGTCGGACTGCTACGCTCGTTCGCAAGATGTCATCGAGGGCAATCAGGCCGAAGCCGGGCAGCTTCACGCCAGGCCGCTGCAGGTCGATTCCGGCGACCAAGCCGAACAGATTGACCTCGATGCCCTCGACCCAGGCGAGCTTGATGCCGAGGACGCCCCACAGATTGGCTTCGATGCCGGTGCCGCTGTCGGACAGGCCGAGATAGGGCAGGGCGCGGAAATCACGCCCGACCGCGTTGGGCGGCAGGGCGGCGCCAAGTTTGGGCACGGCGCGCAGCACGGTGGCGACGAAGGTGTTGCTGTTCGGCCCCGGCCATAGCCGGTAGTCGCCGGCGTGGCGGTACGGATAGCTGCGGATCGCAGCCATGATGGTGGGGATCATCGCCTCGGCGGCATCGCCCGAGAGATCGGCGACGACCTGTGGCCTGTTGCCAAACCAGCGGGCGTCCGCCGCCCAGTTGTTGAGCCGCAGCGGCGTGCCCCAGCCGACGACGTCGTAGCGGCTCCAACTGCGCGCATTGCGTGGCTTGAGGACGATCCAGCTATGGACCGAGACAATCCCCTTGAGGCCGCCGGTGCGTCCGGATAGCACGAGCAGGCGAGCCTGTGGATGCGCGCTCGCCGGCGGCAGGCTGCCGGTGCTGGACCAGTCGGCGTCGCGCCAGCTGCGCGGTCCGTCGCCGAGGGTGTACAGCGCGGCGCGCGCTGCAATCGGCAGTAGAAAAAGCGTGACCGGAAGCAGAACCAGCAGGCCACGGCACCGGATATATTTGCGAGAAGCTTGCGGCATGGGCTTGAGCGTTTAAACAGGTTCCGTCCGCCCCCGGCTCCGTCTTTGCTGCGTTCGATTTATAACCGCCAAGAGCATCATCAAGACGAATGCATAATCCTGTTGTGATTGAGGCGCTGCGCGGAGCGCTGGTGGAAAGCCAACACCGCGGTGCCGTCGCCGTCGTCGATGCCGACGGCGCGCGCGTGCTCGCGATCGGCGATGTCGAGCGACCGATCTTTCCACGCTCCGCCGTCAAGGCGCTGCAGGCCTTGGTGCTCATGGAGGCCGGCGCCGTCGAGCGTTTCGGACTGCGCGACGAGGAACTGGCGCTCGCCTGCGCTTCGCATAGCGGGGAGCCGGACCATGTCGCAGGCGTCGTGGCGATGCTCGCGCGGGTGGGCCTCGACGAGGGCGCGCTGCTATGCGGGACCCATTGGCCGCTGCATCAGCCATCGGCCCTTGCGTTGTCGCGCACCGGCGGCGCGGCGACTGCCGTCCACAACAACTGTTCGGGCAAGCATGCGGGATTTCTCTGCGCCGCCTGCGCCATGGGATGCGACCCCACCACCTATGTCGACCATGCTCATCCAGTGCAGCAGGCGGTGAAGGCGGTGCTGGAAGCGCTCGGCGGGGAAGCGATTCCCGATGCGCATCGCGGCATCGACGGGTGCTCGGTGCCGACCTTTGCGATGTCGCTTGCCGCGCTCGCGCGCGCCTTTGCCCGCTTCGGCACCGGCCATGGCCTGGCGCGGGAACGGGCCGCAGCGGCGCGGTGCCTGCGCGCGGCCTGTGCCGCCCATCCCTGGCATGTTGCGGGGACCGGGCGTTTCTGCACCGAGGTGATGACCAGCCTGCGCAAGCGCGTCTTCGTCAAGGCGGGTGCCGAGGGGGTCTATTGCGCGGCGCTGCCGGAGCAGGGGCTCGGCCTGGCGGTGAAGATCGACGACGGCGCGACGCGTGCTGCGGAAGCGGCAATGGCGGCGGTGATCGCCCGCTTTCTTCCCCGCGACGATGACGGCCGCGCCGCACTCGACCGTTTCGCCCGGCCGGTCCTGCGCAACTGGAACCGCAGCCCGATCGGCGCGCTGAAACCGGCTCCGGCGCTGTTCGCCGGCTGAGCCAGGTTTATCATCGCAAAGGTCTTGGAGCATTTTCCGGCGAAGTGGACACCGGTTCGCCGTAGAAAATGCGATCACTCAAAGAGAAACAGAGCGAATTCCGATTTCGTCAGGACGGAAATCGCTCTTGCCGCCGGCGTCCTTTGCGCATCGCTGCAGCCACAAAAAAGGGCGCCGCGCGGGCGCCCTTCGTTGGATCGCACGGCCCAAGGGCCTGTATATCGATCATCACTTGACTTCGAAGTAGCTGATCTTGCCGTCCGGGCCCTTCTTCCACTGATAGAGGACGTAGCGGTCCTTCTTCTGGCCGTTGACCAGATAGCCCTTGTCGGAAACGTCACCCTTCTTGTTGAAGGAGAGCGTGCCGAGAACGGTGTCGAACGGACGGCCGGAGCGGATCACCTCGGCGACCTTCTGCGGGTCGAGCGACTTCGCTTGCTCGGCCGCCTGCTTGATCACCTGCACCGCGGCGTAGCTATAGAGCGTGTAGGCCTGCGGCTCGAAGCCCTTCTTGCGGAAGACCTCGACGATCTTCTTGTTCTTCGGATTGGTGCGCGGATCGGGCGAGAAGGTCATCAGCGTGCCTTCGGCGGCCGGGCCGGCGATCGCGGCGAATTCATTGTCGGCGAGGCCGTCGCCGCCCATCATCGGCGCGCGCAGGCCTTGATCGTGCATCTGGCGCAGGATGATACCGCCGGTGTCATGCAGGCCGCCCCAATAGACGAGGTCGGGATTGGCGGCTTTGAGCTTGGAGACGAGGGCGGTGAAGTCCTTGTCCTGCGTGTTGACGCCTTCGAACATCACCTCTTTCATGCCCTTGGCGTGCAGCGCCTTGCGCATCTCCTCGGCCAAGCCCTGGCCGTAGGTCGTCTTGTCATGGACGATGGCGATGCGCTTGCCCTTGAACTTCTTGGCAATGATCCCACCCGCCATGCCGCCCTGCTGGTCGTCGCGCCCGCAGACGCGGAAGACATTCCACATGCCGCGCTCGGTGATCTTTGGATTGGTGGCGGCGGGGGTGATCTCGAGGATGCCGTTGTCCTGATAGACTTCGGACGACGGCATGGTGACGCCCGAGTTGAACGGCCCGATCACGAACTTGACGCCGTCGGCGGCAAATTTATTTGCAACCGACACGCCTTCCTTGGGGTCGCCGCGGTCGTCGCCGACACTCAGCTGGATCTTCTGGCCGAGAATGCCGCCGGACTTGTTGATGTCCGCGACCGCCTGCTCGGCGCCCTGCTTTAGCTGCGCGCCGAAGGCGGCGCTGCCGCCAGTAAGCGGCCCGGTAACCCCGAACTGGACCTCGGCCTGCGCACTCGCCGTCATCGCCAAGGCGATGCCGAGCGCTAAACCAAGCGTCGTACGATGAATCATGGTCAATCGTCCTCCGAAAGGGTGTTTAGTGTGTGGGGCGCCCGTTCAATTATCACGGGCATGATCGATACGGAACTTACCGATTGGTCACACAACGCGGCCCGGTGCCGCGTTTCAGGGTTGCATGCTACGCTCGGACGGTCGCACAAGAAACCCATATTGCCTAGCCATTTGCTGGCGCCGAGTATAGCGAAATCCGGCGACCGCGATGGCTGAGAGGATCGCAGTGTCGACTGCATAATAATAAGGCGATGTCAGTGTCCCGTCGAACAGCGCATAGTGAATGAACCGCACCGCGAAGCCGAGAATAAGCATATAGATCATGGCTTGCCACCATGACCGCCAAGTCTGGGCGACGGCACGTGCGGCGAGCCAGGCGCACACACCGCCGAGAATCACGGTGACGAGCAGGAAAACGCTGAACGAATCTTCTTCATAGAGAAAATGCATGGCAGGTCGTGGGGCCCTCGCTCCTTGCCTTTTTGCTATCCTCATCGGCTTCCCGACGAACGTTTGTCGGTTGACCGAAAGGAAGGTTATTGCTGCCGGCCGCCTTCGAGATAGGCGGCGCGCACCTCTGGCCGCTCGATCAATTCACGCCCGGTTCCGCTTATGGTGATCACGCCGTTGACCATCACATAGCCGCGATGGGCAAGCTTGAGCGCGTGATAGGCATTCTGCTCGACCAGGAACACCGTCAGCCGGTGTTTGGTGTTCAGCTCGCGCACGATGTCGAAGATCTGCTGGGCGATAAGCGGCGCCAGGCCGAGCGAGGGCTCGTCGAGCAGCAGGAGGCGCGGCCGGCTCATCAGCGCCCGGGCGATCGCCAGCATCTGCTGTTCGCCGCCCGACAGCGTGCCGCCGCGTTGGGCCAAACGCTCGGCAAGCCGCGGAAACAGCCCGAGCACGTCTTTGAGCTGGGCGTCGTTGCCGTCGGTGATACCGGCGGCGACGGCGCCCATCTGCAGATTCTCCAACACCGTCATGCGCGCGAAAATACGCCGGCCTTCCGGCGCCTGGGCGATACGCGAACGCGCAATCTCGTGCGTCGGCAGATCGGTGATGTCGCGGCCGTCAAAATAAATGCGGCCCTGACGCGCGCGCGGACTGGCGAAGATCGTCATCATCAGGGTCGACTTGCCGGCGCCGTTTGCGCCGATCAAGGTGACGATCTCGCCTTCGAACACGTCGAGATCAACGCCCTTGAGCGCGCAGATGCTGCCGTAATAGGTCTCGACGCCGCGCACCGCGAGCAGCGGCTCAGTCATGGCGCGCCCCGCCTTTCCCAAAAGCACGGAATAGCGATTGAATGATTTTCCCGCGAGAGGGCGTGGCGACTGCATTTGACTTCACCCTCCCCTGAAAGGGGAGGGTCGGATGATCAAAGGTCATCCGGGGAGCGGTCGTGAGCCGCATCCGACCCCCTCCCGGCGAGCTTCCGCTCGCCGACCTCCCCCTTTCAGGGGGAGGATAAACCGGCTGAACCATAGGCGCGGTCGCTGTTGTTCGGGATATCGGTGAAATGCTGCTTAGAGCGAATTCCGTTCTGATGGAATCGCAATTCTCTCTGAATCTATTTAAGTGGCCGCATTTTCTGCGGCGAACCGGTGTCCACGTCGCCGGAAAATGCTCTAAGCGTGCGCTCACAGCCCGACCTCCGCTTCGGCGGCGGCGACCTCCTCGTCGGCGACGCCGAGATAGGCGGCGAAGACCTTGGTGTCATTGC
>CAZTTL010000029.1:0-5267 GCA_964616635.1 uncultured Rhodoplanes sp. | reverse complement strand
GTCGGCGATCTTGACACCATAATCGAGCACGACGACATGGTCGGAAATCTCCATCACCACCGACATGTCGTGCTCGATCAGCAGCACCGAGGTCTTTTCCCGGTCGCGGATCGAGAGGATCAGCGCATTGAGCGCGGCGCTCTCGTGTGGGTTCAGCCCGGCAGCCGGCTCATCGAGGCACAAAAGCACCGGATCGGTGCACATGGCGCGCGCGATTTCGAGGCGGCGCTGGGCGCCGTAGGGCAGGGAACCGGCGGGATCGTCGGCACGATCGAGCAGTTCGATGCGTTCGAGCCAGCCGCGGGCTTTGTCGAGCGCCGCCCGCTCCGCCCGCCCATAGCCGCCGAGACCGAGCACGCCGAGAAGCGTGTAACCCGAGGCCAGCATCAGCGGATTGTGCTGAGCGACGAGCAGGTTTTCCAGCACGGTCATGCCGGAGAATAGCCGGATGTTCTGGAAGGTGCGGGCAACCCGCGCGTGATGCGCGACGAGGTATTCCGGCATGCGTTCGAGCAGGAACAGCGTGCCGTCCTTGCGCGCCAGCTTGCGCTCGCCGCCGAGCGTCAGCCTATCCAATTCTGCCCACAGGGCCTGGTCGCCATGGGCGAGCGCGATGCGGCCCTCGGTCGGCTTGTAGAAGCCGGTAATGCAGTTGAACACCGTGGTCTTGCCGGCGCCGTTTGGCCCGATCAGTGCGGTGATTTCGGAACGGTGAGCGGTAAAGCAGAGCTCGCTGACGGCAACGAGGCCGCCAAAGCGCATGGTCAGGTGCTCGACTTCGAGCAGAGGAACCGGCGCCGCGGTCATCCGTGTCCTTCCTTGACCAGTGCGCCGGAGATCGCCTTGCGTTTCGTCAGCACCACGGACGGCTCGCGGGTCGCGATCAGGCCGCGCGGCTTCCAGATCATGATGAGCACCATGGCCAGACCGAACAGCAGCATGCGGTACTGCGTCGGATCAAAGTCGTTGCCGAACACTGCCTTGAGAAAATCGAGCTCGCGCAGAATCTCAGTGCCGCCAATCATCCCTGTCGCGGCAATGGCAACGCCGATCTGGCTTCCCATGCCGCCCAGCACGACGATTGCGACGATCGTTGCCGACTCAAGGAAGGTAAAGGATTCCGGCGAGATAAAACCCTGGCGGGCGGCGAAGAATGATCCGGCGAAGCCGCCGAACATGGCACCGATGGCAAACGCGGTGAGCTTGGTATTGGTGGTGTTGATGCCGAGCGAGCGGCAGGCGGTCTCGTCTTCGCGCAGTGCCTCCCAGGCGCGGCCGATCGGCAGCCGCCGCAGCCTGATCGTCACGAAGGCGGTAACCAGCACCAGCGCCAGGATGATGTAGTAGAGAAAGATCGAGCGGTAGATCGGACTGAACGGCAGGCCGAAGACGGCGGCAAAGCCGGTCTTGCTGGCGGTGAAGGGGATGCCGAAAAAGGTCGGCCGCGGGATGCCGCTGATGCCGGCATAGCCGTTGGTGACCGGCACCCAGTTGATCAGCACGAGCCGAATGATCTCGCCGAAGGCGAGCGTGACGATGGCGAGGTAGTCGCCCCGCAGGCGCAGCACCGGAAAGCCGAGCAGGATGCCCCAGCACGCCGCCAACAGGCCGGCAATCGGCAGCAGCTCGAAGAAGGACAGGCCAAATGTCTTGGCGGTCAGCGCGTAGGAATAGGCACCGACCGCATAGAAGGCGGCATAACCGAGGTCGAGCAGGCCGGCGAGCCCGACGACGATGTTGAGGCCGAAGCCGAGCATCACATAGATCAGGATCTGGATGCCGAAATTGTCGACCCATTTGACGGCCCCGGTACCGGTGAGCCACAGCGCCAGCATCGGGTAGACGGTCACGAAGCCGATCGCAAATGGGCTGAACCAGCGGCTAAAGGCGGTGCCGAAGCGGCCGGCGGCGGTGCTCGGCGGTTTCGGGTGGGCGGCTCGGTGGGCGCGCCACGGCGCAATGATCAGCGAATTGGCGAGGCTCGCGGCGGCGACAAGCGCCACCAGCGTGAACAGGAGCGGCCAGCGCGTCTCCAGGGTGAGCTCGTTGCGGATATTCGTTGTGGTGCGCAGGCCGATCAGCGGCAGGAACACTCCGACAGCGAGCAGCGCGGCGATTGCCGCATGCTTGACGGCATGCAGGATCATGCCAGGAAGCGCGATTCCGGCAGGGCGGGGATCGAGCGCTCGCATCAGCCGCTAGACCTTTTCGACTTCAGGACGACCGAGAATGCCCTGAGGCAGGAAGATCAAGGTGATGGCAAGCAGCGAAAAGGCGGCCACATCTTTGTAATCGATGGAGAAATAGGCGGACCACATGGTCTCGACAAGGCCGATCAGGAGGCCGCCGATCACGGCCCCGGGCAGCGAGCCGATGCCGCCCAGCACCGCGGCGGTGAAGGCTTTCACTCCGGGGGTGAAGCCATCGGCGAAATTGATGACGCCATAATAGAGCAGATACATCGTTCCGGCGACAGCCGCGAGCGCTGCCCCCATGACGAAGGTGATCGAGATGGTGCGGTCGACGTTAACTCCGAGCAAGGCCGCCATTTTCTGGTCCTGCTCGCAGGCGCGCTGGGCGCGGCCGAGCGAGGTGCGGCTCACCACATACCAGAAGGCGGCGAGCAGCACTGCGGTGACGACCCAGACCATGAGCTGCTTGTAGGACAAGGTAACGGCATAGCCGTGCCTTTCCATCACCGTGAAGTCACCGGAGATCAAAGGCGGGATCGACTTGTTGCGCGGGCCTTGGGCAACCTGCACGAAGTTACTCAGAACGATCGACATGCCGATGGCGGAGATCAGTGGGGCCAGGCGGAACGAGCCGCGCAGCGGCCGATAGGCGAACCGCTCGATCGTCCAGTTGACGAGCGCGGTCAGCACCATCGAGACGATCAGCATTATGAATAGCGCCACCGCGACCGAGCTGAGCCCCAGCCATTGCATCAGCACCAGGAAGGTGACGAGCGCAATGAAGGCCGACACCATGAACACGTCGCCATGGGCGAAATTCACCATGCCGATAATGCCGTACACCATGGTGTAGCCGATGGCGATCAGCCCGTAGATCGAGCCGAGGGTGATGCCGTTGATGAGCTGCTGAACAAAGACTTCCATCCGATCGCCATCCCGTCGCTGATGTCGGCGCCTAATGGCGGGTTCCAGTCCGCCTGACCCGGAATCCGCTCCGTTCCACTCGCCGGCGCATGGCCGCAGCCGGCCTTCGACCTCCCCAGAGCAATTCCGGGGCCAATTGTCGCCCGATCATTGTCTCTGCCGGCGAAAAGCATCGCCCCCCGGGGCCACGCTGCTTTGCCTTCTGCGAACCGTAACAGGGCCTTAGGCGGGCGGCAACGAGGAAGGCGTTCCGTTGCGGCGCCGAAGCGTCCTATCCAGGCATATTCTCACGATGTGAGGAAGCCGAGCACCTCAGTGGTAAAGGCGGTTGCCTGCTCGACATTGGAGATGTGTGCGGCATTGAGAATGGTCATCTGTGCACCGGGAACGCGGCTGCGAATGAATTCAGCAGCCTCGATCGTGGTCGAGCCGTCGTAGCGGCCGGCGATCACCAGCGTCGGCACCGCAATCTTCGCGAGAATGTCCCGATGGTCCATGTCGCGCACCGCCGCCCCGCAGGAGACGTAGCCCTCGACGGAGTTCGACACCAGCATCTGGCGAAAGCGCGCCACCGTGTCCGGCTCATTGGTATGGAACTCCTTGGTGAACCAGACACCGAGCACCGTGTCGGCGATGGCGTCGATGCCTTTTTCCCGTACCACCTTGATCCGGTCATTCCACGGCGTCTTGTCGGGGTAGTAGCAGGTGGTGTTGGCAAGCACGAGCCGATTGAGACGCTCCGGCGCAAACGCACCGAGCCATTGACCGACCATGCCGCCCATCGAGATCCCGCAGAAGTTGACCCGTTCGAGGCCGAGCCCGTCCATGATGGCGAGGTCGTCGCGGGCAAGCTGCTCCATGGTGTAGGGGCCGGGCGTGACGCCCGAGCGCCGGTGTCCGCGGCGGTCATAGCGCACCACCCGGAAATGCCGGGCAAAGGGAGCGACCTGCGGCTCCCACATCGAGAGATCGACGCCGAGCGAATTGGAAAACATGAGCACCGGCGCTGTCTCCGGGCCTTCGATTTCGACATGCAGAGGGCAACCGTCAGATTGAATGACCGGCATGGCATGATCCTTGGCGATTCGAGGGGAGGGCAGCAGTGCGGGCCGCGCAGGCTCAGTCACCGCGCCTTCCTAAAGCATGATCCGGGAAAGTTGCAGAATTTTCGGACAAGATCATGCGATCAGTCGACGAAAGATTGGGGCGCGATCGATTCGGCCCGAAGCCATTACGGCTCTATTCCGTGCTGACGACGACGGCAAACTTGGTAAAGAACTCGTCGGCCACCTTTTTCGAGGCGCCAATGACCAGCCGCTGCCCGAGCTGGGCGATCTTGCCGCCGATCTGCGCGTCGACATGGTAGGAAAGCTGGGTGCCGGCTTCGTGGTCGGCAAGCAGGACCGATGCGGCGCCTTTGGCAAAGCCCGCCATCCCGCCCTCGCCGTCGCCACTGATCCGATAGCTGTTCGGAGGATCGAGATCGCTGAGCCGGACCTTGCCTTTCCAGCGCGCCTTGACCGGCCCGATCTTGGTGACGGCGATGGCCTGGAACTCGGTGTCCGAGAGCTTTTCCAGCATCTCGCAGCCGGGAATGCACTGGCGCAGCACATCGGCGTCGTTGAGCTTGGCCCACACGACGTCGCGTGTTGCAGGTAGCTGCACCTCGCCGCTCAAGGTAATCGCCATCGTCGACGCTCCGTCCGCGTGAACCAAATGGCACATGCAATGCCCTTAACGACCATATGAGCACGCCGTGGGACATGCATTTTCGACGGTAGCACCCCACCAAAAACATTATGTGGAATGTTAGGTGATTCGCGACGCGGCCTCATCGGGCTCAAACAGCGATCGCCAATTATTTACCTCTGGTGACCTGCGGTTGTGCGATGCGGCGACAATTTGCCCTCGCCATAACGGCGAAGCCAGGAGAGCGGGGGGTCGGTTTAAGCGGCCGCGCTCCACCGCAGCATGCATCGTCTGGTGCGCGTTCCGGCAAGGTCCCAGCAAGGCTCGTTGCATCGCATCAGCACCAAGAAGTGCTGCTAGAGCGAAATCCGACCTGACGGAATCGCAATTCGCTCTATTTCTCTTTGAGTGATCGCATTTTCTGCGGCGAACCGGCGTCCACTTCGCCGGAAAATGCTCTAG
>CAZTTL010000028.1:0-19383 GCA_964616635.1 uncultured Rhodoplanes sp. | reverse complement strand
CAAACCTGATAACGCAGAACCCACCACAAGAAAAGCCAGCGCTATATCTGGCTAAACGCGATACAGCCCAGGAGCAAGGCTATCCATCGGGTGCCGTCGTCCCCCGCCTGTGCGGGGGGCGATACGGGCAAGTGCCAGATCAAATAACTTATGGGGGACCCAATTCCGCATCCGCCGCGCTTGCTTTCCAGCGCATTCGCAGGCGACATCTTTCCGGGGCAGACGTCGTGGTCCAGGTTGGTCCGCCGGTTCCAAGCATGCGACGCGTCATGCCTTCGAAGAGGAGATTTCGAATGCGTTTTTGGAAGATCATTGGGCGCGCGGTCGGCGGCCTGCTACTGACCTATTCGCTCGCGGCAGCGGATGCAACGATTCCGACCAAGGACATTAAAGGCGCGGCCGACAACCACCTGCTGCCGCGTTACGAGGGCTCTTTCATTGTCGGCTACGAGCACCAACAGTTCACCGACTTCAACCTCCCACTGTCGAAGCTGGAGAAGACCGACAAACGCGACGCCTCCAACAATCACGTGTTTGCGCCGAAGACTTCGCGCGACCTGGAAGGCGAGGTCACGCGTCTCGTCTATCTGCTGCCCAAGAACCGGTCTCCGCTCGAAGTGCTGCGCAACTATCAGGATGCCGTGACCAAGGCCGGCGGCGAGGTGCTCTGGCAGTGCAAGGGTGACGACTGCGGCGGCTCGTCGCAACGGTCTGCGGCGGGCGGAGGAGGCGACACCAGCCTGACCATGCACTTCTTCACCGAAAAAACGCTCAAGGACCCAGCCTTCTCCAACAGCGCTTGCGCCGTTACCTCGAGAATCGCCGATCAGCGTTATTTCTCGGGCCGACTGCCCGTCGACGGCGGCAACGCGCATGTCGCGGTCCAGACGTTCACGATCCCGGACGGCGCTCCATACTGCAAGGCTTTCACCGGCCGTACGATCGCCATCGTCCACGTGATTGAGCCGAAGGCGCGCGACAAGAAGATGGTGGTGGTCAAGGCCGACGAAATGGCCAAGGCGATCAACACTTCCGGACGGGTCGCGCTCTATGGCATACTGTTCGATACTGATAAGGCTGACTTGAAGCCGGAGTCCGATGCGACGCTGGCCGAGATCGGAGCGCTGCTGAAGTCTAACCCAGGGCTCACTGTGGTGATCGTCGGCCATACCGACAACGTTGGCGCTTTCGACTACAACATCGACCTCTCAAAGCGCCGCGCCGCAGCGGTTGTGGCCGCACTGGTCAAGCGCTTTCATATTCCGGCCGACCGGCTCAAGAGCGCCGGGGTGGGAATGGTATCGCCCACCGCGCCGAACACCACAGAGGAAGGGCGCGCGAAGAACCGGCGCGTCGAGGTCGTTCGGCTGAACTGAGACGCGAGTATGGATTGCGGCTCCGGAACCGATCACTGCTTCCGGAGCTTTAGCATGCGGGCTTCCAAGCGTTCGGTCTGCATCACGCAATGTCCGGTTTGCGCGAAAGTGGATAGAGGTGGGCGATTTATGAGAACACGCCCTAGGGCTACACCCCCCTCCCGGACGGCTTCGCCGTCCGACCTCCCCCTCAAGGGGGGAGGTATCGATCAAGAGAATGCGCTGGCTCCGTGCCAGACAGGTGCGGGCCGCCTCGCCGACAACATCGTCTATTTTGCCCCGCGTGCTGCGGCGCGCCGCGCCTGGTCTGCTCCCTCCCCCCTTGAGGGGGAGGGTTTTGGGGAGGGGGGTACTTTATGAATGCACGAAGGCTGTGCAACAGATGAGTGAAGCTTCACCCCCTCCCGGACAACTTCGCCGTCCGACCTCCCCCTCAAGGGGGGAGGTAACAAAGAGATTGGCAATGCTGGCGGGAAACGACGCGATGGCGGTCACGACTCGGACGGCTCCCCGCGCCGCAGCATTCAGAGCACTGGAAGCTGCACGCGCCATCACGCCCTCATCGGCGGTGACCTACATTCTCGACAGCGTCATTCTCGGAGCGTGGGGCGGCGGCAGCCACTCATCAATCCACTCATTGAACACGTTCTCGGTCGCCACCGAAAACGCCTTCTCGGCCGCCACTGAAGCTGCCTTTTGCTTGCCTTCCGACTTGATTAGCGCTTCCAGGAACGTCCTGGCCGCAAACCGCGCATAGGCGGCGGTGTCCTGTTGGCTTGGCTGCTGGTTTGGCACGTCGCGGAATTTGTCGAGAACTGTCTCCACACATGCCATTCGCTCGTCCGCGCTTTTTGCCGTCGTCATGATGACGGAACAACGAGCCATCGTCAGCCAGCGGTCCTGCTCGCGTTGTTCAGGGGTTCGATGCTCGCCCGTCAACTTAATTTCGTCGTCGCCCATTTGGCTCGTCATAACTTTCTCCAACTGCTGTATTCAGCAAAGTCGCGACGGCCTTTTTCATCCCGGCACGGCCGAAATGTGTCGAGACTACGCTTGCGCATGCGTCACATTTACGCGTAGGGGAGGAAAGAAAGACCTATTGCAGTGCGCAATTTTCCAGCGGGAACAACATGCCCGAGTCTCCTTGTGGGAGAGTGTCACGGAGGGGCGTGCTTTGTAATCCGGCGAGGACTGTGCGAGCGATGAGCGAAGCTTCTGGCGGGCAGCAGCGCGGTGGCGGTCGTCACTCGGATCGTGCGATCTCGGGCCGCCTCGCCGACAACATCGTCTATTTTGCCCGCGTGCTGCGGCGCGCCGGCGTGCCGGTCGGGCCGGGCACGATCATCGATGCGCTCGATGCCGTGCAGGCGGCGGGGCTGTCCACGCGCGAGGATTTCTATTGGACTCTGCACGCGGTGTTCGTGAAGCGCCACGAGCATTCGCTCGTGTTCGACCAGGCATTTCGCACCTTCTTCCAAAAACGCGGCTATCTCGACCAGCTCTTGGCGATGATGCTGCCGCAGGCGCCGGGCGCACCGGTGGCGGCACCCAAGCCGGCGGCCGCGCGCGTGCAGGACGCGCTGTTTGCCGACCTCAATAAAAGTTTCACAAACGAAGAGCGCACCCGCGAAATCGCGGCAACGCTCACCGCGTCCGATGAAGAGGTGTTGCGGAAGAAAGACTTCGCGCAGATGAGCGCAGCCGAATTGGCGGCGGCACGTGAAGCAATCAAGCGCCTTTCGCTGTCGCTCGACGAGGTGAAGACCCGCCGGCTGGTGCGTGATCGCCGTGGCCATCGCATCGACCTGCGCCGCACGCTGCGGGCAAGCCTGAAGGCCGGCGGTGCGCTGATCGACCTCAATTTTCGCGGGGCTGGCCGGCGACCGCCGCCGCTGGTCGCGCTGCTCGATATCTCCGGCTCGATGGAAGAATATACTCGGCTTTTTCTGCATTTCCTGCATGCGGTCACCGATGCGCGCAAGCGCGTGCATGTCTTCCTGTTCGGCACCCGCCTGACCAATGTCAGCCGCGCGCTGAAGACCAAGGACCCCGACGAGGCGCTTGCCGCCTGCTCGGCGAGCGTCGCCGACTGGTCGGGCGGCACCCGCATCGCGACCTCGCTCCACGCCTTCAACCGGCTATGGGCGCGGCGCGTGCTCGGCCAGGGTGCGGTCGTGCTGCTGATCACCGACGGGCTCGAGCGCGATCCTGACGACCGCCTCGGCTTCGAGATCGACCGTTTGCACCGCTCCTGCCGCCGGCTGATCTGGCTCAATCCCTTGCTGCGCTTTGCCGGCTTCGAGGCAAAAGCGCACGGCATCAAGACCATGCTGCCGCATGTCGATGAGTTCCGCCCGATCCATAATCTCGCAAGCGTCGCCGACCTCGTGCGCGCGCTTGCGGACCATCACGGCCACGCAAAGCACTCTGCTGCAGCGTTGCGCCCGCGCGCCGCATAAGAATGACGGCCGCCGAGACTTTTTTGGGCCGCCGCTTCACCAACTCGCAACCATTTTTTGTCCTTATTTTCGCCATCGGAGACGGCGGGAGGAGCTGAAATGGGGCGATCATTCAGCCGCTTTTTTTTGTGTGTCGGTTTCGCCGTCGCATTGTCATTACTTATGCCATTGCCGGATTCCGCCCGTGCCGGCGGCGCGATCGCCATCGGGCCGTGCGCGACCTTCGGCTATGCCTTTGATTACCCTGATCTCGGCGAAGCCCAGGCGGCTGCGCTGGCGAAATGCTCGGACAAATCATGCAAGGTCGCGGTCACGATCAAGCGTGCCTGCGGCGCCTTCGCGATCGATGGAACGGATGCCTGCGGCGCCTATGGCTATGCGGTCGCACCCGGCCTCAGCGAAGCGCAGAACAAGGCGCTGCGCGAATGCCACACCTTCGGCGGGCGCGAATGCGTCATCCGCACCTGGGCATGCGACGTCAAAGGCTGAGAAATCCTGCGAGAACGCGAACGCCCCTGCCCTCAGGATGCGCTGTTGATCACACCGGCAAGGCTGTCGATGATCCGGTTGGCGCGAACGGGCTTGGTGAGAATCGGATAGTCCGCCCATTCGTTCGGCAGGCTGTCACCATCAAAATGACCCGAGCAGAACACGAAGGGCACACCGCGTTCGACGAGAATCCGCGCGACCGGCCACACCTCATCAGCGTGCAGCTTGATGTCGAGAAGCGCGGCCGACAGCGCCTCATGGGACGCGAGCTGCTCGGCTTCGCGTAGCGTGCCGACCGGCCCCGCAATATCCGCGCCGGCACAGCGCAGAATCTCATCGGTCGTCATTGCGAGCAGCGCGTTATCCTCGACGAGGAGGATGCGGAAGCCGCACAATGGATTATCTGTCATGTCTCAGTTTTTCCCCCTCGGAGAAATGCGTGTGCGGCCAGATGATCCGCTGCGCCTCTACTTCCAGTCGCCACGTCAGTCCCTCTGGGGCAAAGTTCACGTCGATATTGGCATGGTGGCTCTTTACCATAATATCCCGGATCACGGTACCGCCAAATCCGGTTCGCGTCGGCGGCAAAACGGGCGGCCCACCTTCTTCGCTCCAGCGCATCTGAAACAGCGGTTCGGAATTGTCCGGGCCGTTTTCGATCTTCCAGCCGACAACGATCCGCCCGGTCGGTGCGGAGAGAGCACCGTATTTCGATGCATTGGTGGCAAGCTCGTGCAGAACAAGGCCAAGATCCTGCGCGCCGTTCGGCTCGAGAATGAGCGGCGGGCCGTCGATTTCGACCTGGTGACAGGCCTCGTCCAGAAACGGCGCGAGCTGGTTGCGCACGAGTTCCTCGACGCCGACGCCCTCCCACTCGTGCCGCACGAGCAGATCGATCGACCGGCTCAGGGCTTCGACACGCTGTGACAGCCGCTCTTTGAACTCCTGAGCATCGTCTGTCGTGCGCGCGGTCTGCCACGCCATTGCCTGGACGACGGCAAGCACATTCTTGGTCCGATGCGAGAGCTCGCGCATGATGAGGCGGACATGCTGCTCGCGTTCCTTGCGGGCGCTGATATCGCGCATGATTCCGGTGAAATAGCGCCGGCCTTCGAGCGTCCATTCAGTCAGCGCGAGGTCGACCTGAATGATGGTGCCGTCCTTGCGCCGGCCTTCGACTTCCCGGCCGGTATTGATCACCTTGCCGAAGCCGGTCTCAAGATAGGCCTGAATGTAGCTGTCATGGGCGGCTGCCATCTTCTCCGGCATGAGAATACTGACGTTCTGGCCGATGACCTCGTCGCTGCTGTAGCCGAAAATTCGCTCCACCGAGGGATTGAACGACTGCACGATCCCCTGCGCGTTGATCACGACGATCGCGTCGACTGCCGTCTGAACGATGGTGCTGAGGCGCGTTTCACTGGTGCGCAGCGCATCCTCGGCATGCTTGCGCGCCGTGATATCGATCATCGCGATGACGACACCCGCCGTTTCGCCGCCGAACTGATAAGGCAGGATGCGCAGCAGAAACGCTTGAGCACCGACGATGATTTCGTGCTCGCAGGGCGGAGCGCCGCGCAGGACTTCGCGAATGTCATTCAGCAGGTCCGGCTGATGAAAGCGCGCGGTAATATGCTCGATCGGTCGCCCGATATCCTGCTCCAGCAGGTTGAAGGTCTTGGCGATTGCCGATGTCAGCCGGCGCACCCGCAATTCACGGTCGAGATAGATGACGCCGATGTCCGTGCTCTTGAGCAGATGGTTCATGTCCATCGTGACTTCCACCAGCTCATCGATCTTGCGCTGGTGCTCGGCACTGACGGTCAGCAGCTCCTCATTGACCGAATTCAGCTCCTCATTGGTCGACTGCAGCTCCTCATTGGTCGACATCAGCTCTTCATTGGTCGCCTGCAGCTCTTCATTGGTGGTTTCCATCTCTTCGATGGTCGTCTGCAGGCTTTCCTCGGTCACCCGCAGCTCGTTTTCCAGGTCGCGGATACGTTCCTTGTAAGCCTCGATCTTGCCGACCGACTCGATCTTTTCCTTTGCGGCCTTGCCGCCGCGCTTCGCCTCGGCCAACTCAGCGAAAGTCACCAGGCAGAAGGTCTCGTCCTGCCAATCGGCACCGTCGAGACGCTCAACCGTGACCTTGAAGATCTTCTCACCCTCTCCGCCAAGCCGGCATTGAACGCGGCGGGCGAACGGCGCCGTATTGCGCCCGCGCATGCGTTCAAGCCCGGTACTGATGGTATGGCGCAGCTCTTCCACCGCGGTGGCGGTGATCTGCGGCGAGAAGCGCCCCTCCTTGAAGGTCAGATACTTGTGGGCATCCCCGAAAACATGCACGATCGTCCCGTCACGCGTGACGAGCACGCCGGCCGGCGCAAAGCGATCGAGAATGGCATCATAGGCCTTTGCAAGTCCCCGCCGCTGCGGGATCGTTCGTGCCGCGCCCGGCGTGCTGAAGGCCGGCGAAAACGCATGTTCCTGCTCGTTGACAGGTGTCGCTTTGTCACGCAGCGCCGCCGATGGCAGGACCCGCAGCGATTCACGTAAGCGGACATCGCGCACCTTGCGGAAAATGCGCCAGTGCTGATCGACGACACCGAACTCGTCGCTCAGCTCGCCGAGGGTCTCGCTCGGCCCGAGAAAGAGAATCCCGCTGCGATCGAGCGCAAAATGAAAAAGCATCAGCGCCATGCGCTGCGCCACCTCGTCGAAATAGATCAAAAGGTTGCGACAGCTCACGATGTCCATGCGGGTGAAGGGCGGATCCTTCAACAGATTGTGCGCGCTGAAGACCACGAGCCGCCGAAGATGCGGCTTGACCTGGCAGATTTCGCCGTCGACCTCAAAGTAACGCTCGACGATATCCGCATTGAGCCCGGCGCGCACAGCTGTCGTGTCATATGAACCCCGCCCGGCCTTCTCGAGCGCCGGCCGATAAATGTCGGTCGCGAAAATCTTGACGTTGAGATCGAGATGGTGCTTGCGGGCGTATTCACTCAACAGAATGGCGATCGAATACGCTTCCTCGCCGGTCGCGCAGCCGGGCACCCACACCCGGACCTGTCGGCGCGGGTTCATGCTCGCCATGATATTCGGCAGCACTTTTTCCGAGAGGACGCTGAAGGCTTCGGGGTCACGGAAGAAGGCGCTGACGCCGATCAGCAAATCCTTGCTGAGATGATCGATTTCGTCGGGCTCACGCTCGAGCTTGGCGACATAGCTGGCGAGGTCCGCCATATGCGCCATCTCGGCGCGGCGACGAATCCTGCGCCCCACCGTCGATTTCTTGTAATAGCCGAAGTCGGTCCCGCAGCGGCGCTGCAGCAGCTGCAGGATCCGGCGCTCCGGATCGACCGAGGATGGCTCCTCCTCTGCCTCGCCGGCCATGGGCAGGGGCTGCGAGTTCAGGATACGCTGAACATAACGCGGCAGTTGTTGCGGCGGCGCCGACGCATTGGCCAGATTGCGCTCGATCAGCGCCCGCGGCATGCTGTCGAAGCGGGCCGATGAAGGTTCCTGCGCAAGGACAACGCCGCCGGCATCACGAATGGCCGCTGCGCCCAAAGTTCCATCGGTGCCGGTTCCGGAAAGAATGACGGCGACCGCCTTTTCACCCTGGTCGTGCGCCAGCGATTTCAAAAACGCGTCAATCGGGAAATTCAGATGGGTCTTGGTATCTTCCTGCGTCAGCAGGAGAACGCCTTTCTGGATAACGAGCATCTGCCGCGCCGGGTGCAGATAGATCACGTTGGGCTCAACCGCGAGCCAGGCCTTCGCCACCCGAATGCGCATCGAGGTGTGACGCGCCAGCAACTCGTCCATGACGGAGGGAAAATCCGGCGAGAGGTGCTGGATGACGACGAAGGCAGCGCCGCTATCCGAGCCCATGGCGTCGAAAAACAATTCGAGCGCTTCCAGACCGCCGGCAGACGCACCAAAAGCGACGATACGGATCGCCGACGACTGCCCCGCTCTTGCTTGGGCCTTGTCGTCAGCGACGGGCGCCGCTGACGATGCACGGGAACGTGATCGCGCAGGGTCGTCAGCGACGGGCGCCGCTGACGATGCACGGGAACGTGACTGCGCAGGCTTCTTCGCTTTGGCTGGGGAAGCAGCATTGCGCGTGGTCTTGCGGGGCATCATCGTTATCCGTGGGCTGCCGGTTCGCACGACTCCCTAACAAGATTTTCATTCTCCGAAAACCAGATTTCCGCACGTTTTGTTGTTGCCTGACCACATTTTGCGGCAGCACGCGTTCGCTGCCGCAAGCTGGTGCGATAGGCCTTCCTCGGAAAAGCTGTAGGTGAGTCGGCGCGCCGATACTACAGGCGTCGATTGCAGCCGGATAGCAAAGAACAGATGTGAGCTGATTAAAACTTGGCCAACTGGAAATTCGTGTTCACGGCGCCATGGGCGCCGCACGCTGCTGGCAGAATTCCTCAATTCTCTCAGCAGGTTCCGCTTTGTTGCAGCGCAGCACGAGGTACGCGCCGCGGGCTCTTGGGAACCTGCGGAAGCGACCCACCGATAGCCGATTGCCGATCCGTCCCATCAGAAAAAGACGAGCGAGAAAAAATGTGTCTTTTCAAGCACGGCAAGGGCCCGCGCAGGCGCGCGAGGCCGTTTGACGTCGATATCGGACGCTGCCGCCAGGACTCACATGCGGTTGGCCGGTCACGCCGTAGGATAGTTGTCCCGCACGCGCTGTCGGCGTGACTTGCTCGCACCTATCGTGGCCGGCGTGGCCCCGGCTTCGGCCGCCATGTGCTCGGCGAGTTCGACGATCGAGCGCCGAAGGTCCATGTCGTCCAGAACACAGAACGCCTGCAACAGACGCAGCACATAGGGCTCCGCCAGCATGGCAACCGGTGACGGTCCCGCATCTTCGCTAACGGCCTGATTGGCGCCTTCGAAGAAGGCCGTGATCGGAACGCCAAGAATAGAGGAAATCTTGAACAGCCTGCCGCTGCCGACACGATTGGTGCCGTTCTCGTATTTCTGTACCTGCTGAAACGTCACATCGATTTGCCGGCCAAGTTCGGTCTGCGACATTCCGCGATCCTGGCGCAGAATGCGGATATTGCGGCCGACGAGAATATCAACGGCGTCGCGACGTCGTTCTCCCATCTAAGGTCTCCTGTTGCGCAAGCCCTGCCAGCTCGGGATAACCGGGCAAGCGTCGCGGTTCTCTTTCTTGTCTGGCGCTGTCGTACGAGAGCTCGTGTTCCGCCAGCTGGACCAGACGGTTGGCAGTGCCTAGTCAAAGACGTATCGATCTTATTCGGTTGCACCAGACGTGATCGTCTTCGACCGTAAGGCCCGCTAGTTCTCTAACAAGGGCGAATTGCCCAGTCGCTTGTATGCAACCGACCTTATCCGTCTATCTGAGAGTTGGCCGGAAGTCCACGGCTTTACGACGATTTTCGATCAATTCGCACATATCCTAAACGACATAGTCATGCACGGCCCATTTTATTCACATAATGAAAATTTAGACCGCCGCTGCCTCGCGTTATTGGCTGACTGAGCCAATCCCATGCCTGTGAACTAGTTCACCACCGTCTTGTCGCGTGATGGGGTAAACTAAAGTCTAGTGCCAGCACTTATCGGCTCGACCGGTGACGCCGGTAGTGGACGGCCTCACCTCTTCGTGCCGGCTGATGGCCATACCAAGCCGTCCCGGTGTCGGGTGATGTGAACAGAGGGGCGTTCAAGATGAGGCGCATCGAGCAGACGGTATGCGACCTTGGTCAAACTCCTGATCAAGACCGGACCCCAAAGCCCATCGAAGCCTCCGCCAGCGCGAACGCGGTGCAACAGTTGGTCCTGCAGCACGACGATCCGGCGCGTCTGCTCGAATGCTATTATTGGAGCAAAGAGCCCGGCCTGCTCGAATGTGTGCGCGCGGTGCTCGCCGCTCCAGCCGAGGTCCGCACGGTGTTGCAGGCATTTTTCGCGGCCGCTGTCGCGCGCGAACAGATTACTGCTTCGATCGATGCTGAGGGTACCTTGAACCTGCACTCGCCCGAGGCCGCCACGATCCTGACCCGGTTCTTTCGCGGGCATCTCGCCGGTGATGCGCCGAGGCATTGCTGCTAGAGGGAATTCCGTTCAGGCGGAATCGGAATTCGCTCCCTTTCATCTTGTTCGCCTTGCCGGCCGTTCGCTTGTTCGCTCCGCGAATGAATCTTGGTGGCACCGGTTATTGTACCGACGCCGCTCTAATCGCGGCAGAGCGATCCAGTCAGCAATCCGCTGCGACCGCCTGCCGCCCGCGCGGGCGCGCGCAACCTGTCGCGAAGCGCCGTTACACCCGGGCGCAGAGCCGACCTCTATCAAAACAAGAGCCAATCGGCATTCGATTCTTGCGCCAGCGCAGGCACAATGGCAGCCGCTGAAGACTTCTTGCACTCACGCAAGAAGGAGCAACTGCCATGACGCCGCTTGACGACGTGCTCTTTCCGCCCCGCCTCTCGACCCGCCAGCATCCGAAGCGGCTTGGCCGCAAACCCGCGCCGACGGGCTTGGCAAACCCGCACGGCCGGTCTCTGTCGCCCGAATGCGGCCCCGCCGTCTTTCCGCTTGTGGTCGACGTTTACGACTGGCTTTACCGGGCCCCGGGCCGTTAACTGCCTGCGCGCCATGGTGTGGCCCGTGCGCGGCGCCGGCGCGCTATTCGGGCATTTGCTCCGGAATGACACGATTCCGCACCGGTAACGAGCGCTGATGTCTTTTCGCCGAAGGCTGCCCGCGAACTTAAGAAATGAACGGACTTTTAGGAACTGAAGGATTTGGGACCTGAAGGAAACCCGGTTGGCACTCATGCCCGCGACCCAGGTGACGTTGTGCAGGTCGTTCGTGCAGGCAATGACCGGCCCGCGCCACGGCCTGCGTCAGATTCGTCCGCACCGCGTCCCTTCACACACGGCATCGCGCCCGCGCCGGATTGTGATGCTCTGCGACCATCGGCACGGCTATAATATTTTCATTAGGAATGTTTTCTTGTTGTGCCGCTGATGACTCGATGGCGGCACCGATCATATGGAATGGAATCAATCCGCCGAAATTTGGCTGGACCGGAAAGATACCATTCGGCGTGCAGTGCCTAGGAGGCCGCCATGGAGATGCACCAAATCCGATATTTTTTGGCCGTGGCCGAGCATCTGAATTTCACCAAAGCGGCGGAGAACTGCAACGTTTCGCAACCATCGCTGACACGCGCCATAAAGCTATTGGAGGAGGAGTTCGGCGGCCTGTTGTTTCATCGCGAGCGTGCCAACACGCATTTGACCGACCTTGGCCGCACCGTCCGCCCGCATCTACAGCAGATCTATGACGAGGCCCATGCCGCCAAGCAGCGTGCCCACGACCTCTCGCGCGCAAGAAAAGCAAGCCTCAAGCTTGGGGTCATGTGCACCGTCGCGCCGACTCAACTCATTGAACTGTTTACCGCGATCCAGACGCGCCATGACGGCATCGAGATCGAAATGAAGGACGCGAGTGCTCGCGAGCTGGAGACGATGCTGCTCGACGGCGATCTCGAAGTTGCGATTTTCTGCCGCCCCGACCGCGACTTCGACGACCGCATTCATGCGATGCCGCTGTTCAAGGAGCAGATGATGGTCGTAGTCCCGCCCGATCATGCGCTCGGCGCCAAGGAGGCCATCCGCGTCAAAGACCTCAACGGCTTGACATACGTCAATCGCGCGAAGTGCGAGTTCAACGGCTATGCGGGTCAATTCTTCCGTGAGCAGGGCGTCGAATGCCGCACGGTCTATCGCAGCGAACGCGACGACTGGGTGATGGCGATGATCCGTTCCGGATTCGGCTTCGGTTTCATGCCGCAGTTTTCCGTGACCGATCCTGCGGTCATTGCCCGTCCGCTGATCGAGCCGGACTTCTGGCGGACCGTCGCCTTATGCACGGTGCGCGGCCGTCCGCATTCCCCGGCGGTCGGCGCGCTCGTGCGCGAAGCGATGCGCGTCCCCTGGTTTGGCAATCCGGCGATGGCTGTTACCAGCGTCAAGCAAAAGCACAGCACCGAGCCAGACGCGCTCGCGACCAACTGATCCTGGGTGAGGCTTGTTCAAAGCGGCGAACAGCGGCAATTGAACCTGCCCATCAACTTAACTGCGGGCATTTTCCTGAAGACAATGTTCAAGATCGGAAAAATTCTGTTCGAGCTGTTCGAGCGCGAAGCCAAACGCAAAAATGCGTTCCAGTTCACTGCTCGACAAGCAACCCATCGCACCTTCACCTCGAAGCACGGTTATCTCGGATGCGTACGCATCGAGCGCGACCTTTAACCGGTCAAATGATGGTGCAGGGCTGCATGAGACGAGAGCGGTTGCACTGTCGTGCAGATAATTATTGGCAAGCGCGGCTACGCTTTCCAGAAGTGGGCGGAGCCGATCGCCAAGCTTGTCAGGCAGCGGCACTGCTGCGGCGCGCCCTATCATTATCAAATCATGCCGTAGGCGAAGAAAAGTTTGCGAGAGCGGGCCGGGGTCTGGCCGTGCAACCAGGCTGAACAATCTCTCACTCCTGGATTCGGCGGCATGCATTTGGAAGCCAGTTATACTTAGACCGATCTCATTCTGAATGCGCTGGACCTCGTCCACGTCGAGCTTTCCCGTAATCCCTGTCAGGAGCTTGGGCAGTAGGTGAGCCAGTTGATCAAGAATGCGTGCCCCTGCCTCAAGTTCAAGCCTATGGGCGCGTTCCGGAAGCACCAATAGCGAAACCATCACACCGATCGCGCCGCCAAGTATGACCTCCATCAAACGATATAACGCCGCCTCGATCGGACTCTCCCCGAGCTGGCCCGAAATCAAAAGGACCAATGCGCCCGTAATCGGGGCAACGCGGAAAATAGGATTGAGTGCTGAAGCTAAGGCTAGTGGAGCCATTGTGAGGGCAAGGACGCCCGCCAGCGAAATCGTGTCCTCATGTGGAATTACAACTGCTATGGCGCTGGCATAAACAACTCCGCCGAGCGTCCCGACCACAAACGCAGCGGTCGCTCGGATCGACGCGCCGATGCTCATTTGGGTGACCAGAACAGACGTCAGGATAACCCACAGTCCGTGCGAGGGAATCGTCAATACCTGAGCTAAAGCGAAAGCTAACAAAGTGGCCAGTGCAACCCGCAGCGAGAAACGCAACTGCGCACTGGATGGGCGGACATAACGACGAACATTATCCCAGCGGCTTGGTGCAGTCATCGCCTGTCCATTGCCTCCAAATCAGCGAGTCAGGGCGAGCCGCATGCTGCGCGCAACCAAAACGGGTCTCTGCATCCGAACCATCTCGCACGCTTTGTTGCAAGTAAACCTGTCTCCGTCCGCGGTAGGATGCATGATCCTATCGCCGGGCGCGAACTGAGCGTCGGTCAGCTCAAAATTATCTCGGCCCATCACGGCTTCATCCTGGAAATCGTGAATCACAAGCCCCTCAAATCGACAACGATTTTATGGGTCCGGACTCTGGATTTCAGCGGTCCGTACATTTACATAGCCTTCCCGCATTGAACCGATACCAACTCGGCATTTCATTCCCTTCGTCGGTCTTGCGACGAAGGCTGCGTTTGTTCCGCCCGGAACGACGTGACCAGACAAACCGGAGATGACAATGCCGCTGTCCAAGATCGCTCTCTTCGCCTTCGGCTTCGCTGCCGTTCTCGTTGCCGGCTTTCAGCATGCGGATGCTGCTCCGCGCCGCGGCTATTGGGTCAGCACCAATAGCTTCGTTTCCGGCCAGGAAGACGCACGGCTCGATCATGCGAAGGGCTATCCCCAAGGCTGCTGATCGGCATCGCAGGTCAATGCGCCTCTATAAAATCCGGCGGCTGACGATGGGTCAGCCGCCCGATTGATTCTTGCCAGCAGTTCGTCGGCAAGAAACTCCCGCAGAAGAAGCAGAGCGAAGCTTCCGATCCCGCGAGCCTGGCCCCGCCGGGTCTGGCGGTAGCGCCTCCCGGAGCTTGCCTGCCGGCCGGCGCCCTGTGCTATCAACGCCGGTCTCTTGTCTTGCCGCCGCTTGGTGCGATACTGGCTCCGCGACGATGTCCGCCCGCCGGCCGCTGGACTTAACCGTTTCATCGCGAGCCGCTTCGTTCACTTCAGAATTCTTTCAGGCGAGGTCAGCTATGGGGCGCGCAGAAAAAATCACGGCGGTTGCGGGCCGCTTTCCAACGACCGAAGCGCCCCCCAATGCCTACCATCCAAAGTACAAGGTGCGCTTCATCACCGCTGGTAGCTTGTTCGACGGCCATGACGCTGCAATCAATGTGATGCGGCGCCTGCTGCAGGCGACCGGCGTCGAGGTGATCCATCTCGGCCACAATCGCTCGGTCGAGGAGATCGTCACCGCCGCACTGCAGGAGGATGTGAACGGCATCGCGATCACCTCCTATCAGGGCGGACATATCGAGTTCTTCAAATATATGATCGACCTGCTGCGGGAAGCGAATGCCTCCGAGATCAAAGTGTTCGGCGGCGGCGGCGGCGTGATTGTGCCGCATGAGATCGAAGAATTGCACGCCTATGGCGTCACCCGCATCTACACGCCGGAAGACGGGCAGGCCATGGGTTTGCAGGGCATGATCAACGATGTCGTCGCCCAGGCCGATTTTGATCTCGCCACGCGCCTGCCGCCCGACCCTTGGACCTTCACCCGCGGCGACCGCCGCGCGCTCGCCCGCGTGATTACCGCTTGCGAGAACGGCGTCTGTCCGCCGGAAATCCACGATGCGATCACTGCCGCTGCGGCGCGGGCGGTGCCGGTGCTCGGCCTCACCGGCACCGGCGGCTCGGGCAAATCGAGCCTCACTGACGAGTTGATCCGCCGCTTCCGCCTCGACTACCAGGACGACATCAAGATCGCCGTGCTGGCGGTCGATCCGTCGCGGCGGCGCTCCGGCGGCGCCCTGCTCGGCGACCGCATCCGCATGAACGCGCTCGACGGTTCCAATATCTTCATGCGCTCGCTGGCAACGCGCGGCGCCGGCGCCGAACTTTCCGCGGCGATCCCCGAAGCGATCGCCGCCTGCAAGGCGGCAGATTTCGACCTGATCGTGGTCGAGACCTCCGGCATCGGCCAGGGCGATTCTGCGATTGCCGAGATCGCCGACCTCTCCGTTTATGTGATGACCCCGGAATTCGGCGCGGCGACCCAGCTCGAAAAGATCAACATGCTGGACTTCGCCGACTTCATCGCCATTAACAAGTTCGAGCGCCGCGGTGCGGAGGATGCGCTGCACGACGTGCGCAAGCAGTATCAGCGCGACCATGTGCTGTTCGGCCACAAGCCGGAAGACATGCCGGTGTTCGGCACCATCGCCGCCCGCTTCAACGATGACGGCGTCACCACGCTGTACCAGGCAATCGCCGACCGGCTGATGGAGATGGGACTGCGCAGCGGCAAGCGCTGGCTACCGCGCGTTGCCGTCAAGCAAAGCTCGGCAGGGCGCGCCGTGGTGCCGCCCGACCGCGCCCGCTATCTCGCCGAGATTTCCGAGACGGTGCGCGGTTACCATCGTGATACCGAGGCGCAGTGCGAGATCGCGCGCGACCGCCAGGCACTGCGCCGCGTGCGTGATCTTTTCGCGGGCGATGGCCGCGACCTCGGCGAATTCGACACCAAGATCGCGCAAAAAGCCGAGCAGCTCGAACCTGATAACCGCACGCTGCTGACCGAATGGCCCGGCATCGTGCAGCGCTATGAAGCGGCCGAGTTCGTCACCAAGGTCCGCGGCAAGGAGCGCCGCACCGGCCTCACCCACACGACGCTGTCGGGCACGGCGCTGCGCAAGATCGCGCTCCCCCGCTTCCGCGACGACGGCGAGGTTCTGAACTGGCTGCGCCGCGAGAACGTGCCGGGATCGTTCCCGTTCACCGCGGGCGTGTTTGCCTTCAAGCGCGAGAACGAGGACCCGACGCGGATGTTCGCCGGCGAAGGCGACGCTTTTCGCACCAATCGCCGCTTTCACCGCCTCTCCGAAGGCATGCCGGCAAAGCGGCTTTCCACCGCCTTCGACTCGGTGACGCTCTATGGCTCCGACCCCGCCGAGCGGCCGGACATTTACGGCAAGGTCGGCAATTCCGGCGTGTCGATCGCGACCATCGACGACATCAAGGCGCTTTATGACGGCTTCGACCTGTGCGATCCGGCGACCTCGGTGTCGATGACCATCAACGGCCCGGCGCCGATGATTCTCGCGATGTTCCTCAACATGGCGATCGACCAGCAGATCGACCGCTTCCGCGCCGAGAAAGGTCGGGCGCCGACCGAGGAGGAAGCGCGGAGCTTGCGCGCCTTCGCGCTCGCGAATGTACGCGGCACCGTGCAGGCCGATATCCTGAAAGAGGACCAGGGGCAGAACACCTGCATCTTCTCGACCGACTTCGCGCTCAAGCTGATGGGCGACGTGCAGGAATATTTCGTCGAGAACGATGTGCGCAATTTCTACTCGGTGTCGATCTCCGGCTATCACATCGCCGAGGCCGGCGCGAACCCGATCTCGCAGCTTGCCTTCACGCTTGCTAACGGCTTCACCTATGTCGAGGCCTATCTCGCGCGCGGCATGCATATCGACGACTTCGCGCCGAACCTGTCGTTCTTCTTCTCCAACGGCATGGACGCGGAATATGCGGTGATCGGCCGGGTGGCGCGGCGTATCTGGGCGATCGCGATGAAGCATCGCTACGGCGGCCACGAGCGCTCGCAAAAGCTGAAATACCACATCCAGACGTCGGGGCGTTCGCTGCACGCCCAGGAAATGTCGTTCAACGACATCCGCACGACATTGCAGGCGCTGATCGCGATCTATGACAATTGCAATTCCCTGCATACGAACGCCTATGACGAGGCGGTCACGACCCCGACCGAGGAAAGCGTGCGCCGCGCACTGGCGATCCAGCTCATCATCAACCGCGAATGGGGGCTGGCGAAGAATGAGAATCCGAACCAGGGCTCGTTCATCGTCGAGGAGCTGACCGACCTCGTCGAAGAGGCGGTATTGCGCGAGTTCGACGCCATCGCCGCCCGCGGCGGCGTGCTCGGTGCGATGGAGACCGGCTATCAGCGCAGCAAGATCCAGGACGAGTCGCTCTATTACGAGCAGAAGAAGCATGACGGCTCGCTGCCGATCATCGGCGTCAACACGTTCCGCGGCAGCGCTACGGAAATCCCGGCGACGCTAGGCCTGACGCGCTCGACGGAGGCGGAGAAGCAATCGCAGATCGATCGCGTGCGCGAGTTCCACGCCAGGCATGCGGCGGAATCAGGCGCCGCGCTCGATCGCCTCAAGCAAGCCGCCGCGCGCAACGAGAACCTGTTCGCGGTGCTGATGGACGTGGTGCGCTGCTGCTCGTTGGGTCAGATTTCCAACGCCCTGTTCGAGGTCGGCGGGCAATACCGGCGGAACGTGTAAAGGTTCAAAGGGCGAGGAAATCTCGTCTTCTTATTCGAGGCGGAGCGGACCGGCACCAGAACTTGCGATCAACTGAAAATATTACTGAAGCCGCATGGCGCTCTGGCCAAACCGGCACCATATGAGGTGAGCGGTTCTCGTTTCTTGTGCCGCTCCCCCTCACGCGCGACTTGACCGCGGATGTACCGGCAGGCCGAGCCGTGAGGCGGGAAATGACAACAATCCGCGCCGTTTCAGCAGGCGGTTGCTTTTTTATAATTCATCGCAGCCTGCACCCCTTGCGTCCACGCCTGAGCGGAGATGCTATCGGCTTGGTGCGGGTTGCGGCAGTCGCCGGCCTCGTAGGCCGAGAAGCCGCGGCGGAACTCCTCATGCGTATCGTAGGGATGGAACTGCCGCTTGATGAAATCGAGAATCAGCTTGTCGATGACCTTGCTCATCGCGTCTCCCCCCTGGTTCCCTAGGAAAAGTTAACAGCCATCATTGAGGCGAATCTAGGGGAATCAACAGCACCTCAGTGACTCTACGTACTTGAATCTTCTGTTCTTTTCCTATTCACGCCGAACGCGCTTTCACATCGAATGCTCTCGATCGACGTCTCGACTCGATAAAACCTCAAGGCTGCCCAAGCCCGACGCTTCACTTGGACGCCGTCGTCGGACGCAGTCGGATTTGCGAAAACCCTATCGTTCCGTCCAATCCGCTGGCGGGCCGGAAAGCGCGGCCAGTGCTTCGGCCGAGCTATGCGCACGGCGATAGCGGCGGACCTCGGCATGGTCGCGCCACAACTGCGCCGGTCCTCCGGCGAGCAGACCGGCGGCATGAAACCGGCGCAGGTCGGCGAAAAAACTAAGGCCATCGCGGTGGCGCAGGTGCATGACCAGAATCTTGGTGGCGAAATAGTGCCCGAGCTTGCGGTAACGGCCGAGGAATTCGGGGCGCGCGTGCACATAATCGACGAAGCCGCGCCCGGCACCTGCCCAGTCGTTCGATAGCCCGTCGGTCGACCAGCCTTTCTCGAACAGCACATCCGGCAACACGCGGAGCGCGCCGCGCGACGCGAGGCGGATCAGAAATTCGCGGTCCTCGGTGCGGCGTAGGGCCGGACAGAACCCACGGATCGCTGCGGCGTGCTCACGCCGCACGGTGATGCTGGTGCTTTCCACCCCGACCAGGTCGCAGATCATCGCCCATGCGAAGGCGGGCGCCGCGAGCTTCACATCCTGCAGCACCACCGCCCTGCCCTGCCCGGCCTTGTCCTCGCGTCGCGCCGAGCACAGCGTGCAGATCACGTCGGGCTCGCGCTCGAACACCGCAAGCGGCACCGCCAGCCGGCCGGGAAGATAGACATCGTCGGAATCGAGAAAGGCGATGACCGGCGCGCGCGCCATCGCGATGCCGGTGTTGCGCGCCGCGCTCGGCCCCTGATTGCGCTCGGCGCGGGCGATGCGGACGCGCGGATCGTTCAGCGTCTTGAGCCATGCCGGCGTTTCGTCGGTCGAGGCATCGTCGACGATGATCAGCTCGAAATCCGCCACGGTTTTTTGCGCGAGCACGCTCGCGACCGCCCGCGGCAAGGTTTTGGCGCGGTTGTGGGTCGGCAGGATCACCGAGCAGC
>CAZTTL010000027.1:7814-19467 GCA_964616635.1 uncultured Rhodoplanes sp. | reverse complement strand
AGGGATTCCACCTGAATTCGCTGACTGGCCGTCTGGTCATGGCGATCGCTGGTGCCGGCCTTGCTTTGACGGCTGCGGTTGCATTCGCGACCTTCGTAAAGGTTTTCGGGATCGGCCTGCTGGGGCGTACGTCGCGATCTCTCGGCGGCGTTTCTGCAAGCGCATCGGCTGCGGTCGGGCTGCTCGGTGTTGCCGTTTTGGCTCTCGCTATCGGCATGCCCCGTTGGCTCAATGGTCTCGATTCTGCGGTGACCGCGCTGTTCGGCACTCATGCCGCACAGAGCATGCATGATGGTCTCTTGCTGGTTCCGCTCACTGCCAAATTCGCCTTCATTTCACCGACGCTGCTCGTGGTGATGATGCCGATTCTGGCGCTGGTACCTTTGGTTTTTGTGCTTGGCAGTCGCCGATACGCGATACGGCGTGCGCCGGTCTGGTACGGAGGACTCGATCATGATCCGGAACGGGTCTCCACCACCGCGCTGACGTTCTCCAATGCGCTGCGGACATTCTACAGCTTCGTTTACATGCCGCGCGAAGAGACAGCGCGCGAAACAAATGGCGCGCGTTACTTCGTTCATCGCTTGGTCTTCACTCATGACGTTGCACCATTCTTCGGCCCGTATGTGTTCCGGCCGCTGACGCAGCTTGTTGTTGGCCTTTCCGAGCGCTTGCGCGTGTTCCAATCAGGCCACCTGAACATGTACCTCGCCTTCATTGGTGGATTGCTCGCGATCATTTTGGTGATTGCGCTCCTTTAGCTTCAGCGACGGGCTCATGTGGATACCTCATCAGAGGAGTACTTGGCTGCCGGGCCCGCTTTGCCGCACTTTGACAGGCAGACGGATCGAAGGCATATTTGCGGCCAGAGGGATGGGGTCCCCCGACAACCGCCGTGAGGCTGATGACTCCGTTGGGGCGCTTTGGCACCGACAGGAGGTCATGTTGTCGCTTATGTATTCCGACCATGGTCGGCTAGTTCTCGCGCCCGGCGACAGACGCGATGCTATCGATCAAGAGCCGCCACCATCAACTCGATCTACTGAAGGCAAGTGAATGCTGCCGGTTCGGCGGCAAAGGGGAGACTTATGGCAAATATTGCTTCGATTCGAAGTCTTGAAATCCTCGACTCGCGCGGCAACCCGACGGTGCGCGTTCTCTTGACCCTCGAGGACGGGACTGTTGTTTCGTCGTCGGTGCCGTCAGGCGCCTCGACCGGAGAGCACGAAGCCGTCGAGCTCAGGGACGGCGACAAGGCTCGCTTCGGCGGTAAAGGCGTGAAAAAGGCGGTAGCGAATATCAACGAACAAATCGCTCCCCAGCTCATCGGCCTAAGTCCTACCCGCCAGGCCGAGATCGACAAATTGCTTATCCAGCTCGATGGAACGCCGAACAAAGGGAAGCTTGGGGCAAATGCGATTCTTGGTGTTTCAATGGCAGTGGCGCGGGCAGCGGCGCAATCGGTCGGGCTGCCGCTCTACGCCTATCTCGGCGGCGTCGGGGCAATCCGCCTGCCCGTCCCGATGATGAACATTCTCAACGGGGGCAAGCACGCGGACAATTCCGTCGATTTCCAGGAATTCATGGTGATGCCGGTTGGCGCGCCGAGCTTTGCGGAGGCGCTGCGCTACGGCGCCGAAACCTTTCACGCCCTGGCCAAGATTCTCAAGAAAAAGGGCTACGCCACCTCTGTTGGAGACGAGGGCGGCTTCGCGCCCAACCTCAAGAGCGACGAAGAAGCCTGCGAGGTGATCGTCGCGGCGATCGAGGCGGCAGGGTACCAGCCGGGAAAAGACATCGCGATCGCGCTCGATCCTGCCGCAAGCTCATTCTGGGCCGGCGGCTCCTACGACTTGGCCAAGTCCGGCCAGGGAAAGAAGAACAGCGACGCGCTGATCGCGCTCTACCAAGCATGGCTCAAGCGATTCCCGATTGTCTCAATCGAGGACGGTCTCGACGAGAACGACTGGTCAGGCTTCGCGAAGTTCACTGCCGCAGAAGGACACCACACACAGCTGGTTGGAGACGATATTTTCGTAACGAATCCGGAGTTCATTCGGCGCGGGATCGCTGAAAAGGCGGCGAATGCCGTGCTGATCAAGCTCAACCAGATCGGCACCGTGAGCGAGACGGTCCAAGCGATCGCACTCTGCCGCGAAGCCGGGTGGGGATACGTGATATCCCACCGTTCGGGAGAGACCGAAGATACGTTCATGGCTGATTTCGCAGTGGCGATGGGCGGCGGCCAGATCAAAACCGGTTCGGCCAGCCGCAGCGAACGCATCGCCAAGTATAATCGTCTTCTGGAGATCGAGACGGAGCTGGGCGCCGCGGCGGAATTCAAGTCGCCGTTCGGTCGGTAAGCCCGTTGGCCCGAATCGCCTCTTGCTCCATTACGGCGCGGTTGCACACGTGACCGTCTATCGGGATTCGTCACGTCCCGGTGGCGTGGCGGTGAAGATCCCAGGTCGACTGGATGCGCTTCTGGGCGAGCAGGCTTATCGGAACAAAGTGCGCGGAGTGTGGGGAATGATGGTAGCGGAGGAGGGACTCGAACCCCCGACACGCGGATTATGATTCCGCTGCTCTAACCAGCTGAGCTACTCCGCCCCTGGACCGGCTCCGCCACGGCACCGACAACACCACCCCGCGGCTGCGACAAGCGCGCCGGCCGCGGGCTGGCTCACGGCGCCTCCGCCGGAACCATTAACATATCGGCGGCGCCAAACACCAGATAAGTGAACGCAAGCGGATTGCCAAGCGCGGCCTCATCTCGCGGCACTGGAGACCTAAAGCATTTTCAGCTCCGGCGGAATCAATCTCCCCCTGGAAGGGGGGTCAGCGAGCGAAGCTCGCGGGGAGGGGTCATCGTTCTGCGACCCCGACCCCGACCCTCCGCTTTTCAGGGGGAGGCAGAAGATTGCGCCGCGCTCTCCACAGTGAGTGAAAACGCGCTGGATTGTCGGCTGACGAACCGACCGACCGTCAGTGCCCCCATCGTCAACGGCATCCTCACCGCCGGATCAGCGTGCCGGCGCCAAGGTCGGTGAGAAGTTCCAGCAGTACGGCGTGCTCGACCTTGCCATCCATGATGACCACGCCTTCGACGCCCGCTTCGAGCGCATAGATGCAGGTCTCGACCTTGGGGATCATGCCGCCGGCGATGGTGCCATCGGCGATCAGCCGCCGCGACTCGTCGATCGTGATCTCCTTGATCAGCGCCCCGGAGCGGTCGAGCACGCCAGGCACATCGGTAAGCAGCAGCAGGCGCTTCGCCTTCAACGCGCCGGCGATAGCCCCGGCAAAAGTATCGGCATTGACGTTGTAGGTGCCGCCCTCAGCCGAGGTCGCGACCGGCGCCAGCACCGGGATCAGCTCGCGGCCGAGAATCTGGTCGAGCACCGTCGTGTCGACCTTCTCCGGCTCGCCGACGAAACCGAGATCGACGATCTTTTCAATCATCGAGTCCGGATCAACCACCGTCCGCCCGACCTTGCGCGCGAGCACCATATTGCCGTCCTTGCCGCACAGGCCGATCGCCTTGCCGCCCGCCTCGTTGATGAAGCCGACGATCTGCTTGTTGATCGAGCCGGCGAGCACCATCTCGACGACCTTGATGGTCTCGGCGTTGGTGATCCGCAGGCCCGCGGCAAACTCCGACTTGATGCCGAGCTGCTCGAGCATGCCGCCGATCTGCGGACCGCCGCCATGCACGACGACCGGGTTGATGGCGGTCTGCTCCAGCAGCACGACGTCGCGCGCGAAGCTGCGGGCCACGGCCTCGTCACCCATGGCGTGGCCGCCATATTTCACCACCACGGTCTCCTCGTCGTAGCGCTGCATGTGCGGCAGCGCCTCGATGAGCACGCGGGCAATGTCGTGCGGCGACACGGTCATGGCGGGGTCCTTGTGATGATGGTTGTGGCGGCAGGTGTCCCGGCGCGATATCCGCGGACGCGATCATGCGTGCGCTTTTTTAGAACAATTTCCTTGCCAGCGGAATGCGGTTTCAATCCTCCGCTCGCTGCCGGCCCGGGCGCCTCTTAGCCGCGCAGCGCCTGGACGATGCCGGCTGCAGCGAGAACGAGCCAGCTCGCGATCAAGACCATGCCGCCGGTCGGTGCCGCCATCGGAAACAGCCGGTGGCCGGCAAACGCGCGCAGCGCGATATCGCCGGCGAACAGGATCGCACCGAACGCGAGGCCAAACGCCGCGATGAGGCCGAGCGGGCGCCATAACAGCCCGGCCTGGAGCAGCGCCGTCGCGCCGAGCACGGCCGTTCCATGCAGCAGCAGCAGGTGGCCCGCGCTGTCGAGCCCGGCATCGGGGACGGCATGGGCGGACGCCGCGGCAAGCATGACGCCACCCGCACCCATGAGCCCTGCGAGAGTCACCAGCAGTGCCGGAATCATGGTCAGTTCCTTGCTCCGCGTTCGGCGACCACGCGCGCCATCGCCGCCCGCATCTCGGGAAGGCCGAAGCCGGTCCGCGACGAGGTTGCCAAAACCTCGGGGAACGCCGCCTTGCGTTTGCCGAGCGCTTCTCCCGTCGCAGCGATGCAGTCCGCCAGCGCGCCGTCGCCGATCTCATCCGCTTTGGTCAACACCACCTGGTAGCTCACCGCCGCCTCGTCGAGAAGATCGAACACCGGCTCGTCGGCACTCTTGATGCCATGGCGCGCGTCGATCAACACATAGACCCGGGCAAGATTGGCGCGTCCGCGCAGATAGGCGTGGATCAGGCCGGTCCAGGCCGCGACCTTCGCTTTGGGGGCTGCCGCATAGCCGTAACCCGGCATGTCGACAAGCTTCCATGCCTCGCTCGCCGCGAAGAAGATCAGTTCCTGCGTGCGCCCGGGCGTATGCGACACGCGCGCCAGCGCGTGGCGGCCGGTGAGCGCGTTGACGAGGCTCGATTTCCCGACATTCGAACGGCCCGCAAGGGCAACCTCGACGCCGCGCGGCGGCGGTAGCGTTGCCATCGAGGATGCGGCGCCGAGAAAACGCCACTCGCCAGCAAACAGCTTGTGCCCGGCGCCAAGCTCGCCGGGCCCCAACGCTGCCGAGAGCGTGGCGGCGGTCGTCATGTCTTCTTCAGCAGGCTTTCCACCCGGTTTTTCACCGCGCCCCAGGTGCCCCTGAGATTGTCGAACAGCTCAATCTTGGCACCGTTGCGCTTCATGATGACGGACTGCTGGATCACCGACAGCGTATTGTTCCACGCCCAGTAGATCACCAGCCCGGCCGAGAAGTTCGCCAGCATGAAAGTGAAGATCAACGGCATCCAGTCGAAGATCATCTTCTGGGTGGGGTCCGGCGGCGACGGGTTGAGCTTCATCTGCATCCACATGGTCACGCCCATGATCAGCGGCCAGGCGCCGAGATGCAGGAACGAGCCGATCACCGGCACCATGGTCGGATCGAACGGCAGCAGGCCGAACAGGTTGAAGACATTGGTCGGGTCGGGCGCGGAGAGGTCGTGAATCCAGCCGAAGAACGGCGCGTGCCGCATCTCGATGGTGATGTAGAGCACTTTATAGAGCGAGAAGAACACTGGGATCTGGATCACCATCGGCAGGCAACCGGCAATCGGATTGATCTTCTCGCGTTTGTAGAGCTCCATCATCTCCTGCTGCTGCTTGACCTTGTCATCCGGCCAGCGCTCGCGGAGCGCCGCCACTTGCGGCTGCATCGCTTTCATCCTCGCCATCGAGGCATAGGATTTGTTGGCGAGCGGGAAGAACAGGATCTTCACCAGCACGGTGACGATCAGGATGGCGATGCCAAAATTGTGGGTCCAGCGGTAGAAGAAGTCGATCACCATGAACATCGGCTTGGTGATGAAGTAAAAATAGCCCCAATCGATCAGCAGCTCGAAACGATTGAGATGGAGCGCCTTGTCGTAGCCGTCGACGACGCTCACTTGCTTTGCCCCGGCAAACAGCCGGCCGCTGGCCGAGCCGGTCGCGCCGGGCGCGATGGTCACGGCATCGAGCAGATAATCGGACTGGTAGGTTGGCGTGGTGCCGGCGGTTCCCGCGGAAAACCGCGCCTGGAGATGGGCCGTGATGTCCGGCAGCAGCGTCGCCGCCCAGTATTTATCGGTGATGCCGAGCCACGCATCGGTGACGTCGAAAGTCAGCACCTTCTTGTCATCGATCTTACTGTAGGACACCTCCTGCAGGCCCTTGTCACCCATGACGCCGATCAGGCCTTCATGCAGAATGGAGGAGGCGCTGAGATGCTCCGGTAGGCCGTGGCGCGATACCAGCCCATAGGGATAGATGGTGACCGGTGCGCCGGTCTTGTTGACGACGTCATCCTTCAGCGTGAACAGGTATTTGTCGTCGACGGAGATGGTGCGCCGGAATTGGAGTCCTTCGCCGTTATCGTAGACCAGCGTGATCGGGTGCGCTGGCGTCAGTATGCCCGATCCTTCCTGCTGCCAGACGGTATCGGGGCCGGGCAGTTTTACTGACGCGCCCGCTGTGCCCACCCAGCCGAACTCGGCATAGAAGGGATGCGGCGTGCCTGATGGCGACAGCAGCACGATCGCCGGTGAATTCGGATTGACCGTTTCGCGGTAGCGCACGAGCGAAACGTCGTCGATCCGCGCCCCCTTCAGGTTGATTGAGCCCTTGATGTCCGGTGTATCGATGGCGACGCGGTGACCGGCGGCAAGCACGACCGCGCGCGCGCTCGTGGTCGGCGGCGGCGGGCTCGTTCCCGGCGCAGCGGGCGGTACCGCTCCCGGCGCGGTGGTCTCTCCCGAGCGCTGCGCTGACGGTTGCGTCGGCTTCGACGTCGTCTCTGTCTGTTGCTGGGCCTGACGCTGCAATGCCTCCTGGCGCTGCTTCTCCATCTGCGGCACGCCGAAAAAATACTGCCAAGCCAGCAGGATAATCCCCGACAAGACGATCGCCAGAATGGTGTTCTTATGTTCGCTCATTGCATGCTCGTGCCGGCCCCTGGGCCTTTCGCTCGCTTGCGTACCGACGCTGATGCTCTCGCTGTTGAACGCCGCCGGTGCGCCTGGGCCAAGGCCGTGAGAAAATCGTGCATCATCTGGTCAAATGGCAGATCGAGCGCGGCACGCCTGCCGACCAGCACGTAGTCACGCCCGGCCGGCAATCCTTCCGCGGCCGATCGCCGCACAATATCGCGAAGGCGGCGGCGCACGCGGTTGCGTTCCACCGCGCTACCGACCTTCCTGGTCACCGTGAAACCGACCCGCGCCGGCGCCTCATCGCCGCGCTCGCGCGCCTGCAGGATGAACGCCGCCCGGGGTATCTTCGTCCCCGCCGCGGCAGCGATGAAGTCCGCGCGCTGTTTCAAGCGCTGCATCAGAGCAAAGCCTGGCCGGCATGTGCGCGGTCACGCGCTAAGCCGCTTGCGGCCCCGCGCGCGACGCGCATTGATGATCTTGCGACCGCCTTTTGTCGCCATGCGGGCGCGAAAACCGTGGCGGCGCTTGCGCACCAGTTTGCTGGGCTGATAGGTCCGCTTCACGGGTATCGTCTCCGCTTCTCGAGGTCGTCCGGCCACGGCCGCTAGCGCCTCGGCGGCGTTGCGCAGATCAAACCTGTCGCAGATCGCGCGGCTGGAAGAGTTTCGCGGCTTATACGGGAGGGGCCTGTTCTCGTCAATGTGAGCCGGCTCGGCTTGGCTCGGCTTGGCCGGGGTTTCGCCTTGCCTGAGCCGAAGGTTAACGCGGCCGGATTTCACCAATCGTAACATCGCCTCCGTCGGTCGCGAAAATACCGGTAGATCAATCCGGCTCACCGCCTCACAGATGGTCCCCAACCAATACGCCGATGGCCCCGAACACGCCGATGGCAGACGACGAGCCGATGGCAGAAAACGGCCCCGCCCCGCGCTCGCCGCGCGCGCGACGCGTGACCGCCATCGCGGCGATCGCGCTCCTTGCGGCTGCTGCGGTGCTGGTCTTTGCCACGGGTTTGCAACGCGAATTGTCATTCGCGACGCTGATCCGCCATCGCGCGGCAATTGATACTTTCGTCGGCGAACACCCGTTCACAGCCTTTGCGAGCTTTGTCGCCCTCTATATCATCGTGGTCGCGCTCTCGATTCCCGGCGCTTTGATCCTGACCGTATCGGGAGGGTTGATCTTTGGAGCAGTTTTTGGCGGGATTGGCGCCTTCATCGGTGCGCTGGTGGGAGCTTCCATCCTTTTTTTGATCGCACGCACCGCGCTCGGCGGCTGGCTGATCAAGCGGGCCGGCCCGTTTGCGGAAAAGCTCGCCGACGGGTTCCGCCGTGACGCCTTCAACTACCTCTTGTTCCTGCGCCTCGTTCCGGCATTTCCCTTCTGGCTGGTCAATATTGTGCCTGCCTTGCTCGGCGTGCGGCTTTCAACCTTCGTTGCCGCAACCGCGCTCGGCATCTTCCCCCTGACCTTTGCCTTTGCTTTCTTTGGCGCGGGGCTCAACAGCACGATCGCCGACCAGACCGCCGCTTACGAGGCGTGCCGCGCCGCGGGTCGGACCGATTGCCGGCCCGCATTCAACCTCGAATCCGTCCTCACCCCGCGACTGATCGCAGCGCTGGTCGTGCTCGGCGTCGCGGTCCTGATGCCGGTCGCCATCAGGAAATGGAAGGCAACCCGCGAGCGAAGACCGGGGTAATTGGCCGAAACGCCAAGCCCGGCCGCAACCGAAGCGGAACAAAGGCGCCAACCCCATGAGCGAACTTCTCAAGCCGGACATCTGCGTGATCGGCGCCGGCTCGGGCGGGCTCTCGGTCGCCGCCGCCGCGACGGCCTTCGGCGTTCCCGTCGTGCTCATCGAAAAAGGCAAGATGGGCGGTGACTGCCTGAACTACGGCTGCGTCCCTTCGAAAGCGTTGATCGCAGCGGCAAAGCACGTGAAAGGCATTCTCGATGCGCCGCGATTCGGGATCACCGCCGGGCCACCGGCGATCGACTTTGCTGCAGTCCACGCCCACATTCATCGCGTCATTGCTTCGATTGCGCCGACCGACGCGGTCGCGCGTTTTTCCGGGCTCGGTGTGCGCGTGCTCAAGGGGCATGCCCGCTTCGTTGATGCAGAGACCGTTGCGGTCGACGATGATGTCACCGTGAAAGCGCGGCGCTTTGTCGTCGCGACTGGCTCCTCGCCCATCATTCCTCCGATCCCTGGCCTCGCCGAGACGCCCCATCTCACCAACGAGACCGTGTTCGATTTAACCGCATGCCCCCGCCACCTCTTGGTGATCGGCGGCGGCGCCATCGGCCTCGAACTCGCCCAGGCCTTTCGGCGGCTTGGTGCCGCAGTCACCGTCGTCGAGGCGGCAACGCCGCTCGGCCGCAGCGATCCCGAGGCTGTGGAGACCGTGCTCGCCGCATTGCGGCGTGAGGGCGTCGTGATCCGCGCTGGGCAGGCGGTCAAAACCGTAAAGCCACCGGCCGCGCCAGGCGGCGATATTGCGCTCGTCGTCGACTCCGGACAGGGCGCGGAGACGATCATCGGCTCGCATCTCCTGGTCGCTGTCGGCCGCAAACCGAACGTGGACGATCTCGGCCTTGAGCGCGCCGGCATCGCCTTTTCGCCCCAAGGCGTGAGCGTCGACCGCGGCCTGCGCACCACGAACCGTCGCGTCTATGCCATCGGGGATGCCGCCGGCGGGCCGCAATTCACCCATGTGGCGAACTACCATGCCGGGCTGGTGATCAGGAACGCGCTGTTCCGCCTGCCGGTGCGGGTTGACGAGCTTACCCTACCCGCCGTGATCTTCACCGATCCTGAGCTTGCGCAGGTCGGGCTGACAGAAAACGAGGCGAAGGGCCGCGGCAGGCCGATCAACTTGCTGCGCTGGCCCTATCTCGAGAACGATCGGGCGCGGGCCGAGGGTGAAACCGAGGGGCACATCAAGCTGGTGACCACCCCGCGCGGGCGCCTTGTCGGCGCCACCATTGTCGGCTCCCATGCCGGCGAACTGATCGCGACTTATACGCTCGCGATCGGGCGGAAGCTGAATGTCGGCGCCTTGGCCGGGATGACGGTTGCCTATCCAACGCTGGCGGAAATCGGCAAGCGCGCCGCCATCAGCTTTTATGGGCGTAGTTTGACGAATACAGCCGTGCGGCGCATGATTGCATGGCTGCGTTACCTGGGATGACGCAGACGGGCGCGAATGCAGGACACGGATAATCCTCCTCCGAGCGCGCGGGACCCGGACCATCGCACCAGCCGCTTCGGTCTGTCAGGTCAGCTGTTGGTGCTCACGATCGTCTTCGTGATGCTGGCCGAAGTGCTGATCTATGTCCCGTCGGTTGCGAATTTTCGGCTGAGCTGGTTGAACGACCGCCTGGCGGCGGCGCAGACGGCGGCGCTTGTTCTCGATGCAGCACCGAGCGGCATGGTGTCCGATAGTCTCACCCGCCAGATTCTCGACAGTATCGGCGCACATGCCTTCGCGATGAAGACCGGGCAACAGCGCAGTCTGCTCGCGACCTCCGACTTGCCGACTCATGACGTCCTGCAAAATGTCGACGTGCGCGCGACCTCCCCGCTCACCGCGATCGTCGATGCTTTCGCGATTCTCTTGTCCGCCGATGATAACGACCTCATCCGCGCGGTCGGTCCGGCTCCCCAAGGCGGGGAATTCGTCGAAATCGTGCTGCCGGTCGGGCCGCTGAAGCACGCGATGTGGCGTTACTCCCGTAACGTCCTGCTGTTGTCGCTGATCATTTCGGCGATCACCGCCGCGCTGGTTTACCTCGCGCTTCACTATCTCTTTGTGCGCCCGCTTCACCGTATCACCGCGAGCATCACGGGTTTTCGCGCCGACCCCGAGAATCCCGCGCGGATCATCGCGGCATCGGCGCGGCGTGATGAGATCGGCCATGCCGAACGCGAGCTTGCCGCCATGCAGCACGACCTCGCCTCGATGCTGGCGCAACGCTACCGGCTAGCGGCGCTGGGCCTCGCCGTTTCCAAGATCAATCACGACCTTCGCAATATGCTCGCCTCGGCGCAGCTGATCTCAGACCGGCTCGGCAATATTGCCGACCCGCAAGTGCAGCGCTTCGCACCCAAGCTGATGCTGGCGCTCGAGCGCGCGATCGCCTTCTGCGAGACGACCTTGTCCTATGGGCGCGGGCAGGAGCCGGCGCCCAATCGCGAGGTGTTCGAGGTCGACGCTCTCGTGACCGAAGCGCGGGAGTCCGTCGGGCTATCCCCGGAAGGGCCGATCGGCTGGGTGCCGTCAATCGAACGCGGGCTGATGATCGATGCCGACTATGACCAGATGCTGCGGGTGCTGATCAACCTCATCCGCAACGCGATCCAGGCGCTGGAGGGGCGCAAGCCCAACGATCCGACGCGCGACCAGATGCGGATCACCGGCCGACGCGAGGGCGCCGTGGTCGTGCTCGAAGTGTCCGACACCGGGCCCGGCCTGACGACGCGGGCGCGCGAGCATCTGTTCGAAGCGTTCCAGGGCTCGACCCGCTCCGGCGGCACCGGCCTCGGCCTGCCAATCGCGGCCGAGCTGGTACGGGCGCATGGCGGCGAAATCCGCCTGATCGAAGGCACGATCGGCGCGACCTTCCGCATCACCATCCCCGATCGCACCGTGGATTTGAAAAGCCGGCGGGCGGAACGCGCGCGCGCGTAACCCAACTGCCTGGGCGC
>CAZTTL010000027.1:189-7714 GCA_964616635.1 uncultured Rhodoplanes sp. | reverse complement strand
CCGCCGACCTTGCGCTGGGTCTCAAAATTCTTCTTGGCCGCCTTGTCGGCGACCAGCTCGATGCCGCCGATCAGGCCGGCACAGCGCACCTCGCCAACCAGCAGACGCTCGCCAATTTGCGCCAAACGCCGACGGAAGCGCGGGATCAATTCGCGCACATGGCTGCCGATATCGCGCTCGTCATAGATGCGCTGCGCCTCCAGCGCGACCGCGGCCGGCACCGGATGGCCGGAATAGGTAAAGCCGGTGCCGAACATGCCGAAGCGGCGACTACCCTCGACCACCGCCTGATAGATTTTCTCCGTCATCATCACCGCGGCGATCGGCTGATAGGCCGATGAAAGCGCCTTGGCGAGCGTGATCAGATCGGGCTTGAGACCATAAATCTCGGACGCGAACATGTGCCCGGTGCGATAGAAGCCGCTGATCACCTCGTCGACGATGAACAGGATGTCGTGTTTCTGCAGGATCGGCTGAATCGCCTCGAAATAGCCCTTGGGCGGTGGCACCACCCCGCCGGCGCCGAGGAACGGCTCGGCGATGAAGGCGGCCACCGTGTCGGGGCCCTCCTGCGCGATCAGCGCTTCGAGATTGGCGGCGAGGCGCGCGCTGAACTGCTCCTCGGACTCGCCGGGCGCGGCAAAATGATAGTGATGCGGGCAGTCGGTGTGCAGGATATTGGCAATCGGCAGATCGAAGGCCTGCTGTGCATAAGCAAGGCCGGTCAGGCTGCCGGACGCGACCGTTATGCCGTGATAAGCGCCCTTGCGGGCGATGATCTTCTTCTTCTGCGGACGGCCGAGAACGTTGTTGTAATACCAGACCAGCTTGACCTGGGTGTCGTTCGCCTCCGACCCGGAATTGGCGAAGAACACCTTCGACATCGGAACCGGGGCGCGGCTGACCAGGTAGTCGGCAAGCTCGATCGCCGGCTCGACCGCCTTGTGCGCGAAGCCATGATAGAAGGGAAGCGTATTGAGTTGCCGGGTCGCCGCCTCGACGAGGCGCTTTTCGCTGAAGCCGAGCGCCGCGCACCACAGGCCGGCGAGGCCCTCGATATAGCGCTTGCCGGCAATGTCGTAGACATAGATGCCTTCGCCGCGGGTGATGATATGCGGGCCGATCTCTTCATGCAGCGCCGCGTTGGTATAGGGGTGAAGGTAACCGCGAATATCGCGCGCATGCGGCGAATTGACGTTGAGGGTCATGGTGTCTCCCCCGGCCGGTTCTTTATTAGAGCATTTTCCGGCGAAGTGGGCGCCGGTTCGCCGCAGAAGATGCGATCACGCAAAGCGAAATAGAGCGAATTCCGATTCTGTTAGAACGGAATTCGCTCTAGCTGCGCCCGCGCTTGCCGGTTTCTGCGTCGACCGTGCACCCGCGCCAAGAGACGCTTGCTTTCCCCTGCATCCGAAATCAAGAAGCAATCAAGCGCGATGCTGCTCAGTTGTAATTGCTATAGGTCTTGGTCGGATCGCCACCGACGCGCTTGAAGCCAGCCATCGCCGCCCGGTAATCGCGCCGGATGGAGAGCGCCTTGGCGTAGCAGCCCGCCGCTTTTTCCTTGTCGCCGGTGCGCTCGTAGACAAGACCACGACTGGTCCAGGCCTGGTAGTTTGTCGGCTCGATCTGCACTGCGTCGTCGAAATCGCCGGCTGCAGCTTTCAGATCATTGACCGCGAGATAGCTCAAGCCCCGCGCGATGAAAGGTTCGGCCTGCTGCTGCGACAGCCCGATCGCGGTCGAGAAATCATCGATCGCATACTGGTGTTGATGCTGGCTCTGATAAAGCAGGCCGCGATTATAATAGGCCTGGGCATTGTCCGGCCTGATCTGGATCGCCTTGTTGAAATCCTGCAAAGCCTGCAACAGTTCGCCTTTGTCGCGACGGACCATGCCGCGTCCGACATAGGCGACCGCGTAGCTATTATCGATCCCCAGCGCGCGATCATAGTCGGCAAGCGCGAGATCGAGCTGGCCCAGTTGGCGATAGGCGAGGCCGCGATTGGCGTAAGCCTGCGCATAATTCGGATCGAGCGCGATCGCCTTGTCGAAATCGGCAAGCGCATCCTGATAGCGCCCGCCCTGGCCGAGGACCGAGCCGCGCATATTGTAGGCCTGCGGATCATTGGGATTGTTGCTCACCACTTGGGTGAGCGAGGTGAGATTGGCAGGCGAAGCGGCCGAGGCGGAGTCGTCGGACGGCGTCAGCGGCATGTTCATCATCGATGAACAGCCGGCGAGCGCGAAGCTTGCCAGCACGACCATGCGGCGCAGGCTCGTCACGGCCGGCCGCAAACGCCGTTCAGTCATGGTCGCCTCATCACGCAGTCAAGAACCTCCGGGAATCGACCGGACGATCGCCTGATGCATGGATACCAGAAGGACAGCGGCGGTTTTGCGGCAACCGAACCCGCTTGCGCAGGCTCGAGCCTGCCCGCGCATGCGTCCATTCATGCTTTTGAGAGTTGTCAGCGGCCGAATCGCGGCGGGCCGCCGCCACCGGCTGACGGACGACCGCCGGCCGCGCCGGCCCCGCGAAGCGTCGGCTTCGGCTTGCCGGGTATCAGGCCTTCTCGCTGCGCCCGCTTGCGGGCGAGCTTGCGCGCTCGGCGAATGGCCTCCGCCTTCTCGCGTGCCTTCCGTTCGGACGGCTTCTCATAATGACCGCGAAGCTTCATCTCGCGGAAAATACCCTCGCGCTGCATCTTCTTCTTCAGCGCCTTAAGGGCTTGGTCGACATTGTTGTCGCGAACGAGTACCTGCAAGCGTGATCCTCTCGTAACCGGTCCTAAGAGTGTGCGCGAGCCACCGCCGCGGTCCAGGCTTCCGGCCGCGCGGGCTTCGCGAGTTGCTGCGATTTACCAGAAACAGGGCACAAAGTCCATCATGCGCCCCTCACCGACGAGGCGCAGCGTGCCAATGTTGCTTCGGCCCGACCTGCCTAATCGTCGAGCAGCCGTGTCACATGGCCCATTTTGCGGCCGGGCCGCACGGCGGGCTTGCCATAGAGATGCACCGCCGCGCCGGGAATGTCGAGCCATTTGCGGTAATCTTCAACCTCCGCCCCGATCAGATTGATCATCTCGGCGCGCGCCGCGTGGCGGCGTGGGACCGCAAGCGGCAGGCCGGCGACGGCGCGGATATGCTGCTCGAACTGCGAGACCGAGCAGCCGTCGATCGTCCAGTGCCCGGAATTGTGCACCCGCGGCGCGATTTCGTTGACGAAGACCGCGTGGCCCATGCCGTCCTTGACCACGAACATCTCCACCGCCAGCACCCCGACATAAGAAAAAGCCTCGACGATCCTCGTGGCGATGCTCCGCGCTTCCTCGGCAAGCGCGGGCGCAATCGCCGCCGGAACGCGCGAAATCTTGAGGATATGCTCGCGATGCTCGTTTTCGGCAACGTCGAAGCAGGCGGTACGGCCATCCTGCCCGCGCGCGATGACGGCGGAGATCTCGCGTTCGAAGGCGACGAATGCCTCGAGGATGGCCGGCTGCGCCCCGATCTCGCGCCAGGCCGTCGCGGGATCATCGCCGTCACGGATGGCCGCCTGGCCTTTGCCGTCATAGCCGAACCGCCGCGTCTTCAGGATGGAGGGGGTGCCGATCTTGGCGAGCGCGCGGGCGAGGTCGCCCGGCCGGTTCACTGGCGCGAAATCAGCCGTCGCTATCCCGAGCTTGGCAAGCCAAGTCTTCTCGGTCAGCCGATCCTGGGTCGTCGCCAGCACCTGCGGGTCGGGCAGTACCGGCTTGCGCGCGGCGAGAAAAGCCGCCGTTTCCGCCGGGATGTTTTCAAACTCGAAGGTGACGAGATCGACATCGTCGGCAAAGCGATCGAGCGCGGCTTTGTCAGTGTAGTCGGCTTCCGTGACGCGCCGGACCACATCGAAGGCGCAGGACAGCGGCTCCGGACACATCACATGGCACTTGTAGCCGAGCCGGGCCGCAGCAAGCGCGAGCATGCGCCCGAGTTGTCCGCCGCCGAGAATGCCGATGGTCGCGTCCGGTCCGAGTGGGTGCTGGGGTTGGTGCGGCTGCGGCACGGGACGCTGCGGAATGGTCACGTGCCGCCCTCGGATGACGGCGCCTCGGCAACCGCCGCAGTCTGACGGGCGCGCCAGGCGGCGAGCCGCTCGCCGAGGGCGCTGTCGGCCAAAGCGAGCACGCTCGCGGCAAGCAGCGCGGCATTGATCGCACCCGCCCGGCCGATCGCCAGTGTCCCGACCGGCACGCCCGGCGGCATCTGCACGATCGAATAGAGCGAATCGAGGCCGGCCAGGGCTTTTGATTCCACCGGAACGCCGAACACCGGCAGCGTGGTCAAGGCCGCCGTCATGCCCGGCAGATGCGCGGCGCCCCCTGCCCCGGCGATGATCACCTTGAATCCCGCCGCCTGCGCTCCCTTGGCAAAGGCGTAGAGCCGCTCTGGCGTCCGGTGGGCGGAGACAATGCGGGTCACATAGCCGATCTGCAAGGCATCGAGCGTCGCCGCGGCATGTTGCATGGTCGCCCAATCGGATTGGCTCCCCATGATGATCGCCACCGGTTCTGCCGCCATCGGATGCTCGAAATCGCCCTGTCTCGGCTTTCGCTGCGCCGCAAGAGACGCGGATTATAGGAATGGTGGTGCCGGGGGCAAGGCTCGTCCGCCATATTGCGTCTTGACGAATCAATTAAACTGCCCGGGTCGAGGGGACTGAATGCCAAAGCATGCCGACCCGATCGCTGCGCCGCTATCCGACCTCGTCGCTGATCCGCGCGCGCCGAGCGCACGTGGGGCTTCGTTGGTCGAGCCTGGGAAAGCCGCAGGTCCGCCGGCGCCGAACCGTTCCGAGCATGCCCGGCTGATCCGTCAGATCGCCCGTCTTCAGGACGAACTGGAAGAGATGCGCGCCAAGCTGCGGGAGCTCGAGACCTATGCCGTCCTCGATCCCCTGACCGAGCTTTTGAACCGGCGCGGCTTTCAACGGGAGATCGAACGCGCTGACTCCTATATCAAGCGCTATGGCGGACGCGCTGTGCTGGCCTATCTCGATCTCGACGGCTTCAAGGCCGTGAACGACCGCCATGGCCATGCCGCGGGCGACGCCCTCCTGCAGGCGATCGCCTTTGTGATCAAGCGCAATATCCGCGCTTCAGACGCCATTGCGCGCCTCGGCGGCGACGAATTCGCCTTGCTGCTGTGGAACTTGAGCGATGCCGACGCGCACGCCAAGCTGGCGGCGCTGGAACAGGCGATCGCCGAGACGGTGATCGAATGGGAAGGCGTCGCGGTCTCGGTGCGCGCCTCCGCGGGCATGGCGCCGCTCGGCAACGAACCGTTTTTTGCATTAGCGAAGGCCGATGCGGCGATGTATCAGCGCAAGCGCGCGCGGCGCAGCAGCCCGGCCAAGGTCACGCGATGATATCGGGCGTGATCTGATCCTCGATGAAGGAGATCCGGTCGCGAAGCCAAAGCTTGCGCTTCTTCAGCCGCTGAACTTGCAGCAGGTCCGAACCCGGCGCATCTTGCAACGCCATAATTGCCGCATCGAGGTCCCGATGCTCCTGCTGCAGGCGCGCCAGTTGCGCCCGCAGGTCAGATTCGCTCTCGTCATTCATTGCGTCGCCGCAGAGGGGCCGCGGTCATCCATGCCCCGATTCCCTCGGCGACCGCGTCTTGTTCCATGTATCACCCTTGTGATCGCAATTTTCAAGGTTCTGCCGTTGAAGCGGTAAGATTTCGAACGGAATGTTGCTCTGCACAAGGAAAGAACGTCGACAGAAGCCGGCAGTCGTGGCAAACTACGTAGCTTGAGCAGACTACCTGAGGAGATTTGCCACATGGCCACGGTCGGACTTGCGGAACTCGAACTCAAACATCGGTTGCTGGAGGCGGAACTGAGCGAAATGCTTCAGCACCCCTCCGTAGATGATCTCGAGTTGGCCCAGTTGAAGCGCCGCAAGTTGCAAGTGAAGGACGCGATTGCCAGGCTACGCCAGCAGGTCAGCGTGCATTGAGCCGCGTCCCGTCGGACGCCGTCCTGTAAGGTCAAGGGAATCTTGCGTAAATCTGCCGGCTCCGGTCACGGGCCGGCAGATTTTTTTCTAAGCAACAACTTTGATCGCTCGACCGCACCCGCGTCTTCAATCAGTCTATTGTTCGGTTTGCCCGAGCTTTCTTCGTATCCCGCCTGAAATGCCGCGCGACGCGCGCTGATGCGTTGCTGCGCAAGGCAGCACCCGCAGTTGCTCAGCCAATCCGACGCACTTGCCAACCCGCCCCAATTGGGCACAATCCCCATCAAAATGTTTGAAGTCCCCGCTCGTGCGCAGTCGACGATGAGTCCGCACTTGGCGGCGCAAAAAGGAGGATAGCGCTCGTGTCAACATCCGCAGCGTCTGCCCAGCCGATGAGCGAACGGCCCGCGAGCCGTTATTACGAGGTCTATGAGCGCGCCAAGACCGATCCGCACGGTTTCTGGGGGGAAGCGGCACAAGAGATCGACTGGTTCGAGAAGGCCAAGGCGGTGTTCGACCCGAACCAAGGGGTCTATGGGCGCTGGTTCGTCGGCGCCGTCTGCAACACCTGCTACAATGCGATCGATCGCCATGTGCTCGGCGGCCGCGCCGCCCAGCCGGCGGTGATCTACGATTCGCCGGTCACTGGCACCAAGAAGACCTTCACCTACAGTGAGCTCCTCATCGAGGTCAGCACGCTGGCCGCGATGCTGCAGGACGCCGGCGTCAAGAAGGGCGACCGCGTCATTCTCTATATGCCGATGGTCCCCGAGGCGCTGTTCGGCATGCTCGCCTGCGCCCGGATCGGAGCCATTCACTCGGTCGTGTTCGGCGGTTTTGCCCCGAAAGAGCTGGCGACCCGCATCAATGATGCCAAGCCGAAACTGATCCTCTCGGCAAGCTGCGGCATCGAGGTCGGGCGCGTGATCCCCTATAAGCCGATGCTCGACGAGGCCATCAATCTCGCATCGGCGAAGCCCGACGCCTGCATCATCCTGCAGCGGCCGCAGGTAACGGCCGAATTGACCGCCGGTCGCGACTACGACTGGGCCGAATTGCGCGCTGCCGCCCTAAAGGCAGGCAAGAAGGCGGACTGCGTGCCGGTTCTCGCGACGGATCCGCTCTATATTCTTTACACGTCAGGCACCACCGGCATGCCCAAAGGCGTCGTCCGGGACAATGGCGGCCATATGGTCGCGCTTAAATGGACGATGAAGAATCTTTATGGCGTCGATCCGGGCGAAGTCTACTGGGCGGCGTCCGACGTCGGCTGGGTGGTCGGGCACAGCTATATCGTCTATGCGCCGCTGTTCCACGGCTGCACCTCCATCCTCTACGAGGGCAAGCCGGTCGGTACCCCTGATGCCGGCGCCTTCTGGCGGGTGATCTCCGAGCATAATTGCGTGACCATGTTCACGGCGCCGACGGCTTTCCGCGCCATCAAGAAGGAAGACCCGGAAGGCAAGCTGCTCAGCCAGTATGACCTCTCCAAGTTCCGGACGCTGTTCCTGGCCGGCGAG
>CAZTTL010000027.1:0-179 GCA_964616635.1 uncultured Rhodoplanes sp. | reverse complement strand
TGGGCCGAGAAGCTGCTCGGGGTTCCGGTGATCGACCACTGGTGGCAGACGGAAACCGCCTGGGCCATCGCCGGCAACCCGGTTGGCCTCGGCCAGCTTCCGGTCAAGCTCGGCTCCCCGACCGTCGCCATGCCGGGCTATGACGTGTGCATCGTCGACGAGGGCTGCCACGAGCTGGC
>CAZTTL010000026.1:0-19468 GCA_964616635.1 uncultured Rhodoplanes sp. | reverse complement strand
CGGCGTCGTGCTCCAGAGCAACAATTACGACGTGGTCGATCTCGGCGTGATGGTACCGGCGGCGAAAATCCTGGAGACGGCGAAGGCGGAGGGCGCCGATATTATCGGTCTGTCCGGGCTGATCACGCCGTCGCTCGATGAAATGTGCCATGTCGCCGCCGAGATGGAGCGGCAGGACTTCGACCTTCCGCTGCTGATCGGTGGCGCCACCACGAGCCGCGTGCATACCGCAGTGAAGATCCATCCGAACTACCGGCGTGGTCAGGCGGTCTACGTGAACGACGCGAGCCGCGCCGTCGGCGTCGTCTCGGCGCTGATGTCGGCGGCGCAGCGGCCGGCCTATGTCGTCGAGCTGCGCAAGGAATATGCCCGGCTCGCCGCCGCGCATGCGCGCGGAGAGGAGCAGAAGACGCGGCTCTCGCTCAGCGCGGCGCGCGCCAACGCCCTCAAGCTCGACTGGTCGGGAGGCTATCAGCCGCCGCGTCCGCAATTCATCGGCACGCGGGTGTTCACCGGCTACGACCTCGCAGAGCTCGTGCCCTATATCGACTGGTCGCCGTTTTTCGCGACCTGGGAACTGACCGGCAAATATCCGGCCATCCTGTCGGACGACAAGTTTGGGCCGGCGGCGCGTACGGTATTCGAGGACGCGCAGGCGATGCTGCAAACGATCGTGCGCGAGAACTGGTTTCATCCGGCGGCGGCGATCGGCTTCTGGCCCGCTGCGAGCGCGGGCGACGACATCGTTCTCTATGCCGACGAGACGCGCATTGAGCCGATGCTGACCCTGCATACGCTGCGCCAGCAGTTGGCGCGGCGCGAGGGCCGGGCGAATGTCGCGCTGGCTGATTTCATCGCGCCGGCTGCAAGCGGCGTACCGGATTATCTCGGCGCCTTCATCGTGACCGCGGGCATTGGCGAGGAGCAGGTCTCCGCGCGCTTCAAGGGCGCCAACGACGATTACTCCGCGATCATGGTCAAAGCGCTGGCCGACCGCCTCGCCGAAGCATTCGCCGAGCGCATGCATGAGCGCGTGCGCCGCGAATTCTGGGGTTTTGCGCCGGACGAGTCACTGAGCCCCCCAGAGCTGATCACTGAAAAATATCGCGGCATCCGCCCGGCGCCTGGCTATCCGGCGCAGCCGGACCACACGGAGAAGGCGGCACTCTTCGCGATGGTGGGCGGTGGCGACGCGATCGGCGTCAAGCTCACCGAAAACTTCGCGATGTGGCCGGGCGCCTCGGTGTCCGGGCTCTATTTGAGCCATCCGCAAGCGCATTATTTCGGCGTCGGCAAGATCGAGCGCGACCAGGTCGAGGATTATGCGCGGCGCAAGGGCTGGAACATTGCCGAGGCGGAGAAATGGCTCGCGCCGATCCTCAACTACGATCCGCGCGGCGTTGCGGCGGCATCGCGCACGGCTACATCAGTGGCCGCGGAGTAGCGGCGCCGTGCCGCGAAAGGCGCAGAGTCCGCTCTTGTTTTAAACGCGATCGCTTGAGTTTGAATCGGGTTGCGTTCTTTATCTTTTTGTTTTGTCGCATGATCTTTTCCGAAAAGTCTGCAACTTTTCGGGATCATGCGCTAGATCGGCCTTACGCCCGGCTTTCCGACAGTCGGGAAGAGGAATTGCACGCCGCCTTCTTCCAGGGCGGCCCTGAGCGGAGCATTGGCGTGCTCGGGCTCTGCGGACGCATCGTCGCGTTCTTCCAGGCGGCGGATCACCGCAGGACTGATGCCGGCCTTGTCGGCCAGATCGCGGACCGACCAGTTGAGGATGCCGCGAGCCCCGCGGATTTGCGCGCCGGTGAGCGGGCGTGCCTCGGGTGACGACCAGTCCTTTTCGGCGTGGATATCATCGGATGTTCCGACCCAGCCGCGCACCGATCCGTCAGTATTGAGGATGGGCGCGACGCGCGATCGAGTCCACCGATAGGCGCCGTCGGCCTGCCGCACACGCTTCTCGAATTCGAAAGGCTCGTGGGTCTTATAAGCTGTGTCCCATGCCCGTAGGATGGTGTCGAGATCGTCGGGATGAATCGTGTTCTTCCAGGCATAGCCGAGGAAATGCGTTCGCTCCGGCCTTTCAGGAAGATTGTCGAGATTCTCGACATCCATGGTGTAAGGATCGTCCGGGCGAGAAGTCCAGACCGGCGACTTCACGGCTTTGAGCAGTGCGTGATAGCACTCTTGCCAAATACGTTCGACCTGAAGCGCCTCTTGATGATCGGTGATGTCCTGGGCAACCCCCGTCGCCCGAGTGGCTTCGCCCGTCCGGCTGAACAGCACTTCGACGATGCATCGCAGCCAGCGCACGCTTCCGTTGCGGCGGATGATGCGAAACCGCCGGTCGAACGGCAGCCCCTCGGCCAGCGCCTTGTCGAAGTCGTGCGCCAGGTGGCGATCATCCGGATGCATCACCTGCTCAAACGATCGGCGCGATGGTTCTGTGGTCGCGGGATCGAGGTCGAGCAGCCGGTAAAGGCCGGGAGTCCAAAAAGTCTGTCCGGATAACAGGTCCCAAGTCCAGGCGCCGACAGACAGCTGGTTTTCGACGAGACGCAAGGCCTCGCAGATTTCCGACTCGTTTCCCGGAGCCGCTGCCTGCGCTCGACAAGTAGAGAACATATCCACAGGTTGCATCAAAATCTCTGAGCAGGCTAGCCGTTTTACGGCGGATTTCGAGCTGACAGCCTGTCCGACGAGCAAAGAACCCGTCCAGCGTCCCCACCGGCCAAGCTGCGAGCCGCTGCACGACAGAGAATTCCGCAAATAAATCTGCGGGTGTCATACAGGTCATCGCGTTGCGCATGCGCATTGCGAGAGCAGGTACTCTTTCTACACATACAAATCACAGTTTTTGAATACGTCAAATATAGGAAACAGGGTCGGTATTTTGTGCATTTCATGATAAACAATTGATACTCAATCAAAAATTATTTTGTAATTGCTTTGCATGACTGTTTTTTCCAGCCAATAGCACGCTGCGTAATAAATGCAATAAAATGCAGGAATTTGCAAAAATTCCGGAATGGCTGCAGTACTTGACCGACTGGTCAGTCAGTTATTATCTATGCCATGGTCGAGCGATTGGCGCGTCGTGCGGGAAGACGCCCGCTGCGCTGCGGTCAGTGTCTTGGGCGGCGGCGCTCAAAGACGGAAATGCGGTTCGAGACGATGCGGAAAGCGATATCGAACACTGCCCAGGGGTCGCAGCGAGGCGGCAAGCGCGCCGAGAACAGCGCCGCGCGCCGCGACGCTATTCTGGCAGCGGCGCTCGACGAGTTTACCGAGCGCGGATTTGCAATGACGCGAATCGAGGACGTGGCGCGCCGTGCGGGTGTTGGAAAGGGCACGATCTACCTGCACTTTCGCGACAAGGAAGCGCTGTTTCAGGACCTCATCACCACGATGCTGGGGCCGCTGATCGCTGACATCGAAAACATTCCTGCCACCGATTTGCCGGTCCGCACCGTCATGGAGCGCCTGTTCGCGCGCTTCATCACGGAAATCTACAACACCAAGCGCCGCGAGGTGCTGCGGCTGGTCATGACCGAGGGGCCGCGTTTTCCGCACCTTGCCGAGTTCTACTATCACCAGGTGGTGGAGCGGGCGCTCGCCGTGCTGCGTGGCCTGTTGGAGCGCGCCCGCAAGCGGGGGGAGATCCGCGACGAGCGGCTCAGCGAATTCCCCCAATTGGTGATGGCGCCGGCGCTGATCGCCGTGATCTGGAGCGGGCTGTTCGACCGCTTCGCGCCGATCGATCTCGCCGGACTGTTGCGCGCTCATCTCGACCAGCTTTTCGGTCCGGGAGGTGCAGCATGACGGCGCGACGCTTTGCTCGCGGGCTGTGGGCTATCCTCGCGTTTGCCGTCATGTTGGCGGGCTGCAGCGAGCCGCCGAAAACCTATCAGGGCTGGGTCGAGGCGAACTTGATTTTTGTCGCACCCGACGAGACCGGGCGCCTCGAAACATTGTCGGTGCACGAGGGCGACCAAGTCAAAGCCGGCGCGCCGCTGTTCGAGCTGGAAAACGATCTCTACACCGCGGAAGTGCGGCTGAACCACGCGCAGGTCGAGAATGCGCAACAGGCGTTCGACCGGGCCGCGGCGCTCCTCAAGAACCAGGCGGGAACGCAGAAGACCTACGACGACGCTGAAGCGGCGCTGCGCACGGCGCGCGCCCGTCTCAACACCGCGCAGACCCGACTCGACCGCCGCAAGGTCGCAAGCCCGGTCACCGGCACAGTCCAGCAGGTCTATTTCCGCCCGGGCGAGATGGTGACGGCGGGGCGGCCGGTGCTCTCGATCCTGCCGCCCGGGAATCTGAAGCTGCGCTTTTTCGTGCCTGAGGCGGTGCTGCCGAGGATTTCATACGGCGAGACCGTGTCCGTGCATTGCGACGGCTGCGGCGACGGCATCACCGCGCGGGTGAATTTCATCTCGCGCAGCGCCGAATATACCCCGCCGGTAATCTACAGCCTGGAGGAACGCGCGAAGCTCGTTTTTCTCATCGAGGCGCTGCCGAATGATCCGAGCAAGCTGCGTGTCGGTCAGCCGGTCGATATCTCCCTCGGGGCGCCGGCGGACGGCGGCCAAGCTCAGACCGCGGGTGACGGCAAGACGCAGGTGGCGGGCGAGCGCAAGATCCAGGCTGCAGGTAACGGCAAGACACCGGCTGCCGGCGACGGCAAGATGCCGGCGGCCGGCGAGGGCAAGCCGCAAGCCGCGGACGAGGGCAGGACGCAGGCGGCGAGCAAGAGCCAAACAAAGCCGAGCGAAACACCGGCGAGGGGCGCGCGGCGGCGGCGGAGGGCGCGATGACCGATCTCGCGGATGCTGCCCGGTCGCGCATGAACAGCTCTGCCGCAAGCGATATCGCCATCGCCGTCGAAGGTTTGACCAAGTCGTTCGACGGCAAGCAGGTGGTGAAAAACCTGACCATGGAGGTGAAGCGCGGCGCGATCTACGGCTTCCTCGGCCCCAACGGGTCCGGCAAGACGACGACGATCCGCATGCTGTGCGGCCTGCTCACGCCCGATTCCGGACACGGCACCTGCCTCGGCTATGACATCCGCACCGACGCCGACAAGATCAAGCGCCATGTCGGCTATATGACCCAGCATTTCAGCCTCTACCAGGACCTCTCGGTGCGCGAGAACCTGGAATTCATCGCCCGCATCTACGGCATCCCGCAGCCGCGCCGCGCGGCGCGCGCGATGATCGAACGGCTTGGATTGCAAGGCCGCGAAGAGCAGATTGCGAAGGAACTCTCCGGCGGCTGGAAGCAGCGACTCGCGCTCGGTGCCTGCACGCTGCCCGACCCGCAGCTTCTGCTGCTCGACGAGCCGACCGCCGGCGTCGATCCGAAAGCGCGACGCGAATTCTGGAACGAGATTCATACGCTCGCGGCACAGGGCCTCACCGTGCTGGTCTCCACCCATTACATGGACGAGGCCGAGCGCTGCCACGAGATCGCCTACATCGCCGATGGCGAACTGCTGGCGCGCGGCACCGTCGAGCAGGTGATCGCCGGTTCGCATCTTGCGACCTACACCGTGAGCGGCCCTGATCTGACCCGGCTCGCGACCGAGCTGGCGGCAACGGACGGCATCACCATGGTGGCGCCATTCGGTGCCAGCCTGCACGTGTCCGGCCCCGACGCTGCCGCGCTCGAACGGGCGATCGCGCCCTATCGCAATGATCCGGCGCTTGCCTGGCAGCACTCCGAGCCGTCGCTGGAAGACGTGTTCATCGATCTGATGGGCCGGGCAACGGTGAAGCGATCATGAGCATATTGGCACGACCACGCGGCTTTCTGCGCCGGGTCGGCGCCATGCTGATCAAAGAGGGCCTGCAGTTGCGTCGCGACCGCGTCTCGCTTGCGACCATGATCACCATTCCGCTGATGCAACTGCTGTTGTTCGGTTATGCCATCAATACCCAGCCGCGCGACCTACCGACCGCGGTGCTGCTGCAGGAATCGAGCGATGTCGGACGCACCATCCTGCGCGCTTTGGAGAACACCAAGTATTTCAAGATCACGCGGCAGGTGCGCAGCGAAGTGGAATTCGACCGCCTGCTGCAGTCGGGGACCGTACTGTTTGGCGTGGAGATTCCCGCCGATTTCGAGCGAGCACTGCGGCGCGGCGACCGGCCGGCACTGCTGGTGGCTGCCGATGCGAGCGATCCGGTTGCCTCCGGCTCGGCGCTTGCCGCGCTGGGGACGCTGGTGCAGACCGCGCTGCGCAATGATCGGGCGATTCCCGACAGCACGGCGCCGCCGTTCGAGATTCGCACCCACGCGCGCTACAATCCCGGCGCGTTGAGCCAGCTCAACATCGTGCCCGGCCTGCTCGGCACCATTCTGACATTGACCATGCTGATCTTCACCGCGCTCGCGGTCACGCGCGAGACCGAGCGCGGCACCATGGAGATGCTGCTGGCGATGCCGATCTCTCCAACGGAGATCATGCTCGGCAAGATCGCGCCCTATGTGGTGATCGGCTTCCTGCAGGCGACGATGATCGTGACGGCTGGCCATTTCCTGTTCGAGGTGCCGATCGTCGGCAATCTCGGCCTGCTTGCGGTGCTGACCACGCTGTTCATCGCCACCAACCTGTCGGTCGGCTACACCTTCTCGACGCTGGCGCAGAATCAGCTCCAGGCCGTGCAGATGGCGATGATGTTCTTCCTGCCCAACCTGCTGCTCTCGGGCTTCCTGTTTCCGTTCGCCGGCATGCCGCAATGGGCGCAATATGTCGGTGAGGGGCTGCCGCTGACGCATTACCTGCGCATCGTCCGCTCGATCATGTTGAAAGGGTCGACGCTGTCCGACCTGCGCTATGACAGCTTGGCTCTTGTCGTCCTGATGTTGGTAGCGATGACGATTGCGGTCACGCGCTTCCGCCGCACGCTGGATTGACCTGCGACGCCGTTGCCGCGGGAGCCTCGGGTGGCGGCCCGTCGCGTGGCTCGGCGCGGCCGAACAAGCACTCGAACTCGGCGGCGAGAGCGGCGTCGACCTCCGTCATCGTTATTGGACGGCCGAGATCGGCGAGGCTGGTGACGCCATAGCGCGGGTCGGCAATGCCGCAGGGCACGATGCCGGAGAAATGCCCGAGGTCGGGGGTGACGTTGAGGCTCAATCCGTGCAGGGTCACCCAGCGCTTGAGCCGGATGCCGATCGCCGCGATCTTGTCTTCGCGCCCGGCGCCTTTATCGGGGCGCCGCACCCAGACGCCGATGCGGTCGGCGCGGCGTTCGCCATGCACCTCGAAGCGAGCGAGCGTACGGATGATCCATTCTTCGAGTGTGGCGACGAAGCTGCGCACGTCCGGCCGCCGGCGCTTGAGATCGAGCATCAGATACACGACCCGCTGGCCCGGCCCGTGATAGGTGAGCTGGCCGCCGCGCCCGCTCCGATACACCGGAAAGCCCGCGCCAAGGATGTCGCTGTCGCGGGCACTGGTGCCCGCCGTGTAGAGGGGAGGGTGCTCGACCAGCCACACCAGTTCCGGGGCACGGCCGGAGGCCACCGCGGCGGCGCGCTCCTCCATCACCGCGAGCGCCTGCGCATAAGACAGGGCCGCCGGACCCACCCACCATTCGACGGCAGGGCTTCCCGACGGCGGCAGGGCGCCGATCGGCGCCCGATCGATGCGCGCGTTAATCACCTCGTAACCAAACCCGTGTTCATTCATCCTTAAGGGTTCGGGCTTGCATGAGCCGGAACATCCCGGTCGACAAGGATATTCCCGGATGGCCACGCTCACCAATGTCTCGCTCGAAGTTGCGGTCGTTCTCGGCTCGACCGTGATGCCCATCCATCAGGTGCTGCGCCTCGGCCGCGGCGCCATCATCGAACTCGAGGCCAGCGAGAGTGACGAGGTCAGCATTCTCATCAACAATCATCCGGTCGCCAAGGGGGCCGTGGTGGTGAGCGGCAGCCGGATCGCCGTCGAAGTGCGCAGGATGCTGACCCGCTCGCCAGAAACGCGGTGAGGCACAAAGGGCCAGCCGTCGCGCCGGATCGGCTTGGAAGGACAGACGCAGGTGCCACGCCCGTCGCCACGAAGGCGCGAGCCGCGCCTTCTATTCCGCTCATTCCCGCGCGAGCGGGAATCCAGCACCTTGGCTTCCGGACCCCGCGTTCACCGGGAAAAAGCGAAGAAAACGAGGCTCGCAATCGACCCCGGCGGGCGCCCTTGTCCGCGCATGATCGATTTGTTACATGCATCGCCTGTCGCCGAAACGCCTTGGCTTCCGGGCCTTGGGTCTCGGCGTGCGATACAAGTCCGGACGCGCCGGGGTTACCCGAACAGGCGCGCTCCAAGCGGTCGTGGCGGAACTGGTAGACGCGCTAGCTTGAGGTGCTAGTGGGGCGACCCGTGGAGGTTCGAGTCCTCTCGACCGCACCATTTCGTGAGATTGTGCTGCGAATATCTGAATTTCGCGTGGGGCGCGCAGCCGTTCGCGGACCGGGAGCCGCTGCGCTGGTCCAGGCGATTTGATGCACGTCAACCGGTTGTTGAATTCGATCATTAGATTTCCAATTTAGTTCTTTTCCAATAACAGTCTTCTCGGGCGTGAGCGCGGCGAGCGCCTCGTAGCTCGACAGGAGGTCTGCCATGAAAGCTGCTCTGTTAATTGTCGGAAGCGGCCCACTCGTAATCCTGACATCGCATAGCTCATTTACCGATCCGCCACTCGTCGAGAAGTTCCGGGCGAAGGGCATCGACAAATTCATCGCTTACGAGCTGCCCCTTTCAGCCGTAAAAGAGAAATATGGCGGACACTTCCAGCTCGTCATGCAAGACCTGCGTGAAACTGACGATCTTCGCGTTCTCGATATGAACGGTGAGCGGGCGTTTCGCCTGTTCTCGCTCTCGGAGCTCGGCGCGCCGGTCATCTTCGAGCCAGCCGTGAAGGCGAGAGCACCGATGACACCGATGCCCGCAGATGACGTGAACTGAGCGTCAACCGCCCCGGGGGGCGCTGAGCTAGCATTCATCCCGGTATGTCTTGAGCAGCTCCGGATCGATCGCGGGAAGCGGGAAGGATTTCCCTTCGGCGCTCACAGTGAGCGCCTGACCGGACGAAAACAGCGCCATCAGCGCGTCGAGGTCGGCGGGATCGGTCGTCTTGCCGGTCCACAGGGCTGAGAACATGATTTCCTTGAAAGTATCGTCCTGCTCGACAGCGCCATTGACCACGATCTTCGTGTTCGCATTCCGGATGGTCACCGAGGCGTGCTTTTTGAGCCCTTGCTTGCCCGGATAGCGCAGCGTCAGAAGAATGTTGTGCCCGCAGGCGAGCGAAAACACCGTCTTCCTGCCCTCGACGAACCTGATCTCGGCGCGGCCGATCCGCTCGCCGGGTATCTGCCATTCGGCGACTGCAGCCGAAGTGAAGGCACACAGAAACCCGATCGATGCCAACCAAACACGCCATTGCGTCCGCGACATCCCGGTGTCCTTTCCAGCCAAGCGGCAACACGACACGGTAGCGAAGGATAAGCTTGCCACATGCGCGACCGAAATCGCGCGAGCCTGACCGGAACCTTCGGCACGGTCGGTATATGTTTGCACTCGTCGGCTCAATCGGCCGACGGTTGGCTCCTCGCCCGCAATTACCGACGTGGCGCTCAGCGCGCAAGGCCACGCTTGGACACGCGAACACCGCTGGTCGCAAATCCTCCCGCCCGTAAGAAAGCCCAGTCAACCGCGATTAGGGTGCGCCCGGCGGTTTTCGCGCAACATGAACATGCGGCGTGCCGGCATTCGCGACCGGTCGCGGCGTCGCTCGGCGTCGATGATGGGACGTGGCCACCTTGCCGCTCTGCTGCGGCGCGCGGGTTGCGACCCGGTGGTGCGATGCGCTGCGACCGACGGCATAGCGCTTTTGCACCGAAACCGCGAAAATCGGGACCGCATTTCTGCCGATCCCAAAGGTTTTCAGTTCGGGCACCGGAAGGGTGGGGGCTCTCGCATTCGCGACATCGCTCGGCACAGTTGCGACGGGCGGCCACGACGAAGCAGGCCGTTGCGACATGCCGGCGAGGTCGAGGCCGAGATTTTGCGGATCGGGAACCGGCAGGGTCGGTTCGGCGAGTAGCGTCTCGATCGTCAGCGATGGCAGCGGCCAAGCCACGGTGCTGCTGGGAGCCTTGTGTTTGCGCGAGGCCCAATCGGCGATGCGGGTCACCGTCTTCGGATGCTCGGCTGATGCCGGCACGACATGCACGATGTGGTAGCCGCGCTTTTTCAACTCGTGCAGGATGATTGGCAAGGCAACAGCGGTTGCCGGCTTGATGTCGTGCAAAAGCAGCATGCCGCGCCCGCGCGCCTCGATCCGGCGCAAGGCACGGGCGGCGATTTCCTTGGACGAAATCCGCCGCCAGTCATCGGCGGGGAAATCAGCGCTCCAAGCCATCAGCGACTTGCTGGCGAGATAGTGCTCGACCGTGTCGCTGCGCAGCAGTCCCGGAATCCGGAAGAAGGGGGCAATCTCGTTGCGGTCGCCCAGCGCAGCAGCGACCGAGGTGATCCCGCCTTCCACCTCCTGATCGATCTGCTCCGTTGTCATGTGATTGAACCGGAGCGGATGGTTCTGGCTGTGGGTACCAATGGTGTGACCGGCCTCGTGGACCTTTCGCACCCATTCGGGATAAGTCTTGGCCATCCGACCGATCAGGAAGAAGGTTGCCTTGACACATTCCGAGGCCAGTGTCTGGAGGACGTGACCTGTGTGCGGCGGCAGCGGACCGTCGTCGAAGGTTAGCACTACCTCGTGATCGGCGAGCGGCAGCGATTCGGGATACTGCATCATCCCGAGTCGGATGTGTTCGATAGAATCGATATAGAGCGTACGGCTCGTACCGATGGCGTTTGGGTTTCCAGGACAATCGGCCGCGTGTACCGGACCTGCCGCAACAAGTGCGAACAGGACAGCAACTGCGCTCAAGGCACGGAAATCGACCAAATTCCCCTCCTGCCGATCACTGGAACAGTAAGTCCCATAATTCGCCAATCTTTGAAACAGCAAGAGGATAAATTACGGTACACAAACGTTGAATTTGCGAAGTGCGTGACGGCGCCGCATCAGTTCGTAACTCCATAGCCGCGCTTCGTAAGTAATTCAACAGCTTGGTTTTGCTGGTTCGCGCGAGGCGTGGGCTTCTTGCGATCTCGCGACGATAATGGCTGGCCCGACTAGCCAAAGGGTCGATCCGTCATCATCCTGTCGCCCGCAATTCTGCTGGTTGGCAGGATTCCGACAGCGCCGAGCAATCGCCGCTCGAATGGAAGGACGCCATGCTCGATCTCCGACCCGAGACCCCGGCGGACGACATCGACGTCTTCATGCTGCGCGATGAGGAGGGCGGCATCCGGCCGGAGGCGGTCGAGCGCGTCCGCGCCGCTATCGAGGCAGAGGACGCGGCGATGCTGCGTTCGCTGCTCGGCGATCTCCATGAGGCCGATCTCGGCGATCTGCTCGAAGCGCTCGATTCGGAAGAGCGCCCGCGGCTGATCGAGTTGATGGGGCCGGACTTCGACTTCACGGCGCTGGTCGAGGTCGACGATGCGGTGCGCGAGGAGATTCTCGACGAACTGCCGCCGGAGACGGTCGCTGAAGGCGTCCGCGAACTTGACTCGGATGATGCCGTTTACATCCTCAAGGACCTCTCGCATGACGAGCGGGCGGAAATTCTCGATCAACTGCCGCCACCCGAGCGCGTGGCGCTGGCGCGCAGCCTGCAATATCCCGAGGATTCCGCCGGCCGGCGCATGCAGACCGAGTATATCGCGGTGCCACCCTCATGGCGGGTTGGCCACGCGATCGACTATATGCGCGAGACCGACGAGCTTCCCGAGCGCTTTTACGAGCTTTACGTCGTCGACAGCCAGGCGCGTCTGCTTGGCGCGATCAGTCTCGACCGGCTGCTGCGCACCAAGCGGCCAACCCAGGTCTCCGAATTGATGGACGCCGAGCGCCGGCGCGTCCGCGCGACCGACGACCAGGAGGAGGTGGCGCGCCTGTTCGAGCGCTACAATCTCGTTGCCGTACCGGTTGTGGACGATCTCGACCGGCTGGTCGGCGTGATCACCGTCGACGATGTCGTCGACGTGATCGAGGAGGAGGCGGAGAAGGATATCAAGGCGCTCGGCGGCATCACCGGCCATGAAGAGCTGTCGGACAATGTCTGGACCATCGCGCGCGGGCGTTTCAACTGGCTCCTCGTCAATCTCGCCACCGCCTTTCTCGCCTCGTCGGTGCTTGGCCTGTTCGAAGGCCAGCTGCAAAAGATGGTGGCGCTCGCAGTGCTGGCGCCGATCGTCGCGAGCCAGGGAGGTAACGCAGCGACGCAGACGATGACGGTTGCGGTACGGGCGCTCGCGACCCGCGAGCTTCGTGACTCAAATGCCCGCCGCATTATTCTGCGTGAGCTACTGGTCGGCTTCGTCAATGGTCTTGCGTTCGCCGTCATCACCGGGGTCGTCGCGTACGCCTGGTTCAATATCTCGGGGCTCGGCGTCGTGATCGGCCTCGCGATGATCTGCAACCTCGCGGCGGCGGCGCTTGGCGGTATCCTGATCCCGTTAGCGATTGCCAAGTTCCGCCTCGATCCAGCGGTATCGTCCGGTGTGTTCGTCACAACCATTACCGACGTGGTCGGGTTTTTCTCGTTTCTCGGCATAGCGACCCTGTGGTTCGGTCTCAAGTGAGCGCGGAAGCGTTCGAAAATTCGGACGATCCGGCAATTGAGCGGCTCGATGCTGACCAAGTCTTAACTCGCGCTATGCTACCGATAGGCGCTAAGTCGCGGAAAAACCAAGGATTGGCTGCATGCGCTCCGCTGTATCAACCAGCGGTCGAATAGAGGCTGGCGAGCGCAATCCGGCCGCGGGAAAGCCGCAAGCCAACGAGCGGCATGGGCACGTCCCCCAAGCGGAAAGAGCACGGCGGTGGTGCTGGTGTGCGCCGCTGTTCGCCGGCATCGCCGTGCTTATCGCCGCCGTTGTGGGCGGCGGAGCAAGCGCTTATTTCGCCGCCCGTGAGGACAATGCGAATGGCGTGCATGCACGTCTCGCCGACGTGCTCGATGAAGCTCGCACCGATTTCGCGATCAGCGCGGCAGGACGCGCCGAAGCCGTGGCTGCTGCGGTATCGAGCTTTGGCATCACGGCGCCCGACATCGAACGGATTTTGGCGCCAACGGGGCTGCCCTATCCGCATCGCCGCGCCTATCTCATCAACAGCGACGGCTCCCTTGCCGGGGCGTTCCCTCCCGAGGAGACGGAAATCCCGCCCTCCCTGCGCAGGCTGATTGCTCATTTTCAAACCGAGCATCCCAAGCCGGCGCTAGCCTCCGCGGATACGAACGAGTTGCCGGGCATTGCGCCGCCCGCCGAAACCGACATCGTCGTCTATAAGAATCGCCCTGCGATTGCGGCGGTCGCGGCCGTCGCCCCGGGGAAATCGCTTCACGAGACCTCCACCCGCTTTCCATCGATTGTGGTGACGATCGCCTCGCTTGACGAGGGGCTCGTTGCGACCTTGGGAGACAAGGCGCAGATTTCCAAGCTGCGGGTCGAGACCGAGCCGTTTCCCGCCGGCAGCTCCTTGTTTTCCCAGACCGATAACCGTGGCCGTATCGTCGCATGGTTCGGCTGGGAGGCGAAACCCTCGGTTTGGAAGCAGGTGAGCCAAATCTGGTCCCTGCTCGGGTTCAGTGGGTTCGCCTTTCTCGGCTTTGCCGTGGTCGCGGCGCGGCGAGCCGGAAATCCGGCGGTCCCGTCCGACTCCTATCTCCAAGCGGGGCAGCGCGGAAAGGACGATCCGCTCACGCATGTCCCCAACCGGCGCGCCACGATCGCGACACTGGAAGAGGCTTTGGCTCGTCGCCCCGAGGACCAGATCGTCGCCTTCGCCTGTCTTAACCTCGACGGATTCAAAGAGATCAACGGAACGCTGGGTCATGAGACCGGGGATCAATTGCTGATCGCGGCGGCCGACCGGCTGCGCGCCGCGGTTCCCAACGCGGCGTATGTCGGCCGGATCAATGGCGACGAGTTCGCCGCGATCATGACGGTGAAAGACGAATCCGCCGCCATGGATGTGGTTCAAACCTGCGCCCGCACGCTTGCGGCCCCCATCGTCATTCACGATCATACCATCCACATCAGCGCTTCGATCGGCCTTGCCCACGCGCCGCAGGATGGCGCGAGCTGCAGCGATCTGGTGCGTCGCGCCGACCTTGCCTCGCGTGCCGCCAAGAAGCGCGGGCGTGGCCGGGTCATCGCCTTCCATCACGGACTTGAGGTCGAGATCAACGAGCGCCGCTTTATCGAGCGGGAGTTGCGCCAAGCGCTGCTCGACGAGCAGCTCGACCTCGCCTATCAACCGATCGTCGCCGGCGATGGTCTCACGACGATCGGCGCCGAAGCGCTGGTGCGCTGGCAACACCCGGCGCGCGGCGTCATCCCGCCGGGACTGTTTGTCTCCGTGGCCGAGCAGACCGGGATGATGATCCAGCTCGGCCGGTTCGTGATGCGGCGGGCACTCGAAGCGGCGCGCAGCTGGCCTAACCTCTACATCGCGATCAATCTGTCGCCGGTGCAGGTGCGCGACCGCGCGCTTGTGCGCGCGGTCTCCGACGCGCTGGAGGAGTCGCAGGTCGATCCGCACCGGGTGGTGCTGGAAATCACCGAGGGGGTGCTGATCGACAATCCCGAGGAGGCCAAGCAGCGCCTCAAGGATTTGCGCGCACTCGGCGTGAAGATCGCGCTCGACGACTTCGGCTCGGGTTATTCCAGCCTCAATTATCTGCGCCGGCTGCCGATCGACAAGCTGAAGATCGACAAGGAATTCGTCTCCCCGCTTGGTCGTTCGGCGAACGGCACCGTCATCATCGAGGCGATCGTGACGCTGGGCCGCGCGCTCGGTCTCAGCGTGCTCGCCGAGGGCGTGGAGAGCGAGGAACAACGCGTGCTCCTGCGGCTCGCCGGCTGCGACGAATTGCAGGGCTTCCTGTTCGCCCGCCCGATGCCGCGGGACTCGATGACGGCATTCCTGGCGGGCAGCGCCTGACGCGCCAATCGCCGGCCGATGCGCCGCCATGCCCCGCCACGATTGATCGGCAACGGACGACGCAAAGCGATCCGATTTGTGCTGCACCGCGATGATGGACGGACGGCGCCGGGCGGGTGATCCGACTTGGTCGGCGCGCGCTTCCGCCGCTATAACAGCCCCGGCAGCTTCTTCCAAGCCGGAGTTTTTTTGATGATCCCCAATCGCTGGTCGGGCTTCGACTTTGGTCTCGGCGACGATATCGATGGCCTGCGCGATCTCACCCGCCGGTTCGCCGAGGAGCGCATCGCGCCGCGCGCCGACGAGATCGACCGCAGCAACCAGTTTCCGCGTGACCTGTGGCCGCAACTCGGCGCGCTCGGCCTGCTCGGCATCACCGTGGAAGAGGAATGGGGTGGCGTCGGGCTCGGCTATGTCGCCCACTGCGTCGCGATGGAAGAGGTTTCGCGCGGCTCGGCCTCGGTCGGCCTGTCCTACGGCGCCCATTCCAATCTCTGCGTCAACCAGATCAGGCGCAACGGCACGGACGAACAGAAAGGGCGCTATCTGCCAAAGCTGATTTCCGGCGAGCATGTCGGTGCGCTCGCCATGTCGGAGACGGGATCGGGCTCCGACGTCGTCTCGATGCGGACCCGCGCCGACCGCAAGGGCGACCGCTATGTGCTCAACGGCAGCAAGATGTGGATTACCAACGGGCCGGAGTCCGACACGCTCGTCGTCTATGCCAAGACCGACCGCGATGCCGGCGCGCGCGGCATTACGGCGTTTTTGATCGAGAAAAACATGAAAGGGTTTTCGACCGCGCAAAAACTCGACAAGCTCGGCATGCGCGGTTCCGACACCTGCGAGCTGTTGTTCGAGGATTGCGAGGTGCCGGAGGAAAACGTGCTCGGCGCCGTCGGCAACGGCGTCAACGTGCTGATGTCCGGCCTCGATTATGAGCGCGTGGTGCTTGCCGCCGGCCCGCTCGGCATCATGCAGGCGGCGCTCGACCTCGTCGTGCCCTATGTGCACGAGCGCAAGCAGTTCGGCCAGCCGATCGGCTCGTTCCAGCTCATTCAGGCGAAACTCGCCGATATGTATGTCGCGCTCAATGCCGCCCGCGCCTATGTCTATGCGGTGGCAAAAGCCTGCGACGACGACCGGGTGACGCGCGAGGACGCCGCCGGCGCCATCATGTTCGCTTCGGAGCGCGCCACCGCCATGGCGCTCGATGCGATCCAGTGCCTCGGCGGTAATGGGTATACCAACGATTATGCCGCCGGCCGCCTCTTGCGCGACGCCAAGCTCTACGAGATCGGCGCCGGCACCAACGAGATCCGCCGCATGCTGATCGGCCGCGAGATTTTCGAGAAGGCGGGGTGAGGCTCATCCTCCCCCGTTTCGAAACGGGAGAGGGGGACCATGCGGCGCAGGCAAGCTTGCGCAGCCTGCGCAAGCTTGGCCGCGTGCATGGTGGAGGGGGCGTATGCGGTGCGACGAGCCGTCGTGTTTTTCGCAGTGCGAAGCTTGCTCCGTCGCAGCGTTGGCCCCTTCCACCGCTCTTCGAGCGGTCCCCCTCCCCCGCGAGCGGGGGAGATGCGGCGAAGGCTGCAAGCTCAACTAAATCATACCGGCCAATTTCCGTACGGGCGAGGTAGGCGAAGTCGCTCAACCGTGTAAATTCGACCGGCTTGGCCCAGTTGTGACCGTCACCCTTAGCGGCAGGAGCCCGACGTGACCCACCATCCGGCTTTTTATTCGGCGCTTCTCGCTTTGTTGCTTCTCAACGCGCCCGCGTGGGCGCAAGCGCCCGGCGGCTATACGACCCCGGCTGCGTTCATGAATCTGTTCTTCGACTTTACCGGCAGCGGCGAGCCGGGCTACCCGGCGGGCCGGCCCACTTTGGGGCAGATGCTGACGCAATCGGTCATTGCCAAGGAGTCAGGCGGACCCGGGCCGCTCGTGCTGGTCATCGGTTCGGATATCTACGTCTACGATGCAAAAACGGGCGTTCGTCTGAGCGAAACGCAATTTCGCGCCGATCGCAACAGCGGCTTTTTCGAGGTGACCGCGATCAGCCATATCGGCCCGGCGCTCGGCTATCTGGCGCAGATCAAGGCCAATGGCGACGCGCGCTGGAAGGAGCGTCTCGCTTCGTTGCGCAAGGACACTGCCGCGGTGCGCGCGGTCAACGCGCGCGCCACGGACAACTGGCTTGATCAGTTGAACCTGCCCGCCTGGAATCCGCACAAGGCCGCCATCCGCAATATGGTGGATTATGCCTGTGCCACGACGCTGAATTATATCGACTCGCTTGGTGACGGCAGCCGCTTCACCGTTGCCGACGTGAATGACCGATTCTTCAACGGCACGTCCGCTGACTATCCGATCCCGTTTGATAACGTGATGATCGGCACCTTCATGCTGGACGTGCTGCGCGGCGCAACGGAGGTGAGGGACACGCTCGCCCGCCTCAAGCTCGATTGGCCGCGCGCGATGGTTCTGGTGGCGAGCCGCGCCGGCACCAACGTGTCGTCCGGTCTGACTGCGGGCACAAACTGGCTCGTATTGTTCATGCAAGCCGTATCGGGCTTCACGCTGCCCGCTGATCGCATCAAGATCGTGCCCTATGCCGAAATACGGCCATCGCTGGGGAAGCCCCAATTAGCGGCGGCGGATCTCGAATATTATGTGCAGCGGGTCTGGGGACCGCTGTTCTATCGCAAGGTCATCGCCGACGAGGTCTTTGCCAGTTTTGCGACCATCTACCTGCCCAATCGGCCGCCGCTGCCGGGCGATTATGACGTCACCAAGGCCGGCGACATCGACCAGTTCATGATCCGCTTGAAGCACTCATTGCGTGACGCGCGCGAGATGCTGTCCAACACCGTCGCGTTCTGGATGGTGCCGGAACTGGCGCATAAGAACTGGGACCCGGCCAAGGTCGACATTCCCGGTTTGACGACGGGATTTCCCGCCGGCGTCACCGGCTATCCTGCGGTGGTGCTGAAGTAGGGGGCAGCACCGACCGCGCAAGAGTCGATCAAGATCGATCAGCGTATTCCTCTCCGCCATCGCCGTCGCTTGCCGAAGGGCAGTCTCGGGTACATGGGGAGGGGGGAGGAGAGAAAATCCAGAACGCGCTGTGTTTGGGACGCGTACTCAGAAATCCGCCTCTGTGAGAGACGCGCAATGCCCGCCTCGCCCCGAAAGCGACCGAAGTGCTGCGCGGCAGCGAAAGACGCGGCGTCCGAACTGGTCATCCTTGTAACGACCGCGTGGTCGGCTCTGCAAAATTGGAACGCTCCGCCGGCCCGCTGGCACCGAGGCCAATCCTGAACTAACATTCCACCCGGACCACTTGTCGGGGGCCAGCCAGGGTCATCAGGGAAATCCTCTTGAATCGTTGTAAGAGCTTTTTCCATGGAGGGCATGCTCATGAAAAAACAGTTCTTGGCCACGATTGTTTGCGTGGCGGCGTGTGCTCTTGGCAGTGTCGCGGTTGCTCAGGATAGTCTGCAGGCCACGACACAAGACGGACGCAAAGTGATCCTGAAGTCCGATGGTACTTGGACCTATGAGGCTGAAGCGCCCACCTCACCCGGCGCGTCCGCTTATCAAGCCCCTGCGACCGCGACCGCGACCGAGACATTTTCGCGCGGAAACTTCCGAATCCGTTACAACGACAACAAGTGGGTTGTGGAGAAATCACCGGACGGTTCTAAATGGCATTTCGCACTTCGGGACGGGGAGGCTTATGCATTGGTGATCCCAGAGAGTTTCTCTGCGTCAACGAATGCCATGAAAAAGATCGCGCTCGCAAATTTACGTAAGGCTACGAGTGAGTTTAAGATCGTCAAGGAAGAAATTCGGAAGGTCAACGGGAGAGACGTGCTCTTTATGCAAGTCGATGCAACGGTAAAAGAAATATTTTTTGTTTATTACTACTACATATACGGAGACGCACAGGGAGTCATCCAGGTGATTGCCTTCACGAGCCCAGCGGCACAGGCGAAGTACGAACCAGATATTTTCAATCTGCTCAATGGTTTAGAGATTGATCGGTAAGGACCTCCGGCGCAGCGCGACTGATCGGGGGAGCTTTGCTTCGCGCGGCATCGCCGAGGCTGCCGTGCGGGCGGATCGGCGATCTCCCCTGGCGCTTCGTCAGCGCCCGCCCGCCTGCGGTTTGCCCAATCCCGCGTGAACAGAAACTCAGAGCGATCATCGGCGGCACGAGGAGCGCGAAGCAAAAGACGAGATACCATCCGCGGGTCATGGGGTCGCCCAGCGCGTGGGGCAAATCCTGCATGCGGTTCGTACCTTTCGCAGAGGGGGCGAGGTCGCCCAAGCCTAGCGCCAGCCGCACGCCGCGCAATCCGGGCCGATCATTC
>CAZTTL010000025.1:12695-20189 GCA_964616635.1 uncultured Rhodoplanes sp. | reverse complement strand
ACGACATCATCTGGCGCAAGTCGAACCCGATGCCGAATTTTCGCGGCCGCCGCTTCACCAATGCGCATGAGACACTGATCTGGGCGGCACGCCACCAGGGCGCCAAGGGCTATACGTTCAATTACGAGGCCCTGAAGGCCGGCAACGACGACATTCAGGCGCGCTCGGACTGGACGATCGCCTTGTGCACCGGCGACGAGCGCCTCAAGGGCGAAGACGGAAAAAAGCTCCACCCCACACAAAAACCTGAAGCGTTGCTCGCGCGCATCACCTTGGCGTCGTCGCGCCCCGGCGACCTCGTGCTCGACCCGTTCTGCGGGACCGGCACCACCGGGGCGGTGGCGAAGCGGCTGGGCCGGCGCTTCATCGGCTTCGAGCGGGTCGGCGAATATGCCAAGGCGGGACAGGCGCGGATCGCCGCAGTCGAACCGCTCGCCGTGCCGGCGCTGGCATCTTTCGCGACCGCGCGCGAGGCGCCCCGCGTTCCCTTCATCGCTTTGGTGGAGCGCGGACTGGTGACGCCGGGCGCGCGGCTCGTCGATGCGAAAGGCCGGGTGAAGGCGCTGGTTCGTCCCGACGGCGCGATCGCGCTGGGCGAAGCTGTGGGCTCGATCCATCGCATCGGCGCCCTCGCGCAGGGCATCGAGGCCTGCAACGGCTGGACCTATTGGCACGTCGAGACGCCGAAGGGCCTTACTTCGATCGACGCCCTGCGTGCCGAAGTGCGGGCCGCCACCGCTTAGAGCATTTTCAGGCGAAGTGGACACCGGTTCGCCGCCGGGAAAATGCGATCACGAAAAAAGAACAGAGCCTGAGGGCTTCAAGAACCGTCGGTGCGCCGCAGTCTCTGCATGATCTCGTCCGAGAAATCTGCAGCCTTCGGGATCATGCTCAGGCGTATAAAAATGCCGCCGGATGCCGGGGCGCCGGCGGCTGAAACATGCTTGTCATTTATTCAGTTCTTTTCCTTGCAGACCACCGGGACCTGCTTTTCCGCGTCCTCGCGGCTCTTGAATGCAACCGGACCGACTTGGATCCAAGCCTTGTCAGTCGGGCGCTTGTCCACCACCGTGCATTTCTTCGTCGATTTCTCCTGCACGATGTAATAGTCGGCCATCGCCGCAGAAACAAAAAACGTTGCACCCAAAACGCCGGCAATCAGCTTGGCAAGCATGGCAATCCTTCCTGTTGCGCTCAACGTCGGTGGCTCAAATTTCTATCGGCAGCTCTTCCTTCCGCAAGGAGAATATGGCGACACGGCGGCGGGCGTAACCCTCTTCGCCCGCCTTTTCTGCCAGAACTTTGTGTTACGAAAGACGTATGCCGGCATGCGCGAGCACTTTGCGCATCACGCCCGGCAGCGCTTCGCCCGCGAGATCGGCTCTTGCGACCCAGCGCATGCCCGCCGGCGGCGCGGTCGGCGCGGGTAACGCGGCCAAGTAAACGATCAGTTCCAACGGGAAATGGGTGAAGACATGGGTCACCGCGCCCGGGAGGCGGCGCCAGCCTGATGGCGAGACCGGTTCGGCGAACACCGGCGCCTGCGCAAGGGCCCGGGCCGCGTCGAAATCATGCGTCCAAACCGTCGTCGGCACTTCCGTCATGCCGCCGAGCAAACCCTTGGCCGGCCGCGTGCGCATGAGCAAGGCACCGTCCGCACGCCGAACGACGAAGGCGGCGCCGCGCCGCAGGCGCCCCTGCCGCTTTGCTTCCTTCACGGGAAAATTTTCCGGCGTGCCGCGTGCCTGGGCGAGGCAATGTCCCCGCAGGGGACAGTGCAGGCAGGCCGGGCTTTTGGGCGTGCAGATCGTCGCGCCGAGATCCATCAGCGCTTGGGCAAAGTCCCCTGCCCTCGCCTTGGGGAGGAGCCGTGCGGCCGCGTCACGTATCTCAGGCTTGGCCCGCGGCAGCGGCGCGTCGATCGCGAACAGCCGCGCCACCACGCGCGAGATATTGCCGTCGACCGGAACGACAGGCGCGTCATCGGCGATCGCGGCGATCGCCGCCGCGGTATAATCGCCGATGCCGGGCAGCGCCCGCAGCTCCGCCAATGTGCGCGGAAATTTTCCGCCACGCCGGTCGACGATGACGCGCGCGCAGGCATGCAGGTTGCGCCCGCGCGCATAATAGCCGAGGCCTGCCCATAGGCTCAGTACATCGTTGAGATCGGCTGCCGCCAGACTTTCCACCGTCGCAAATCGCTCGAGGAAGCGCAGATAGTAAGGGACCACGGCGCCGACCGTGGTCTGCTGCAGCATGATCTCGGAGACCCAGACACGGTAGGGATCGGGCGGCTCGCCCGGCTGCGCCCGCCACGGCAGGTCGCGGCGATGGCGATCGTACCAGGCGAGCAGCCGCGCACCCGAATTCTCGACACCGGAGGCCGCGCCGGCGCTTTCGGCGCGCGCCTTTCTCTTCTGCTCCGGCGCTGTTAAGGTCATGCGCCCTGATGACAGAGCCCGTCGCGATGAACAAGCCGCCCCGCGGAAATGCGCGTCCGCTTGCCGCTTTCGTTAGCCAAAGCTTCGCCGACGCTTTCAAGCGCCGGGGCTTTGCTGCGACCGAGATCGTGACGCGCTGGGAGGATGTCGTCGGCGCCGATATCGCCGCCCATTGCGAGCCGATGAAGATCGACTGGCCGCGCCAGCGCGAGCGCGACCCCTCGGCCTCCGCCACCCTTGTGCTGCGCGTCGAAGGACCGGCGGCGATCGAAATCCAGCATCAGGCCGCCATCATCATCGCACGCATCAATCAGTTCTTCGGCTGGCCCGCGATCGGCCGCGTCACGCTGCGGCAGGCGCCGTTGCGAAGGCGTACCCGAACGCCGCGCCCCGCGCTCTCCGCAGAGGCGGTGCAGGCGGAGGCGAAGCGCCTCGCGGGTGTCGTCGACGACGATTTGCGTCAATCCCTCGCCCGCCTCGGCGCCGCCGTAAAGCGGGGCTGAAACGCTGCCCGAGCATTCCGGGCAGCAATCAGCATGCCGCTGGCCCTTGCATATTTTCGATCGTGGCGGCGCACTTGCGACGCGCCCGCTGACGATGGCGCGATCGCTGCGCCGGATTCCTTCACTCCTACATTCGTCGTTCCCCGCGCAGGCGGGTGATGACGATGCAGGGCTACGTGAACCGCCTCGGCGCCATGCTTGACGATCGTTTACGAAAGCGTATACTTTGCATTGCAAAGTTGCGGGAGGGGCCATGACAGAGCTGGAAAAGGCGCTGGCCGACATCGAAGCGATCAAAGGCCAGATCGCGCGAAGTGCGGAGTTCCGCGGTTACGGACCGGCGACGATCGCGCTCACCGGTCTCCTCGTGATCCTTGCAGCTTCCATTCAATGGGTCTGGCTACCGAATCCAGCAAGAAATGTCGGAGCCTACATCGCGATCTGGACCGTGACGGCCGTGATCGCCGCTGCGCTTGTCGGCATCGAGACTGTTACCCGATCGCGGCGTCTGCATTCCGGGCTCGCCGATGAAATGATCGCGACGGCGATCGGGCAGTTCGTGCCAGCGATCGCCACTGGCGCATTGCTGACCTTCGTTCTGTTTCGCTTCGCCCCGCAAAGCCTGTGGATGCTTCCCGGCCTTTGGCAAATTCTGTTCAGCCTCGGGATTTTTGCGTCATGCAGCCTGCTGCCGAAAACGCTGTTCGCGGCGGGCATCTGGTACCTGTCCTGCGGGCTCATCGTGCTTGCCGTTTCCTCAGGCGAATGGGCTTTCTCGCCATGGGCCATGGCGGTGCCATTCGGCGCTGGCCAGTTGATCTTTGCCGCCCTGCTCTATCGGGCACTCGGAGGCATCGATGGGGAAGCTTAGACGCGCGCCAGACGCAAGCGATGCCGGCCTTCATCAAGCGATGCGCGGCGCGAAGGATGAATGGGCCGCACGGCCGGGGCGCTTCGCTTATGAAGGGCTCGACCGCACGATGCATGAAAAAGCGCGGCTCGGCGTTCTGACCTCGCTGGTCGCGCATCCCAAGGGACTGATCTTCGGCGACCTGAAGCGGCTTTGCGGGCTGACCGACGGCAATCTGAGCCGGCATCTGCAGGTATTACAGGAAGCGGGGCTCGTCGAAATCCTGAAGGGCTACGACAAGAACCGCCCGCAGACGATCTGCCGGATCACGCCTGCCGGCCGTCGCCGGTTCCTCGACTACCTCACCGTTCTCGAACGCGTCGTGCGCGATGCCGCCGACGCGGCCAAAGAACCAAGGGCGGCGCCTGATCCCTCCCCGGCCTGACCGGGCGCGCGCCTCACGAGAAACGGCAACGCCGCCCCACGCTTGCCCGCAATTCGCCGACCCGGATACCTCTCCCACCCTGCTCGTCTCGCATCTTCTTGTCGCCAGAGACTCTATAATGCAAAGCACTCTTGACCATAGTGAAGGCCTGCATGTCGCGATCATCATGGACGGCAATGGGCGCTGGGCAACCGCGCGCGGCCGCCCGCGCAGCGCCGGCCACCAGGCGGGGATCGAGTCCGTCCGACGGGTCGTGGAGGCCGCGCCAAAGCTCGGCATCGCCACGCTGACGCTGTTCGCCTTCTCGTCCGACAACTGGCGACGGCCGCGCGCCGAGGTCGCCGTCATCATGCGCCTGATGCGCCACTATCTGCGCACCGAGGTCGCACGTCTCGTCGACAACGGCATTCGCCTGACACTGATCGGACGGCGCGACCGGCTGCCGGACGGCCTCGCCGACTCGATCGGTGACGCCGAGCGCGCAACCGGCAAGGGCCGCCGCCTGCATCTCCGCATCGCGGTCGACTATTCGTCGCGCGAAGCGATTTTACGGGCCGCCGCAGCCATGCGTGCGGGCTCACTCCCCTCGCGCCGCGCTTTCGGGCGGCTTCTCAACGGCGAAACAGAGCCCGAAGCCCCGGATGTTGATCTTTTAATCCGCTCCGGCGGCGAGAAGCGCCTATCCGATTTCCTGCTGTGGGAATGCGCCTATGCCGAGCTCTATTTCACCGACCGCATGTGGCCGGATTTCACCGCCGACGACCTTGCCGCTGCGGTGAGCGAGTTTCGCCACCGCGATCGCCGTTTCGGCGCCGTAAGATCAAAGCCCGCGCCGGCATCCGAGCCTGTCCTCGCTCCGCCAATCGGCAGCGCGGCTTGACCTTACGGCAAAGCGCACAAGCGGCACGTCCGCCGCATCGCCGACGCATGTCGCTCGCGCAGCAACGGCAAGGGAACCTTACGGATCGAGCTCGGTATCCCAATAGAGATAGTCGAGCCAGCTATCGTGCAGATAGTTCGGCGGGAAGTGCCGCCCATTGCGGTGCAGGCGGTGTACGGTGGGCTGGAACGGCATCTGGCTCGGGAACATCCCGGCTTCCGCCGGAATCTTGTTGCCCTTGCGCAGATTGCAGTTCGCGCAGGCGGTCACGACATTCGACCACACGGTATGGCCGCCGCGCGAGCGCGGAATGAGATGGTCGAAAGTCAAATCCTCGCTGGAACCGCAATATTGGCAGGAAAACCGGTCGCGCAGGAAAACGTTGAATCGGGTGAAGGCCGGATTGGTCGTCGGCTTGACGAAGGTCTTCAGCGACACCACGCTCGGCAGCCGGATTTCCAGGCTGGGGCTGTGCACCGCCTTATCGTAATGCGCGACGATATTCACCCGATCGAGGAAGACCGCCTTGATCGCGTCCTGCCACGACCATAGCGAGAGCGGATAATAGCTCAGCGGACGGAAGTCCGCGTTGAGCACGAGGGCTGGCCACCCATTCGGCGAGACGTGAACGTTCACACGGCTTCCATCTGTGTTACCCGGGCCACTCCGCGCGCCCTGGTCCGCACCCCTTTCCCCGCCGGCAAGTTTATAGAAGGCCGTGACAGCATTGTGAAGCGGCGCAGTTAATTCGTCGTGTCAGGCTAAACCGATCGAGCAAGTTTTGCTCAGCTTCGCCGCGCCGCGAATCGCCGGGCAAGGAACTCGCCGCCATGGCGTAAGCCGTCGCGGTCGATGCCATGCCCCATGCCATATTCGACATGCCATTCGACCGGAATCTCGAGCGCGGCGAGCCCGCCAGCGGCGAGGAACAGCTCTTGCGCCGAGATCAGGTCATCCTGGGAACCGTGCAACAGCAGGATTGGCGGGCGGACGCGGATTTCTCCTTTGATCGCTTCCGGTCCCGCCCCCTCCGGCAGCACGAAAATCCCGGAATAGCCGACGATGGCGAGCGGTGCGACGGCACGGCGCAGGCCGACATGCAGCGCCATCATGGTGCCCTGGCTGAAGCCGACCAGTGCGAGAGCGGAAGGCGGCAGGTTGTGACGCGCGAGCTCGGCGTCGAGGAAGCGGTTGAGCACGGGCGCCGCGGCATTGACGCCGAGCCAGCGCTCGTTCGGATCACGAAAGGCGAGCGGAAACCATTCGCGGCCCATCGGCGCCTGCCCGCAGGGCCGCGGCGCGTGCGGCGAGACGAAGGCGGCATCCGGCAGCAGTTCCTGCCAAACTTTGCCGATCTCGATCAGGTCGTTGCCGTCGGCGCCATAGCCGTGCAGAAAAACCACGAGCTGGCGGGCGCCGCCGCGCGAGCGCGGCGCAATCCGGGGACCGTCAAGCTCTGCGGCCACGATTACCTCCTTGCGATGTTCGTCTGGTCACGTCGATGCGGGGATGAGAACGGGATCACGGCGTTTGACGGCGCGATAATAGGACCACAGGAGGAAGGCCGCCACCCCGCGCCACGGCCGCCACGGCTCGGCCAGCGCGCTCATCGTCTTGGCGTTCGGCCGTTCGGTCAGCGCGAAGGCAAGTCGCGCCGCCTCCTGCAGCGCGAGGTCGCCGGCCGGCCAGGCATCGGCATGGCCAAGGCAGAACAACAGATAGCTGTCCGCGGTCCACGGCCCGATCCCATGGACGGCGACAAGGGCGCGGTGCGCCTCATCGGCCTCCATGGTGGCGAGGGCGTCGAAATCGAGCTGGCCGGACACGACGGCGGCGGCGATCGCCCGCATCGCCCGAATTTTAGCGTCGGAGAGCCCTGCCCGCTTGAGCTTGACGGCGCGCGCCCGGCGCAGCGCCGCCGGCTCGAATGGATCGAAGGCCGCAGCGAGCCGGGTCCAGATCGCGTTCGCGCTCGCAGTCGAAAGCTGCTGGCCGACGACCGTCGCGGCTAGGCCGGGAAACCCGCCAGGGCGGCGGCGCAGCGGCAGGCGTCCGGCGACCGCCAGCACGTTGGCCAAGCGCGGATCGGCTTTGAGGAGGTAAGCAAGGCCGCGGTCGAGATCGGCTTCGCTGTCGAGGCGATGAGGCATGGGATGAGACATAAGCGAGGCTTGCGCAGCCTCATAGCGTCGCTATTTCCTCGCTGCGAAGAGAGGCGAGCAAACGGTCCACAGCACCGGCAGCGGGAACCGGCCTGTGCCTGTCCTCAGTGAAGAGCCATGGCAGAAGCCGAAGCGCTTCCCCCGATCACCACGTTTGCGGCGCTGCGCGAGGCGGAAATCGCCTGCACGCGCTGCCCGCTCTATCGCGATGCG
>CAZTTL010000025.1:0-12595 GCA_964616635.1 uncultured Rhodoplanes sp. | reverse complement strand
CGTTTCGTCGCCGACCTGCGTCTGTGCGCCGAACATCTGCGCGCCGCCGCGTAAAGACTTGCCAATGGCTCCCAGAACAGGGCTCATTAACACGCAACTATGCCCCGAACGATATAGGTTGGATGAAGGCGAGGTCCTCGGCCGCGCGCTTGTCATAGGATGCGCGCCGGGCGCGTTTATTGTTGTGCCAAAATCAACGGAGGAAAGACAGGCCGGTGAACATGGCAGAACCCAAAATCGGTATCGAGACCCGCGAGGAGCTTATCTATCTCTTAGGCGAGGCGGCAGCCATCGAGCACAACGTCATGTGCTGCTATCTCTACGGGCTCTGGAGCCTGAAAAGCGGCGAGCGGGATGGCCTGAAGGCGGATCAGGTTGCCGTTGTGCAGGGCTGGAAGCGCGCCATCACCGCCGTGGCGGTGGAGGAGATGACGCATCTGACCATCGTTGGCAACCTGGCCTGTGCGATCGGCGCCGGGCCACACTTATCCCGGCCGAACTTCCCAATTCCATTCGGCTATCACCCATCGGTCATTGACCTCGAATTGTTTGGGTTCTCCCACGCCCTGATCGATCACGCCATCTTTCTCGAGCGGCCGGAGGGCGTGGAACTGAGCGATGCGCCGGAGTTCGTGCATCCGTCCGAATATCACCGGGCAGCGCCGAAGGGATTCATTATGCCGAGCGCGCAGGACTATCGAACGATCGGTCACCTGTATCGCGGCATCATGCATGGGTTCGAGGTCCTGTCGATGAAGCTCGGCGAGGAAAGCCTTTTCTGCGGCAGCGCGTCCGCTCAGATCGGCCCCGCCGACTCCCCACTGCCCGGCCTATGCACCGTCACCGATCTCGCAACGGCAAAGCAAGCCATCGAGACGATCATCGAACAGGGCGAGGGTGCCCCGGCACATACCAGTGACTGCCACTATCAGCGATTCCTGGATATGCGCGCGCAGCTGGATGAGATGCTGGCTGCCGACCCGAATTTCCAGCCGGCTCATCCCGTTGCCCGAAATCCGGTCATGCGACAGCCAATCGACAAGGCCAACCGGGTCTGGATCAATAATCCGCAGGCCGCGAAGGTTCTCGACCTCGCCAACGCGATCTATGGCCATATGTTGCGCTGTCTGGTGCAAGCCTATGGCCGGGATGCAGACGACGCAGAGAGCAAGCGCCTGTTCGCTACGCTTGCGCGCGAGTTGATGTCAGTGCTTACGCCCGTCTGCGAGCATCTGGCTGCGCTGCCAGCCAGTCCGGACCATCCGGGCATCAATGCCGGAATGACATTTACAATGTTGCGCGACATTGCGCGGCTGCCGGGCGGCCCCGGCGAAATGCGCATGCTGTACGAGCGGCTGATGGAGATTGCCGACCAGGCGAACCGCCTCTTTCCGCAGGGCCATGTGCTGGACGGCATTGCGGACGCAATCAAAGGCATGGCTTCCGAGATCCATGTTTCAAACACAGGAACGCCAGCCGTCCCGGTCGCGCCTGACGACGACAGGCCCCGCGCCAAGAAGGGTCGAGACGCTAACGCCGATCCGGTCGGCCGCGCCGAAGGGCGCGACATGGTGCTCAGTTTCGATACCAGGCGCTGCATCCATGCCAGGGTCTGCGTGCTCGGCGCGCCTGAGGTTTTCCTCTCCGGCGTGGAAGGGCAATGGCTGTTCCCCGACAAGATGGAAACCAATGCCTTGCGCGCTGTCGCGCATGATTGCCCGTCAGGGGCCATTTCTTATGTGCCTAAGGGCGATACCAAACCAGAACCTGCACCTCTGGTTAATATTGTCAGCCTGCGCGAGAACGGCCCATACGCCATCCGCGCGCAGCTCAAGCTCAATGGCGAAGACTTGGGCTATCGGGCGGCGCTCTGCCGTTGCGGGGCTTCCAACAGCAAGCCATTCTGTGATCGTTCGCATCAGAAGGTCGACTTCAGGGCGACTGGCGAGCCGCCGACCCGGCCCTCGCAGCCTCTGAAGAGCCGCGACGGCCCGGTATCCATCGAACCACAGCGGAATGGACCGCTTCAGGTCGTGGGCAATCTCGAAATCTGCGCCGGCACCGGCCGCAACATTGACCGCGTGACCAAAGTCAGGCTGTGCCGCTGCGGCGGGTCCAAGACCAAGCCCTATTGCGACAACACCCACCTCAAGATCGGCTTCAAAGCCGATTAAGCGCCACGCGCCAACCCGTCGTGCGCAATCCCGCGCTTCGCCGTGGTTTACGCCGCCTCACCTTCGCGGACGCGCTTGAGCCGGCGCTCCTCGCTCACATAGGCTTGCGCCGCGTCGGACTGGAACATTTCGCGCGTCTCGGTTTCGTCGTCCTCGACCGGGCTGATCGCGAGGTCCCGATAGTTCTTGCGGTTGGGATCGTGCTTGATGCTCAGATAGATCCGGCGCAGCCGCAGATAGGTGGAAATCCAGCGCGCATTCTTGCTCAGCGTCTCCCAGAAGAATTTTGGATAGAACGACCAGGCCGGCTCGCGCGGCAGCGCAGGGCGGCGGTCACGACGGAATTTCATCCGCAGGAATCCGCTTTCGAGCGGATGCATGTTCTCGATCTCGATCGAGCATTTGAACCAGGTGATAGCGAACAGGGTCGCGCCAAAACCGTGCAGCGCGGCGGCGCGGCGCATCACGGTCGTCACATGCTCGGTCGAATAAAAACTCTTCCAGGCGTTCTGATAGGCCCGCTGCCATTCCTCCGCCGACATGCGCGGATGCGCGGTCGTGATGTGGAACAGGTCGTATTTGTTGAGATCGGGGTCCATCGGCACGCCGGTGCGATAGAGCTTCTGGTGATCCTCCGAGCCCGGCAAGGGCGTGAGATAGAAGAACTCCAGAATGTCGATCGGGAGTTCCCTCTTGATCAGTTCGATCTCGCGCGCGACCGATTCCTCGGTGTCGCCGGGAAAGCCGATGATATAGCCCGCGTAGGTCAGAATGCTCGCGCCATGCCAGTCGAGCAGCATCTTGCGGTATTCGGTGATCTTGTTCTGCTTCTTCTTGGCGCCCGCCAGATTCGCCGGATTGATATTTTCCAGCCCGATGAACACCCGCTTGACCCCGGCGCGGCGGCACTTCTCGATGAAGTTCGGCGTCTTGTGGCAGAGCGTGTCGACCTGGATGATGAAGCTGAAATCCATGTGCTCGACTTCGCGCAGATGGATCAGCCGGTCGAGGATGCTCTCCCAGTCCTTGTTGCGGGCGAAATTGTCGTCGGTGATGAAGAAGCGCGACAGCCCCTGCGCGATGTTCTCGCGCACGATTTGCTCAACGTCGTCCGGCGAGCGTCGACGGGACACCCGGCCCTGCACATTGATGATGGTGCAGAACGAGCATTGGTAGGGGCAGCCGCGGCCGGCATCGAAGCTCGTGACCGCACCGGCGGTGCGGGTCACGCGCTCGCGGCCGAGAAACGGGATCGGCACGCCATCGATGCCGGGCAAGTCTTTCATGAAGTTATAGAGCGGCTTGAGCGTGCCGGCATAGGCGTCGCGCAGCACCTCTTCCAGGCGTCCTTCTTCCGCTTCGCCGGCAAAGATCGACAGGCCCATTGCCTGCGCCTCGCGCAACGCGGCATCGTCGCCGTCGATCATCGAGATGACGCCGGACATGTGGAACCCGCCAATGCCGACCTGGATGCCCATCTCGCGCAACGGCCGGGCAATATCGAGGGCGCGCGGCGTCTGGTTCGACTGGACCCCCACCAGCATCACCATCCCGGCATTGGCAGCGCGGATCATCCGCGCCAGCTTTTGCGGGCGGATGCGGGTATTGCTTTCGTCAAGCGCGTGGATTTCGAAATCGATGTCGTCGCCCAGCACGTGACGATCGGCGATATCACGGGCAAGGCCATAGACGCAGGCGAGCGAATTCGACGGAATCGCCGAGCGGAACCACTGAATCACATAGCCGTCGTCGTCATAGTGCGTCGGCTTCACCAGAATGAGACAGAACTTCTTCCGGTTGGGCGCGTTCAGCACCGCGGGCATCAGCATCGGCCTCTCCTCGTTAACCATTGCTATAGCACGGCTCCGACTCCGCCCGAAATCGGCCCTTCGTCGCGCCCGAACGAAAGTGAAAACGCTGTGCTTTCAACGTCGCAGCACGAAACTCGCGGGGTGTGCCCGCTTTTCCCAGCCCGCCCGTTCGAGTTCGGGCGTGTCGCTTTCGGCTTGCGGATAGCCGAGGCAGAAATAGCCGATGAAGCGCCAGCCCTGCGGCACGTCGAGGACGCATTTCACCCGCTCGGGGTCGAGGATGGAGACCCATCCCATGCCGATATCCTCGGCCCGCGCCGCGAGCCACATGGTGTAGATCGCGGTCACGACGGAATATTCGGCCATTTCCGGCATGGTGCGGCGCCCCAGGCCATGGCCGGTTTCAGTCGTCCGGTCGGCAAACACCGCGAGGTGGCAGGGTGCCTCCTTTAGCCCCGCGAGCTTGAGCGTGGCGTAGCGCGCGGCCCGCTCGCCACTGTAGGATTTCAGCGCATCTGCATTGCAAATCTGGAAATTTTCGACGATGGCACCGCGACGGGCCGGGTCGTCGACGATCACGAATCGCCAGGGCTGGCTCAAGCCTACCGAAGGGGCAAGGCACGCGGCCTCGATCAGCCGGTCGAGCATGCCGGCGGGCAGCGGATCGGGGCGAAACCTGCGGACGTCGCGCCGCCAGACCAGAAGGTCGTGCAGCCGCGTGCGAAACGCGTCGTCAAAGCTTGTCATCCTGGACCGGCTGATTGAAGGGCGTTGCGCGCTTCTTAGCATTCCTGGCAAGGGACGCGACCCCGCATAGACGAAGGATTGGCGCCGGCAGACCGAGATCGTCGCGCGTCACGCCGGTCGGTCCAACAGAGCCCGCGCACTCCCAAAGCGTATTTTAGTACTAAAATGCCACTTTTTTGGCCGATCCTTGCGTTACGTCAAAGCACGCGGGATCATGGACCGGAATAGTCCGCCCGCGCATGCGAGCAAAAAACAACGGCCAAGCGCAGCTTAAGCGCCGGTTTGCGGGGAGGAGCGTGAATGCCAGGAGCGCCGGCTCGCTGGGTCATGACGGGCAAGGGCGAGCCTATTGTCCGAATGCCGATTGATTCGCTCTCCCCCGGCCCAGACGAGGTTTTGGTGGAGGTTGCCGGCTGCGGCGTCTGCCGCACCGATCTCGGCTTCTATTACAACGGCACGCCGACCCGCCATCCGCTGCCACTCGCGCTTGGCCACGAGATCAGCGGCCATGTGATCGAGGCCGGAGCGAACGCGCTGTGGTGGATCGACCGCGCGGTCGTCGTGCCGGCGCTGATCCCCTGCGGCCATTGCGATGTGTGCCACAGCGGCCGCTCGGCGATCTGCCCCAACCAGAAAATGCCCGGCAACGACATCCATGGCGGCTTTGCCACCCATATCATCGTGCCGGCGCACGGCCTGTGCGAGGTCGACGAGACGCGCCTTGCCGCGACGCGGATCGAGCTTGCCGACCTCGCCGTCATCGCTGACGCGGCGACCACCTCCTATCAGGCGGTGGTCGAAACCGGGGTTGCGCCGGGCGACCTCGTCGTCGTCATGGGTGTCGGCGGCGTCGGCGGCTATGCTGCGCAGATCGCCGGGACCTTCGGCGGCACCGTGGTCGGGATCGACATCAATGCCGACAAGCTGGCGAATATCGCCGGCCGTTGCGCCCTCACCCTGAATGCCCGCGATCTGACCGCGGACGATCTCAAAAACGCGATCACCGGGTTCGTCGAAAACCGCGGTCTGCGCCAGAGCGAATGGATCATCCTTGAATGTTCGGGGACTCGTGCCGGCCGCGAGGCGGCCTATCACCTGATCAACAAGCGTGCCGCGATCGCCGTGATCGGCTGCAGCATGGACCGGGTCGAGGTCAAGCATCCGAACCTGATGACCTTCCGCGCGCGCGCCGTCGAAAACTGGGGGCTCGCGCCCGAGCTTTACCCGCAGGCACTCGAATTCGTCCTCAACGGCCGCGTCAAGGTCACGGAATTTATCGAGAAACATCCGCTCGACGAGATCAACGAAGTGTTCGCGGCGGCGCATGCCGGTACGCTGAAGCGGCGCGCCGTCCTGGTCCCACCCGCATAAACGGCACGGGCTCGGCATCATGCATGGTTTGCGCGAGCTTCCGCGATGATGGCAAGAGCCGCATACACGCCACAAGCTCTCAAACAGGGCGCCCGCAGGGGACGATAGGAGTTTTTTGATGAATTTATCCGGCAAGGTCGCGGTTGTTACCGGATGTGCGTCGGGAATCGGAAAGGCGACCCTGCAGACTTTCGCGCAGGCTGGTGCGCATGTGATCGGCGCCGACATCGATGCGGAGCGCGGCGCATTGGCGGCGCAGGAAGTGGCTTCAGGTGGCGCATCGGCCGAGTTCGTCGCCCTCGACCTCGCCGCTTCCGACCTGGTGAGAGCGGCGGCCGCCAAGATCATCGAGACGCATCCGACGGTCGACATTTTGGTCAACGCCGCGGGCTACAGCGTGGTCGAGGCCTTTCCCGCCAACAAGCCCGCATACATCGACCGGGTGTTGGCGATTAATCTCGGTGGCGTGATCCATCTGACCCAGGCGCTGCTGCCGGCGCTGATCGCATCCGGCAAAGGCAAGATCGTCAATGTGGCGAGTGATGCCGGTCGCGTCGGCAGCTCCGGCGAGACCGTCTATGCTGGAGCCAAGGGCGGCGTGATCGCCTTCACCAAGTCGCTCGCGCGCGAAGTCGCGCGCCACCAGATCTGCGTCAACTGCGTCTGCCCGGGCCCGACCGACACGCCGATGCTGCGCTCGCGGTCGGAGAAAATGCTCGATGCCTTCCTCAAGGCGATTCCGTTCAAACGCTTCGCCGAGCCACGCGAGATCGCCGACGCCATTTTGTTCTTTGCCAGTTCGCGCTCCGACTACGTCACCGCCCAAGTGCTGAGCGTATCAGGCGGCCTGACATTTGCGGGGTGATGAATACGGAGAATTACCCCTCCCCTGTGGGGAGGGGCCAGGGGTGGGGATGAATGAACGACCCGGATAGCAAGTGCTGAGGGGCAAAGAAATCAGCCGCCCGATCGAAACAACCTGCAAGGGAAACGTCCAAGGAGATACCGATGACAGGAAATACCGCCGACCGCTTTCGCCCGACGCGGCTCGATTTCAATAATTTCAAGCCGCAGCATTTTCTCTGGCAGCGCGACGGCAAGGTGGCGACGATCAGCCTCAACCGGCCGGAGCGCAAGAATCCGCTCACGATGGAATCCTATGCCGAGCTGCGCGACACCTTTCGCGACCTGACCTATGCCGACGGCATCAAGACCATCGTGATCACCGGCGCCGGCGGCAATTTCTGCTCGGGCGGCGACGTGCATGAGATCATCGGCCCGCTGGTGGAGATGCAGCGCAAGGACGACATGCCGGGGCTCCTGGCCTTCACGCGCATGACCGGCGATCTCGTCAAGGCGATGCGCGCCTGCCCGCAACCGATCATCGCCGCGGTGGACGGCGTGTGCGCCGGCGCCGGCTCGATCCTGGCGATGGCCTCCGATATGCGCTTCGGCACGGCGAAGGCGAAGGTCGCCTTCCTGTTCGTGCGCGTCGGCCTTGCCGGCGCCGATATGGGTGCGTGCAACATGTTGCCGCGGATCATCGGGGCGGGCCGCGCCGCCGAACTGCTCTACACCGGCCGGGTGATGAGCGGCACCGAGGCCGAGCGCTGGGGCTTCTTCAACAAGCTGTGCGAGCCGGCGAGCGTGCTCAGCGATGCGCAGGCGATGGCGAAATCACTCGCCGACGGCCCGACTTTTGGCCATGCGATGACCAAGCGCTGCATCCACCAGGAATGGAGCATGGGGATCGACGAGTCGATCGAGGCGGAGGCGCAGGCCCAGGCCATCTGCATGCAGACCAAGGACTACGAGCGCGCCTATGAAGCCTTCGTGAAAAAGCAGATGCCCGCGTTCGAGGGGAACTGACCGACGACGCCCGAACCTGCGCGCTGCTGCCACCTGGTCAGCGCGCACCGATCCCTTCTCGTCATCGTCCGCGCAGGCGGACGATCCCGTAATCTGCGGGGCAAACATTTTACTTCGAAGCGTCCCGGAAATACTGGATGTTCCGCCTTCGCGGAGCATGACGAGAAATGTGTCGGACATTTCGCGCTTCGTTGCAGGCAACTCGTAAAAAAATGCCCGCGGCATCCGCGGGCATTTCTTTTTTCGCAGTGGCAAAACGACGACCGCAATCAGCGCCTTGCCGTCTCCTTCTGCTCCAGATTGACGACCTGGACTCGACGATTTTCCGCCGCATCGGGATCGGCTTTGTTCTTCAACTCCTCCTCGCCGTAGCCAGCGGTGACGAGCGCGTCGTCGGCGATGTTGAAGCGCTCCTGCAGGAACCGCTTGACCGACGCCGCCCGCCGTTCCGACAGGCGCTGGTTGTAGGCATCGCTGCCTTGGGCGTCGGTGTGTCCGCCGATGAGGAAGACGCTGCCCTTGAGATCCGCATTGGTGAGAACGCGGCCAAGCTTCATCAACTCCGGCTCGGCGTTCGCGGTGATAGCCGAGGAATCGTAGTCGAAGTAAATCTCAAGATCGATTTTCGGCTTGGTCTTCGCGATCTCGGCCACCTTCTTGCGCTCGCCAAGCGTAAGCTGGCGCGTATTCCCGCGAATTGAATCGATGAAAGTCCGTTGCGCGTCATCGCGCGGCGTTTCGAGCGTGAGGCCCCGGGTCTTGGGCGGAGACGGCCGCAGCGCATTCAATATCTCCTCCTCGGACGGCCTTTGCTGCGCGAACGACGGAGCACTGGCCGCGAACAGGAAGCCGCCGGCGATCACAAGACTTGCAAGGGCGGCCGTAACTTTCTGCCAACGTGTCATGTTTTGAATCCTCCGGCTGTGCCAAGGTGATTGTTGTTTCATCATCCTACCGGCTGGCCGAGCGACCTACTGTGATCATCGTCACATAGGGACCTGCGTGCAGGTCCGCCGCTCAGGCTATGCCGCGAAGGCATTTACAAACATCACAAGGTTCTGACTCCCCACAGCTTTTTCCGGCGAAGCGGACGCCCCGGGTGTGACCGCGGGAGTGGGGCCGGCTCGCCGCGCAAAATGCAATCACTCAAAGAGTTACAGAACCAATTTCCGATTCCACCGGAATTCGCTCCAGCCGCATCCTTGGTGTAGCGAGACGCGTAGCGCGTTCAATTTCACCCCACCTGACGGCAGGGCGAGGACGATCTCCGTTTCGGAATATAAAGACAGGATGGGGCAGAAAATCCAGCTTTTTAGTCCGGCGCCTGAACGTCCGGCGACCGCCAGCCCCGGAGCAATTGCCCGGCGCGCCCGTCGATCGCCACCAGCCCGGCCGCGATCGCCAGCATGCCAACGATCTGGTGGGCTTCCAGGCGCTCTCCGAGCAGAAGGAAGCTGAGCAGGATGGCGCTGACCGGAATGAGAAACGTCACCAAGGAAACGTTGGTTGCGCCGGCTCGTTCAAGAATGCGAAAGAACAGGAGATAAGCGAGCGCCGTCGAGAGCGCGCCAAGCAGCACCAACGCCGCCAGCGCCGTTGTCGAGGGTAACGGCCGGGTCCAGGGCTGATCCCACGCCATGACCACCGGAATGAGGAGCAGGGTTGCCGCCGCCGTCTGCCCGGCCCCGAGCATGGTTGGCGCAAAGCGGCGAAAGCCGCGGGCATAGACGGTGCTGCCGGCATAGAGAGCGGCAGCGACAAGGGACGCCACCTCGCCCGCGACGTGACCGCCGAGACCAGCGAGCGCGCCCGCGCCGATCATGACGACGACGCCGGTCATGCCGATGACGAGGCCGATCATTCGCCCGGGGGTGAGCTTGTCGTCACGCGTCGCGATATGCGCGAACACCACGACGAACAGCGGCGTGGTGGCATTGAGGATCGATGCCAGCCCGGCGCCGATCTGGGTCTGGCTCCAGGCCACCAGTGTAAACGGCACGGCGCTGTTGAAGAGCCCGAGTGTCAGAAACACCGGCCATGCCGCAATGAGCGCCCGCAATTCTCGGCGCTTTGCCGCGATCGCTACCAGGATCAGCGCGGCGATTCCGACCCGCCCCAGCGCGACGCTGAGCGGCGGCACCGCGGCGACCGCGATCTTGTTCAGGATGAAGGATCCGCCCCAAAGGATCGAAAGCACGACCAGCATCAGCCAATCCAACGGCGACATGGTGAGCGGGCGCGGGGTCATGGCTGATCGAGACAGGAGGGATCGGGAGAAAGACGGGATGGTCCGGCGACAGCGACAGGCCGCATGACGGCCGCGCCGGGCGCGCAAGACGGACACATAGGCCGAATTGCAGGCCAGCTAAACGTAAATCGTCCGCTGCCGCGCGCCCAACCCGAATTGCCGGAATCTTAGAGCATTTTCAGGCGAAGTGGACGCCGGTTCGCCGCCAGGAAAATGCGACCACACAAAAAGAACCGAGCGAATTCTGTTTCTATGAAAACTGAATTCGCTCAAACGGCCATTAACGTGTCGTTTACCGGGTCTGCAACTCGGCCGGCGCTTTCATCAACCGTCAACGCTTGCGGGTGTCCCCTGGCCATGTCCGACGTCAGATAGGGAGAGTGCGACCGCATGGATCCGATCTCGACCGCCTTGACCGGCGCTTGGCTCGACGCTCTGCGACGCGCCCAGTCCGCAAACGTCCAGCGGCTACAGCAGATCGCGCCGCAGACGAAGCCGGACTACACTGAGCGCACGCTGACCGACGTCATCGAAAGCGGTCTGAAACACGGCGGTGCCGCTCCACCGACGAATGCGGTGGAGCCCGCCCGCGAGGGCCAAAGCACCGACATGCTCGTCTGACCGGTCACGCGCGCATTCAGAGCGCGCCGAGTGCCGATCCCTGCAAAGCTTCACTGTCGCGTCATAGGGCGTGCGAGCGCTGTGCCGCAGAATGGCGCAGCGCTAAGGACCGGATCGTACCGGCGGGTTGCAGCTTCCGGCCGCCATGCCTTCCGTGTTTTTGCCGGCTCCCGTCTGGCGGGCCGCGGATTGAGAATCTTTCCTCCCGTGCCGACTGAATGCGCTGCGTAGCGGCGCCTGCGACGGCACGACACAGGGCAGCATAATCTCTATCTATTGTTTTTTCAGAAATTTCTGAAATAACAGACGGTATGGAAATGAGCCCGACCATGACCCGCTTCGTCCTCCATTGGGGGGAGATGAGCGGCCGCTGGGGTGTCAGCCGATCGGTGGCGCAGATTCACGCGCTGCTCTACATCGTCGGCGATCCCCTCCCCGCCGACCGCATCGCCGAGATGCTGGATATCGCGCGCTCTGCGGTCTCGGTGGGCCTGCGCGAATTGCAGGGCTACGGCATCGTCCGCCTCATGCATGTGCGCAGCGACCGGCGCGACCATTTCGAAGCGCTCGGCGACCCCTGGGAGCTGTTCGTGCGCATCGTCGAGGAACGGCGCAAGCGCGAGATCGAGCCGACCATCGCCGTGCTGCGCGAATGCCTTGCCGAGGCCGAGGCCGATCAGGCGACGCCGCGACCGGTTGAAACCCGCATCCGCAACCTGCTCGGCCTCGTCGAGGAGCTGGACCGCTGGTACCGCGAGATGAAACAGCTGCCGACAACGACCCTGCGCAGGTTGCTGAAAATGGGTCCCGCCGTCGCCCGCATCGCCGGCACTGTTAGCGGCCGACGCAAACCACCGGATTCGATTTGAGAAAGCACTTGAAGATGAAAGGAGAAGTGCCATGTTCCTGAGCAGAAATCTCCTGCTCCCACTTACGGCGCTGATCGGCGCTGCGATCGTCGATGGGGTGTTTGCCGCCGGGATCGGGAGCCCGGCGCGGGCGTGGACCGGATGGCCGATCGTGGCCGGTCTCGCGGTCCTGGTGATCGCCGCCCTTTACGCGCAGGTGCAGGCGGCCACCGACGACGACCCGGATGCCGGCGCGCATTTCGCTACCGTTGACGGGCAGACTACGCTGCTGGCGGCGACACTCGTCATCGCCGGCATCGCGTTGCTGCTCGGCACAACGGCGCCGGGCAATCCGCCGCAGACCGGCGACCTGGCCTTTCCGGCTTGGGCGGGCGCCATCACCATGCTGATGGGGTTCGTGCTGACGATCGCCAAGGCCGTGATCGGCGCCCGCAAGATCGCACCTTTCGCCGGACCATGGACGCCGAACGCAAGCCGCTGGACCGCTCCGGAGAAACCGCAGGCGCAGCCGGCGCCGGATACGGCGGGCCACCCAGCGTGATCTTGCGGGATTCACACCAACGCAAAGAGGGCGGCACCGGCGCCGCCCTCTTCTTTTTCGCGTCGTTAACCTTGGTGACCGACGATCACCCGGTGCCGCCGACGGTGATGCGGTCCATCCGCAGCGTCGGCTGGCCGACGCCGACCGGCACACCCTGCCCGTTCTTGCCGCAGGTGCCGACGCCGAGATCGAGGGCCGGGTCGTTGCCGATCATGGTGATCCGATGCAGGTCGGTCGGGCCATTGCCGATCAGCATCGCCCCCTTTACCGGCGCGGTGATCTTGCCATCCTCGATCTTGTAGGCCTCGGTGCACTGGAACACGTATTTGCCCGAGGTGATGTCG
>CAZTTL010000024.1:0-20343 GCA_964616635.1 uncultured Rhodoplanes sp. | reverse complement strand
GCCGATGACGCCCACGGGCTTCATAAGAGCTGGCAAAACACATTTCAATGGGGCGTAAATCTGGCTAGACCCGACCAACGTCGCTGCGAACCGTTCTGCAGTGAATCGTGGCGCTGGTACCGGTAAAGGATTCTTACGGCCTCGATTGCTCGCCAGTTGAAATAGGTCTCATCGGGGTACGACTGGGTTAAGCGCGGCGCGAGCCACGCATCAAGATAATGAGTGGGAGGTGGAGCACATGGCACTGTATTCGAAGAGCGACATCAAGACTGATCTTCTGGCCGATGTCTACGGCTCGGAAGACGTTTCCCAGCCGATGCCGAAGTACAAGATGCCGGAGAAGGAGCATGGCCCGCGCATTGCCTATTCGGTCATCATGGATGAGCTGATGCTCGACGGGAACTCACGCCAAAACCTCGCGACCTTCTGTCAGACCAGGCTCGACGACCAGATCCACAAAATAATGGATCAATGCGTCAACAAGAACCTGATCGACAAGGATGAATATCCGCAGACCGCCGAGGTCGAAGCGCGCTGCGTCCACATGATCGCCGACCTTTGGAACTCTCCGGCGGCCGCGGACACGGTGGGTACCTCGACCACGGGGTCGTCCGACGCTGCGATGCTCGCCGGTATGGCGGCCAAGTGGCGTTGGCGCGAAAAGATGAAGGGCGCCGGAAAGCCAACTGACAAGCCCAACATCGTCACCGGGCCGGTACAGGTCTGTTGGCACAAGTTCGCCAAGTACTGGGATATCGAGCTGCGCGAGATTCCGCTCGAGGGCGATCGGCTCATCATGAACGCCGAGGAGGTGCTAAAACGCGTAGACGAGAATACGATCTGCGTCGTGCCGACGTTTGGCGTCACTTTCACCTGCCATTATGAGCCGGTTAAAGAGGTGCATGATGCTCTCGACAAACTGCAGGAGGATACCGGCCTCGACATTCCGATGCACGTCGACGCCGCCTCGGGCGGTTTCCTTGCACCCTTCTGTGCGCCCGAGATCGAGTGGGATTTTCGGCTGCCGCGCGTGAAGTCCATCAACGCCTCGGGCCACAAGTTCGGTCTGGCACCATTGGGCACTGGCTGGTGTATCTTTCGCGACCGGCAAGACCTGCCAGAGGACTTGATTTTTTGGGTGAATTATCTCGGCGGCGACATGCCCACATTTGCTCTCAGCTTTTCGCGCCCAGGCGGCCAGATCATTGCGCAGTACTATCACTTTCTGCGCCTCGGAAAGGAAGGCTACCGCAAGGTCCACATGGATTGCTACGAGACGGCCCAATACATTGCATCGGAACTCAACAATATGAAGCCATTCAAGGTTTTATTCGACGGTCACCCCGACAAGGGCATTCCGGCGGTTTCTTGGACGGTCAAGGAAGGCTTCGATACCAAGGGCTACACGTTGTTCGATCTCAGCGACAGGCTGCGCATGCGGGGCTGGCAGGTCGCGGCATACTCGATGCCGCCGAACCGCAAGGACCTCGTGGTGCAACGCGTGCTGGTGCGGCATGGGTTCAGCAAAGACCTTGCGTCGCTCTTCATCGAAGACGTAAAGCGGAGCCTCGAATTCTTTGCCGCACATCCAGTGAGCAAGCCCATGACCGAGGAGGAGGCTGGCGGCTTCCATCATTGAGTCACCGGACCGATGGTCATTGAGTCCACCAACTTTTCCCAGATCGGGACCGGTCCGGTTGGCTGGCCCCAGCGTCAAACACGCGCTGCGATCGGCGACCGCTTAGACGAGCGCTAAGATGCGCTGAGCGCCTTCACTACGCGCATGGTGTCTCTGAAATCGACGTATCGGACTGCGAGCGCCCAGAATATGCAGTGAACGAACCCGCTCGCGCGGAACGCCCAACTTGCCGTCCGGTCGGGCAGTAAATTCAGTTGCTTGCGTCAGAATTCCCTACGAAACGGAACAGGGAATTTTTCGACAAGGATTTTCGACAAGGATCTGTGTGGCCACTCTCTAGATGCCGAGATAGGCGGTCTTTACCGCGGGGTTTTCGGCCAGTTCGGCAGTGGAGCCGGCGAGGACGATCGAGCCCTTTTCCAAGACGTAGCCGCGCGTCGCCACTTCAAGCGCCATCGCGACATTCTGTTCGACCAGCAGAATGGAAGTCCCATCGCGATGAATCGCTAGGAAAGCCTCGTGCATTTCCTCGACAACTTTTGGCGCGAGCCCGTGGCTTGGCTCGTCGAGGATCAGCAGCTTCGGGCGTGACATCAGGGCCCGTCCGACGGCCACCATCTGCTGCTCGCCGCCCGATAGCGTGCCTGCCAACTGAGCGCTTCGCTCGCGTAGGCGCGGAAACAACGCGAACACGCTTTCTGCACGCGTGGAAAGGTCATGCGCATGCCGTGCGACGAAAGCGCCAAGCCAGAGATTCTCCTGCACCGTCATATCCGGAAAGACCTGCCGCCCCTCTGGCACATGGGCGATTCCGAGCGATGGGACCTGGTGTGCAGCAAGTTTGCTAAGGTCGTGGCCGTCGAAGACGATCGAACCGGAACTGCGCGGCACAAGACGCGAGATTGCCCGTAAGATCGTACTCTTTCCTGCCGTATTGGCACCGATCACGCAGACGAGCTCGCCGCGGCCAACCGTGAGGTCGATCGCATGCAACACGTCGGCGCCGCCGTAGCCCGCAACAAGCCGGCTTATGCTGAGCAGATCCGGCACGCCGTCACTCAATGGCTCTTCTCCATCGCACGGCCGAGATAGGCTTCGATTACCTGCGGATCGCTGGCGACTTCGCGGGGAGAGCCGTCGGCAATGATGCGGCCGAAATTGAGCACGATAACGCGGTCGCAGATCGCCATGATCGCCCGCATATGATGCTCGACGACGAGCAGCGTCAGGCCGTCATCGCGCAGCGAGCGGATCAGGTCCATAATCTCCTGCATCTCAACGGGATTCAGTGCGGCCATGACCTCGTCGAGCAGCAGGACCTTGGGTTTGGTGCATAAGGCGCGGGCAAGCTCGACGCGGGCGCGCTCCGGAAATGACAGGTCGCCGGCGCGCTTGTCGGCGACTTGCGCGAGGCCAACGCGTTCCAGGCATTGTAGCGCGGCATTCCGCGCGGCATTCACCGGGTGACGCAGCAAGCCAGCGGTCAGCACGTTATCGAGAACCGAGCTTTCGGCGAACAACGCGACGTTCTGGAACGTTTTCGTCATGCCGCGTGCGGCGACTTTGTGCGGCCTTAGGCCGCCGATCGACGCCTGATCCAGCAAAATGGTGCCGGAATTGGGTGGCCGGAGCCCCACGAGCACGTTAAAGAACGTCGTCTTGCCGGCGCCGTTCGGCCCGATCAGCCCGACGATCTGGCCGTGCGGCACGGAAAAGCTTACGTCCGACAGAGCTTGCAAGCCGCCGAACCGACGCGATACCGAGCGCACGTCGAGGATCGTCACGCTGCCGCTCCTGCCCGTGAGCGTATCGAGGGAGTGTCGAACAGTGTGATGAGGCCACGTGGCCGCAGCAGGATGACTGCGATTAGAATGAGCCCATAAACGAACTGGGAGAGGCCAGCGGCTTGCCCCGACAGAAAATGGTTTGCCAGCTCTTCGAGCGGCAGGATGAATATTGCGCCAAGTAGCGGCCCCGCCGCTGTTCCGACCCCTCCGATAATTGCAATCAGCGCCACCCTGATCGAGATCGAGGCGACGCCGAATACCGTATCGGGATCAAAGAATACCGCGAGCTGGGCGTAAAGCGTGCCCAGCATCGCCATCAGACCGCCGGAGATCACGGCAGCCTGAAGCTTCACCTTGGTTGTGTCGACGCCAATCACCTCGGCAGCATCCGGGTTCTCTTTGATGGCACGCAGGCGGTACCCCATCGCGCCACGCCGGATGAGTTCAAATACTGCGGTGACGATGATCAGCGCCACCAGCATGATGTAGACATGCGGCACCGTGGTCTTGAATGAATACATGGCGAAGTCTGGCCGCATGAACGGCACCGACAATCCGACCGGTCCGCCGGTCAGCGAACTCCAGACATTCGCGACGACGCGCATGACCTCGCCGAAGGCAAGCGTCGCAAGGGCGAAATAGTGGCCCTGCAAACGCATCGTCGGAATCGAAATGAGCAACGCAGTCGCCGCCCCGAGCGCGCCGCCGGCGAAGACGCCGATCCAGGGCGAAACCCCGAGCTTCGCCAGGAGAATCGTCGACGTATACGCGCCGATGCCAAAGAATGCGGCGTGGCCGAGAGAGATCTGATTGGCCAGCCCGCCGACGATATTCCACGCCTGTGCCATGGCCGCGAACAGGATGGTGAAGGCGAGCACGCGGATCCAATAGCCGCGCGGATCGAGCAGAAGCGGTGCGATGGCCGCCGCCAATAAGAGGAGCAGGAGCAGCCAGCGCCTCATCGCATCGCCCCGACAATGCCCTGAGGGCGTAATGCGAGCACGAGGATGAAAACCACGAACAGCACGAGATTTTGCAGCTGGATTGGGAACAGGAGCCCGGAAATCGCCTGAATGACGCCGACGGCAAGGCCTCCAACGACGGCACCGGCGATGCTGCCGAGCCCGCCAAGCACGACCACCGTGAACATCAACACGACGAACTGGCTGCCGACGCTCGGATATACGGTAATATAGGGCAGGATCACCGCTCCGCCGAAAGCCGTGAGGCCGACTCCGAGTGCAAATGCGATTTTGTACATCAGGCCAGTATCGATCCCCATCAGGCGCGCCGCCATGGGATTCTGCGCCGTCGCCCGCATCGCCCGTCCGAACCAGCTCGCACGCATGAACCACCACAACGACATTCCGCAGACCACCGACACCACGAACGCAACCAGATAGGGGACGCTGATGAACAGTGGCCCAAGCGAGAGCGACATCGTCTGATACACGGTCGTGACCGAGCGGAACTGCGACCCGAACAACAACAGCGCGCCGTTCTCGATAACAATCAATAAGCCGACGGTGAGAAAAATCTGAGCCACCGAGGCTGCGTTGAGCACGCGGGCGATCAGCTGGGCCTGAACCACCCAACCGATCGCAAAGGCAACGGCGAACGAAAGCGGCGCGGCAAGGACCGGATCAAGTCCGAGCACCGACCAGGCGAACCACGCGACGAACATTCCGATGGTGAGGAATTCGGCCTGGGCAAAATTGATGATGCCCATCACCCCGTAAACCAGGGTGAGGCCGATCGAGATCAGGGCATAGACGCCGCCGATCAGCAACCCGTCGATGATCGCCTGGACGAAAGCCACGAAAACAAACCTGGACGAAGGTCAGGAGGGCCAAACCGCCTTGCCCTTGGCATACTCCTTCGGCCAGACCGTGACGAGGTTCTTGCCGCGCCATTGCACCATCAGCGGCACTGACAGGATGTTCAGGCCGGCTTCGTTGAACTGCACGGCGCCGCCGGTCATTGCCTTGGCCCAGCCCCCTTCGAAGCGGGCGCCGCGCAGCTTGGCAGCGGCCTCCTCGGGCTTTGCTGATTTCGCCCGCTCGATCGCCTGCGACAACACGTAAAGGGCAACGGCGTGCTCGAGCGCCTCATGCACCATGAAATAGCCGAAGCGCTTGCGGAAACGGTCCGTCAGCTCGGGTGCCTGGTCATAATTCGACGGGTCGACCGAGAGCACCCCTTCGGCAAACTTGCCCAGTCCCTTCTCGAAATCCGGAATGACATAGCCCGCGGCGCCGCCGATCGCCGGAATCGTGAGCTGCTGCTGCCGCATGGTGCGGATGATAAGCAGTGAATCGTTGAGATAGGAGACCGGGAACACCGCATCGGCACCTGAGGCGCGCAGCTTGTTGATCAGCGGAGTCGCGTCGGTGATGCCAAGCGGATAGGCATCATCCATCACGATCTCGACATTCGCTGCCGTGGCGGCGGCACGCAAGCCTTTTGCCTGAGCGGTGCCGTAAGCCGTATCTTCGTACATGATCGCAACCTTGGCGATCTTCTTGCCTGCGGTCGCGGCAATCGCCGCGGTGTAATCGAACTGCGCCTTGCCGATAACCGACGCCTTCGCCACCACCTGGAAGATGTTTTTGAAGCCACGTCCGGTGATCTGATCGGCGAATGACATGGTGAGCAGCGGGATATCCCGACGCTCGGTCACCTCCGAAATGGCAATGGTCAGCGATGACGCAAAGGCGCCGAGGATCGCCGTCACGTCATTTTGCGAAATGAGGCGCTGGGCGACGGTGGCGGCGGTGGTCGGGGTTGAGGTCGAGTCGGCAATGATAAGATTGATCTTCGCGCCGCCGAGCGCCTTCAAGCCCCCGGCCGCATTGATCTCGTCCGCGACCAGCTGGATACCGTTGCGCGAATTGATGCCGAACTGAGCATTTGCTCCCGACAGCGGCACGACGACGCCGACATTCACAGGCTTGGCCTGCGCGAATCCTGATCTTGCGACAAACGGCGCAGCCAGAATGGCCGTTCCCACTTGGGCGAGAACTCGGCGGCGGGTCGGTCCGGAACCCTTGCTACATTGCAAGTCACGCATCATCGCATCCTCCCATCGAAACGAGCTATTGTTACGCTTAGTCGGACACAGAACTGAGCGTCCGTCAAGCAGGTTGACAGATTGTCTGATAGGATTGAATGTGATCCCATGGAGCCATCCCCAGACCTAAATGTCGCCCGGGAGGCGACCAGCCTGCGACAGCTGGTCGAAAACAGGTTGCGCGAAGCGATCACGGCTGGGCTGTTCAAACCCGGCCAGAGGTTGACGGAACGCCGGCTATGCGAGTTGACCGGCGTCGGGCGCACCTCGATCCGCGAGGCATTGCGCCAGCTCGAGGCGGAGGGGCTGGTTACCACGCTTCCTCATCGCGGCCCGGTGGTCAGCACCATCAGCATTGCCGAGGCCGAGCAGCTCTACGCGGTGCGTGCCCTGCTTGAGGGTTTTGCCGGCCGCGAATGCGCGCGGCGCCGTGATCCCAAAATCCTTGCGCGCTTGGCCGACCAGGTCGAACGGATGCGAGCCGTCGCTGACGACGCCGACCGAAGCCGGCTACTGGCGATCAAGACCGAGTTTTACGCCACGCTGCTCGACGGCTGCGGCAATGCGTTTATCCAGCGCTTTCTCAACATGCTCCTCAACCGCATCACTCTCCTCAGGCTCACCTCGATGAGCCGGCGGGGCCGGATCAAGCACACGCTCGCCGAGATGTCGGCCATCGTGAAGGCGATCCGGGCGGGCGACCAACAGGCGGCGGAGCGCGCATGCACCGTCCATGTGCAGAACGCGTCGGCGGCGGCCTTGGACATGCTCGAACAAAATCGGTCGGAAACAGCGTCAGGATCGGAAGAACGGCGTGACCGTCCCATCCCGGCCGGGCGCACAAAGGGAGGCAGGGTGTGAGTAGGAACAGTGCTGTGCGTCCCCCCGCCAGGGTCACGGTAGTCGGCCTTGGCAATATGGGCCGGCCGATGGCGGCCTGCCTGGCTCGGGCCGGGTACCAAGTGACCGGGTTCGATATCGTCCCCGCGGCGCGTGAGCGCTTTGCCGGGGAGGGGGGCCACGCAGCCAACGACGCGGGCGCGGCCGTAGCCGATGCGGAGGTCGTTATCACGCTGCTGCCCGACGGGAAGGCGGTCCGCGACGCGATCGCGATGCTGCGCCCGCATCTCAAGCCGGGCGCGATTTTGATCGATATGAGTTCGTCTGCGCCTCTGGGTACCCGCGCCCTCGGCGAAGAGCTCATTGCGGCTGGGTTCGGGTTCATCGATGCGCCGGTGTCCGGTGGGGTCAAGCGCGCGATCGATGGCACGCTGGCGATCATGGTTGGCGGCGCCGCGGACACCATCGAGCACGCCGAGCCGGTCCTAGCGGCTATGGGCAAGACCATTTTTCGTACTGGGCGGCTTGGCTCCGGCCACGCAATGAAGGCACTCAACAATTACGTCTCGGCGGCCGGACTCGTCGCCGCGGTCGAAGCGCTGGCGATTGGTGCGCAGTTCGGTCTTGAACCCGCCATCATGGTCGATGTCCTCAATGCCTCGACCGGCCGCAATAACTCGACAGAAAACAAGCTCAAGCAGTTTGTCATTCCGGCGACCTTCAATACAGGTTTTTCGCTCGCCTTGATGGCGAAGGATATTCGCACGGCTAATGAGCTTGCGCATGCGCTTGGCGTAACGACGCCGTTGGCCGATGAGATCACGCGCTTATGGAGTTCAGCTGAGCAGACTGCGAGTTCCGGTGCGGATCATACCGAGATCGGTCGCTTCCTCGCCGCTCCCAGCTGAGCGGCCAATGCGGAGATCGATAGCATGGCCCGCATATGCGACGAGCTGCGACAGCGCCTTGCAGCGGCGAGCGTCGATCCCGAGGCAGTTGCAATGTCCGCGGGGCTCGAGGTGCGGGTCTGCTTCGCCGTCAGCGAGGACGGGCTTGCTCTGTCGATCAGCGACGGCGCGCTAAAGCTGATGTCGGACGCCACGTCGCCGGATATCACCATTGCCGCCGCCGCCGAAGATTGGGCACTCGTGTTGCAGGATGTGCCGCCGCCGGGCTTTCACTCCTTTGCGGCGCTCCAGCTTCGAAACCCGCGGTTCGAAGTTTCCGGCGATGGCCTCGTGATCGCTCAGGCGCGCGCTTGTTTGGAGGCTCTCATCGAGGCGCTGCGTCCCCGCGTGCAACGGGAGGTTCCTTGCGATTTGACGCCGCTGCGCGCCCGCTATCATCGTGTCACGGCCCAGGGCAGACAAGCTGACATCTTCGCCGAGAGTGCAGGGGCTGGCCTGCCGCTGCTTTGCCTGCACACGGCCGGAGCGGACTCGCGCCAGTTTCACGGATTGTTGGTGTCCGATCTCACGCACGAATGGCGGCTGACCGCCTTCGATCTCCCATTTCATGGTCGCTCCCTGCCGCCCGAAGACTGGGACGGTGGCACCTACCGGCTTGACCAGCGCACCTATTGCGACTGGTGCGTCGCCTTCATCGAGCAGGCAATCGGGGAGCCGGTGGTCGTGCTGGGTTGTTCGATGGGGGCCGGCATTGCCCTTGTGCTTGCGGCAGAGCGGCCGGACCTTGTCCGCGCTGTCATCGGCGTCGAGACGCCACTGCGCCCGCGCGGCCGACGCAATCCGTTCCTCACGCACGCCCGGGTGCACGGCGGTTGGCACGCGTCTGCCTATGTGCGCGGACTGATGAGCCCGATGAGTCCGGCGGACCAGCGGCGGCGCGCCGCCTGGATTTATGCGCAGGGTGGCCCCGGGATTTATGACGGTGATCTCATGTTCTATTCCGACGAGTTCGATGGCGAAGCGGTCGCCAAAGCCATCGACGGGCGCCGCACGCCAGTGGCGCTGATGATCGGCCATTATGACTTTTCCGCCACGGTCGACGATGCGTATGCAATTGCCGGTTGGATTGAGGGGGCGCGCGTGATCGAAATGAGCGAACTCGGCCACTTCCCGATGGTCGAGAATCCTCCCGCCTTTCTCGATTACTTGCGGCCGGTGCTCAGCGAGTTGCACACGAACATCGCGTGGGAGCAGGCGCCATGACCTACGAAGTTTACGCGATCCGCTATGCCGTGTCGGGGCCGCGCCTCCCGCATGAGAATTTTATCCCACCCGATCTGCACGAGCAGGCGTCCGTGCTCGACTATTTCGTCTGGCTGATCCGCGGGGAGGGGCGGGATATTTTGGTCGATACTGGTTTTGGTGAGGCGCAAGCGCGCGCCCGCAAGCGCAACCTCTTAATCGATCCTGCGGAAGCCTTACGCAAGTTGGGCGTGGCGCCCGACTCGATCAGGGACGTGGTCGTGACCCACCTCCATTACGATCATGCCGGCAATCTCGGCAGCTTCCCCAATGCACGCTTTCACCTGCAGGATCGCGAGATGCGCTACGCGACCGGCCGCTGCATGGGGCATGGCCTGCTGCGTCATCCCTTCGCCGTCGAAGATGTCGTGACGATGGTCCGCTATGTTTACGCGGAGCGCGTTGCGTTTCACGACGGTGATGGAGAGATCGCCCCCGCTATCACCGTGCATCGCGTCGGCGGCCATTCCGATGGATTGCAGGTGGTGCGGGTGGCGACGCGGCGCGGACCGGTCGTGATCGCATCCGATGCGACACACTTCTACGCCAATATCGCCCGGCGCAATCCGTTTCCCATCGTCTACAATGTCGGGGACATGATGGAGGGCTGGCAAACCGTGGCGCGGCTTGCCGGCGATCCTGATCGCATCATTCCGGGCCATGATCCTGCAGTCTGCACGCTCTACCCGAATACGGGAGGCGATGTGCAGGCCTTCGCGCTGCACGTTCCGCCCCAGGTTTCTGTTTCACCGGAGCTGGCCGGGACGTAACGCGCAAAGCAAAAAGGGGGACAGAATGGCGAAATTCACGGCAGCGGTGGTGCAGGCGGGAACGGTTGGCGCAGACGTAGAAGCGACCCTGCAGAAAGCCGAGGCCCTAATCGCCGAGTGCGGCAGTCGCGGCGTGGGGATCGCGGTTTTTCCCGAAGCGTTCATCGGCGGCTATCCCAAAGGCGCGAACTTCCACATTTTTATCGGCGGACGTACGCCAGAAGGCCGCGATGAATTCGCCGCCTACTGGTCACGCGCGATTACAGTGCCGGGACCGGAGACGGCGCGGCTCGGGACCGCGGCGCGTCACGCGAAGCTCTTCGTCACCGTCGGCGTGATCGAGCGCGATGCCGGCACGCTGTATTGCACAGCGTTGTTCTTCGGTCCCGACGGCGCTTTGCTTGGCAAGCATCGTAAAACCATGCCGACGGCCGCCGAGCGGCTATGCTGGGGGTTTGGTGACGGCTCAACTTTGACGGCGGTGGAAACGCCGTGGGGGAAAATGGGTGCGGTGATCTGCTGGGAAAACTACATGCCGCTGCTGCGCATGGCGATGTATGCGAAGGGGCTCGCGATCTATTGCGCGCCGACGGCGGATGACCGTGACACCTGGCCCGGCACGATACGGCACATTGCGCTCGAAGGTCGCTGCTTCGTGCTGTCGGCCTGCCAATATTTAGCGCGGCGTGATTTTCCTTCCGACATCGAGAACAGGATTACAGACGATCCAAGCGCGGTGCTGATGCGGGGCGGGAGTTTGATCGTCGATCCGCTCGGGCGCGTGCTTGCAGGGCCGCACTACGAGGGTGAAACCATTTTGACCGCTGAGCTGGATACGGACGATCTTGCGCGCGGCAAGTTCGATTTCGATGTGGTCGGCCACTATGCCCGGCCAGACCTGTTCCAGCTCGTGGTTGAACAGCGGCCGATGCAGGCGGTCGAACAGCGGTCGATGCTTGCAGTAATGGGACCTGACAATTAGAGCGGATTCCGGCGAAGCAGATGCCGATTTGCTCAGTTCAGTTAACGCGATCAGTTGAGAAGCAATAGTGCGAATTCCGATCCCACCAGACCGGAATTCGCTCGCGAATGCTTTCGGCGGAGCTTTAGATCGCCTTTTCGTTCTTCAGGACCTCATGCGCGGCCTTGAAGGCATCGAGGCCGGCAGGAATTCCACAGTAAACCGTTGCGTGCAGTAGAATCTCCTTGATCTCCTCGACAGTCACGCCGTTGGCGAGCGCCCCCTTGACGTGAAGCTTGATTTCGGCCGGTCGGTTCAGCGCTGTCAGCATAGCGAGATTGAGCATGCTGCGCGCCTTGCGATCGAGACCCGGGCGGCTCCACGCATAGCCCCAGCACCACTCAGTAGTGATTCGCTGAAAGGCCATCATGAAATCATCTGCCTTTGCGAGGCTGGCATCGACATACTCGGCGCCAAGCACATCACGGCGAATGGAAAGCCCTTTGTCGAATTGCTCAGACTCGGCCATCACACAGAATCCCTTCCCTCTTCGCATCATAATGATTGGCGCACATCAATGAGGCGCCAACGCCGACAAGTCGCATATCATCAGACAATCTGTCAATATGATCATCAAGCGCAAGCAGTGTGTACCGAAAACTCAGATTCGGATGTATTGGTGGTGCAGCCCACCGACAAGCGCATGAGGCGCAATGCGTCCGAACACCGCATTGCCGCTCGCAATATGAGTCTTGATGCGCGCCAAGCCGAGAGCTGCGCTGATCGCGATCAGGTCGCTCTTCGCGAGCGTGCCGGTTCCCCGACCTTGACGGCACGCAGCAGGGCGACCTATCTCCCCGGCATCGCGGCACCGTAGGACAGCGCCGTCGAATTAGCGCCCGCCCGTCCCTCGATGCCGTTGCCGCCCGGCGTATCTGGAACCTGTCATGCAGTCCCATCTCCCGGCCGGAGACAGCCGCGCCGTCGTGTTCGCGACCACCGCCGACGGCTTCAGATTGCCGGTCATCGACGTCACGCATCCGGCATTCGCGGTTCCGGACGATCCCGCGAGCCTCGCGGCGAGGCGCGATGCGTTCCTGGCCTGGGACCGTCGCAACCGCCGCATGCCCGGGATCGTCACGCGGCTGCTCATCCGGCTGGCGGCGCGGCGCTCGCTGCTGCTCCGGAAGATCCTGGCGTCGGACAACGAATATCTCGACAGCATCTCGACCTACATGCTCAAGCTCGGCGCGGACCACCTGCCGCCCGGCTTCGACGGTCCGGTGGACCGCAAGGTCGCGGCGGCTCCGCACATGGCGCTGGTCCGGCTGCGCATGCAGCAGATCGCCCGACTGCTGGCGGGGGCGCTCCTCGCACCGCTCGCCGACGCACCGGACGCGCCGCTGGATCTCGTCAACATCGCGGGCGGGCCGGCGCTCGACAGCATCAACGCGCTGATCATGTTCGCGCGCGCGCACGCGACGCTGATCCACCGTCCGATCGCGATCCACGTTTTCGATGCGCAGCAAGACGGGCCGACCTTCGGCGCGCGCGCGCTTCTTGCGCTCACCGCGCCCGGGGGGCCGCTGCATGGGCTCGAGGTCCAATTCCAGCACCACGCCTACGACTGGAACGATACCGCGCCGCTCGCGCGCCTGCTTGCCGGCCTCGCCGCGCGTGGCGCCATCATCGCGGCCTCGTCGGAGGGCGGCCTGTTCGAGTACGGCACCGACGACGCGGTCGTCGCCAACCTCACTGCGCTCGCGCGGGCCGGCGTGCCGATCGTTGCCGGCTCGGTCACGAGCTCGAGCGAGGTGCGCAAGCGTATGATCGCGCAGACGAGATTCCGGCTTTTTGCGCGCGGCCTGGAAGGCTTCGCGCCGCTCGCCGAGCGGAGCGGCTATGCGATCGCCGAGAGCCGCACGGCCGTCGTGAGCGAGCAGGTGCTGCTACGGCCGCGAGCCACCGTGCCACCCTCGAAATGACAAGCCCTCGTTGCGGGTCTAGAGCCAATTCTATCAAGCTGGAATCGGTTCACCGCTCGTCCCCGCGCCGCAAGTCGGGCCTGCCTGACTTGCGGTTTCGAGTCAGATGTCGGCTCAGGGTGTTATGAGCCGACATCGGATGGTTAAGAAACGGACGCCCGGCGGAGGCACGGGGCGTGACCTTGCAGCGGCCGCACGACGGGCACGCTTTCCCCGTTGGGCTTGTCGCCGCGCTGGCCGATCCTCAGTTCGATACCAGTTCGATTTCGCCGGGTCGCCAAGTCTTGTTGAACCAGGACCGCTAGAGCAAATTCCGTTCTAACAGAATCGGAATTCGCTCTATTTCTCTTTGCGTGATCGCATTTTCTGGCGGCGAACCGGCATCCACTTCGCCGGAAAATGCTCTAAGTGCGGCCAGACAACCCTCCGGCGTTGACGACGTGTAAGTTTTGCGTTCACCTACGAACATGACGGCCACGCTGACGGCTAACGATTTCAATACTGTAAGGCGCTGCACGCTCTTCGACGGTCTCGACCCGCAGATGGTTGACCGTTTGATCGCGCCTGCGACCGTGACGAGCCTCGATAAGGGCGAGACGCTGTTTCGCCAGGGCGATCCCGCGAGTGCGGTCTTCATTGTGGTTGAAGGTTGGGTGAAACTCTATCGTATCACCGCAGCCGGCGAGGAAGCGGTGATATACCTCTTCGCCAAGGGCGATAATTTCGCCGAGGCGGTCGCCTTTACCGGACAGCCTTATCCCGCCATGGCGGAAACCGCGAGCAAAGCGAGGATCGTGCGGATTTCAGCAAGTCACGTCATCAGGTGCATCCGCGAGGTGCCGGAGATCGCGCTGGCGATAATTGGGTCAATGTCGCTGCACCTGCATCGGCTGTTAGCGGAATTGGAGCAATTGAAGGCGCAGACTGGCGTCCAACGTGTCGCTGAGTTCCTTGTTTCACTCGCGGGTGTCGACCGCGGCGGGTGCACGATCTTGCTGCCGTATGACAAAGCGCTGATCGCCGGCCGCCTTGGTCTGACGCCTGAATCGCTGTCGCGCGCTTTTGCCAAGCTCAGATCGCTTGGTGTCGAGGTGCAAGCGTCGCATGTCCTGGTGCATGAGGTCGCGCGGCTGCGTGAATATGGGCAGCGATCGCGCGGCAAACTTGACATGGCGCGGCTGGAAGGATCGCGCCACCCGGCATCCCGCACCCTTCCAACATCGCCCAATCAACGCGAATAGGTCCCGTATAAGCGCGCGTGCGTGCTGTCCGTCGCGTCATCGATCGGGGGCAGCAGCGCCCTTTCTTCTTTCTGGAAAAACATGAGCATTCGCGCACTTGACTTTGGGTAAGTCCCGTTCCGCTCTGCTCGCCTATAAGGACTTCAGCCAACGCCAATAGTGTCAATAGCGTCGTACGCGCTGAGGTCCAGCGCTGACGACAGCGAGGGCGCTTTTGCGCTTTCAAGGCCGGTCTTACGAACCGATGGAACACGGCTATGTCCGAGCGCTTCACCCGAGCTGCGGCCCGCAACATCTTCTACGGCGGCTCAGCCGTCTTTCTGATCGCCTTCGTGGCCCTGACTGCCCAGAGTCACTACTACATTCTTACGACCAGCACGGACGCCGCCAACCTCTCCGAGAGCGTCGCGCGCGGCAAACGCGTATGGGAGCGCAACGCCTGTATCGACTGCCACACCTTGCATGGCGAAGGCGCATACTTCGCGCCCGAGCTTGGCAACGTTTGGGTGCGTTATGGCGGGGACCAGGATAAGGAGGCGGCGCGCGCCGCACTTGTGGCGTGGATGCAATCCCAGCCCAGTGGCGTGCCGGGTCGCCGCCAGATGCCAAACTTCCATCTGAGCGATCAGGATCTCAATGATCTGATCGATTTTCTAGAATGGGTAAGCCGCACCAATTTGCAGGGCTGGCCGCCCAACAAAGCTGGCTGAGGGCACTGACCATGAAATACGCCACCCAGAGAATCGCCTTTTGGTATTTCGCGGGAGCGATGGCCTTGTTCATCGTCCAGGTCTTGGTCGGCGCGCTCGCGGGCACCGTTTACGTCTTCCCAAATTTCCTTGCCGACATCGTACCCTTCAACATTCTGCGCATGATCCACACCAACGCGTTGATCGTGTGGACGCTGATGGGCTTTTTCGGCTGTGCCTACTACCTCATACCGGAGGAGACAGAGCGCGAGATCGAAAGCCCGACCCTCGCTTACGTCCAGCTCGGCCTGCTGATGTTTGCCGCGCTGGCCGCTGTCATCGGATACTTGTTCGGGATTCACGAAGGGCGAGAGTTCTTGGAGCAACCGCTGTGGATCAAAATCGTCATTGTCGTTGTTGCCCTGATCTTCCTCTACAACATCTCTCTTACCGTACTGAAAGGGCGAAAGACGGCGATAAGCGGCGTCTTGCTGCTCGGATTGTGGGGTACGGCGGTATTTTGGCTCTTCGCCCTCTATGACCCCGCCAACCTGTCCCTCGATAAGCTGTACTGGTGGTACGTCGTACATATTTGGGTAGAGGGCGTCTGGGAGCTGGTGATGGCGTCAGTCCTCGCCTTCCTCATGATTAAAATGACGGGCGTGGACCGTGAAGTAATCGAAAAATGGCTTTACGCCATCGTTGGCCTCGCGCTGTTTTCCGGACTGCTCGGCACCGGCCACCATTACTATTGGATCGGTACCCCCGGTTACTGGCAGTGGGTCGGGAGCATCTTCTCGACTTTCGAGATTGCGCCGCTCTTTGCTTTGGTGATCTTCGCTTTCACGATGGTCTGGCGCGGCCGGCGCGACCACCCGAATAAGGCAGCGATGCTGTGGTCACTCGGCTGCACGGTTGGGGCCTTCTTTGGCGCCGGCGTGTGGGGATTCATGCACACCTTGTCCTTCATCAACTTCTACACGCACGGAACTCAGATCACGGCGGCACACGGTCACCTTGCCTACTTCGGAGCGTATGTGATGTTGAATCTGGCGATGATCACCTACGCAATGCCGTACCTGCGCAATCTGCGTCCCTACAACCAGGTGCTCAACATGTGGAGCTTCTGGATCATGACTTCGGCGATGGCATTCATGACCTTTACACTGACCTTTGCGGGGGTCGTGCAGGTGCATCTGCAGCGCGTCATGGGCATGGCCTACATGGAAGTCCAGGATCAACTCGGCCTGTTCTACGTGATGCGGTTGGGCGCCGGCCTTTTCGTCGTCCTATCGGCACTGCTCTACATCTACGCGGTGTTCGGCCCGGCGCGGGAGAACCAGCCGGCCTATCTTGAATCCCCTGCCCCGCAGCCTGCGGAGTAGCCGGCTCGCATTGGGCTGCGGCGGCCAGCGTCGCGCTGGGAGAGGGAAAGGCTGGGAGAGGGAAAGAGAGAGCATGGCGAGATCATCGGCAGTCAGCGCAATGCGGACGCACGAGCTGCCATATTACCGCGCGACCGGCTTCGAGTGTGAGCTGTTCGAGTATGCCTACCGCAGCCGGATGCCGCTGCTGCTCAAGGGTCCGACCGGTTGCGGCAAGACCCGGTTTGTATCGCATATGGCGCAGCGCCTCGGCCGCAAGCTTTACACGGTGTCCTGTCACGACGATCTGATGGCCGCAGACCTCACCGGTCGCTATCTGCTGAAGGGCGGCGACACAATATGGGTCGACGGGCCGTTGACGAAGGCCGTCCGCGAGGGCGCTATCTGTTACCTGGATGAAGTGGTGGAGGCGCGCAAGGACGTCACCGTTGTTCTGCACCCGGTGACCGACGATCGTCGGATGCTGCCGCTGGAGCGCACCGGCGAATTGCTGCACGCCCCGCCCGAATTCATGCTCGTGGTGTCGTACAATCCGGGCTACCAGAATATTCTCAAGACCCTGAAGCCATCGACCCGGCAGCGATTCCTCGCGATCGAGTTCGACTTCCCGGACGCAGACGCGGAAGCGGAGATTGTCGCGTCCGAGAGTGCGCTCCCGAAGGACCGTTGCGTACCGCTGGTCCGCGTTGCGAAGGCGCTACGCGAACTGAAGGGCCAGGACCTCGAAGAGGGGGCGTCCACCCGCCTCGTTGTATATTGCGCGACCCTGGTCCGAGCCGGAATGAAACCGGAAAGGGCAATCGAGGCTGCGCTGATAGAGCCCCTGACCGACGATGCGGAAGTGAAGCGAAGCCTCCAGCGCGTTGCCGAAATCGCGCTTGGCTGATCAAGATGCCGCTGTTCGAGCCAGAGGAAACGGTCGGTCGGTTTTGGCACCGTCTGGTTGGAAATACACGGACTTACGCGCGCTACCCGGACGCTGCGGTTTCGTTCGAGACTGTGCAGCGGCGTGTTGGAATCATTTTCCGGGCACTGGGCGGCAGTGGTGCTGTCCGTATCGTCGCGGCAAGACCGCTCGAGTCCGGCCACCGGCTGCGGCTGAGGCAACGGATCGGGATCGGGCGCGAGAGCATCGATCGGGTCGTGCTCGATCCCGGCACGCTTCGGCTGCCATCCGTTATCGATGTATTCCCTTGCCGGACCGATAACGAGGCCCTGTATGAGTGGCTCGCTGCTTGGTGCGCCAATGCCATCGCGCCGGAGCCTTCCACAGCAGATCCGTTGCAGGCCGATATCCGACGGCTCCGTGCCGCGGTTGCCACAACACAGGCCGCCCTTCGCCGGTGGCCCGGCCTCGCAGGTTTGCATGATCGGCTTCGAGCGGCGTCGCTCGCGGCGCGGCCAATGCGCTCCCTTCCCTCCTGTGAAGCGATGATCGAAGTGGTTATACGCGCGCTCCTCGGTGCTCCCCAGCCGCACGGACGCGAAGCATCAATGCTGGCGGCTATGGAAGGTGGACCACAGGGGGCGTTTGCACTCCGCGCCCCGTCAGGCTATCGGACCTATCTGCCGGTACCGATCTGGGCCGATATTCTCCCAGAGTCTGCAGGGGCACCGCCGGACGACGCCACAGAGGACGGCAGCGAGAGCGTTCCCGTGGACTCCTTAAGTCGCCGCGCGACGCGGCGCTCAACCGATCAGAGCTCCCGCGGAGATCCGCTGCTGCTGCATCGATTCGAGACGATCTTCAGCCTTGCGGACATGGCGAACATCAACCGGACGGTCGAGGATGACGAGGAAGATTCCGCCCGGCAAGCCGCCGATGATCTGCCCGAGCTCACAATCGGCGCTCACCGCAAGCGCGTATCTACTTGCTTGAAGCTCGAGCTTGATCTCGCGCCGCCGCACGGCGAGGACGAGCCGGTCTTTGCCGAATTCCGCTATCCCGAGTGGGATTGGAGGCGGCAGGACTATCGCCGCGATTACTGCCGCGTGGTCGCAGGAACCGCCGCAGAGGTCGGGGAGAATTGGACACCCGATGCGCCCATGCGGCGCCGGATTCGGCAGGTGCGACGCCAGTTCGAAGCGCTGCGTCCCAAACGGCAGCTCATGTACGGAGAAGTTGATGGATTCGATATCGACCTCTCGGCGCTCGTCCGCGACGTCGCCGACCGCCATGCCGGTGCGTCAGGCACCGAGCGGGTATTCGTCGACGCGCGGTCGACCTCGCGCGACCTTTCGATAGCCGTGCTCCTCGATGCCTCGCTTTCGACCGATGCCTGGTTGCAAGAGCAGCGGGTGCTCGACGTGGAAAAGGGCGCGCTGCTCGCACTGACACATGGACTGAACGCCTGCGGCGATGAACACGCCATCTTCACCTTCACGTCGCGGCGGCGCACCTTCGTAAGCATCTCGACGATCAAGGACTTCGGCGAACCGCTCGGCGCAAAAATCATTCGCCGCATTCAAGCGATCAAGCCGGGGCAGTACACGCGCATTGGCGCCGCCGTGCGGCATGTCACCGTGAAGCTTAAAGAACGACCCCACCGGCACCGGCTGCTGATGGTTTTGACCGATGGCAAGCCGAACGACATCGATCAATACGAGGGCCGGTATGGTATCGAGGATACGCGGATGGCAATCCGCGAAGCACGAAAGGCCGGGCTTCGCGTGTTCGGCGTTACCGTGGATGCACACGCCCGCCAATATTTTCCGTACATTTTCGGGCGCGGCGCCTACATGATCTTCCCGAGCATCAACCGGCTGCCGGCGGCTTTGCCGGCGATCTACCGTCACGTCACGCGTTGAGTCGCGGAAGGGATTCGATCACGCCGAATTGGGTTTGCCTCCTGCGCCACGCTTCTCTCAGCAGGTCAGCCGGGGTAGAGCTAGCGCACCTTCGTTCGGAACCAAGTCCTTGAGATCGGCATGATCGGTCTTGGTGAAGCGGGTCGGACATCATCGTATCGCTCAAGGGCATCACCGACACGGAAGCTGCCGGCATTTACGACAATTGCCGAATCATCCAGCTATCGCACTCGCGCCGGTGCAATTCACTTATTTTATGGCGTGTCCGCTTTTGTGGCGTGTCCGCGACGGTCTACTTGCGCTCGTGCTGACAGCCGTGCCAAGCCAGACGACAATCTTCGAAATTGGCAGTGCTTGTCGTATCGAGAAAGCCTCGCCACGCGCGCATGGAGGTTCAGGCGTGACCAAGATTCTATTGGTTCGGCATGGTCATGTTGAGGGTATTGATCCAGAGCGGTTTCGCGGGCGCGCTGATTTGGCCTTGACCGAACGGGGGAAAAAGCAAGCGCGTGCGGTAGCCGAGCGGATCGCGTCCGATTGGCGCCCCGCCGGGCTCTATACAAGTCCTCTATCGAGATGCGTCGAAACCGCCGAAGCCATTGCCAAAGCGTGCAATCTCGCACCGCAAGTCACAGATGATCTGATCGACATCGATTATGGTGCGTGGCAGTCACGCAGCCGCGCGGAGCTCGAGCAAACCGATCCAATACTCTATTCCGGATGGTTCTTTACCCCGCACCTCGTGCGATTCCCTGACGGCGAATCGCTGCAAGATTTGGTTCTTCGTGCGGCCGACGTGCTCCGGCTCGTTTTGCGAAGCCATCCGAAGGAGACGGTTATTCTCGTCGCGCACGATAGCCTGAACCGAGCGTTGTTGATCCAACTGCTCGATCAGCCCCTGTCGTCGTTCTGGCGGCTCGCGCAGGAGCCCTGCTGCATCAACGAGATCGATGTGATC
>CAZTTL010000023.1:0-20557 GCA_964616635.1 uncultured Rhodoplanes sp. | reverse complement strand
TTCTTGCAGAACTCTGCTATCTCGCGCAGCAGAAGACTTTTACCTGAGTTGTTTGGACCGACGAATATTGTGACAGACGGCTCCAGCGGAAGGACAAGCGTAGGCTGGCCGGGAGAAGATGCTGATTTCAGGTGAAGAGCCGTAAGCATGCAACTTCAATACAGTAACGACGGTGCAAGCGGTAGCGCGCAGTGATGCTTTTGAACAAGTTTCAACGTTTCAAACGCGTCAAGCGTAACCGTTTGATCGATAATGGGTCGAAGCGATATCTCATATATTCCTCGTCACCGCCGGGCTTGATCCGGCGGTCCATTCTGAAGAGCCGCACGTGCGGAGCAGCCGTATGCGGGTCAAGCCCGCGCATGACGAAAGACATCCTCCTCCGTGAAACGGGGGAGGGGGACCATGCGCAGCATGGTGGAGGGGGCGCGCGCGACGAGAGCCTTGCAAGCGGTTAGCACCGAAGCGGTGTTGTTGCGCGTCCGTTGGCCGAGCGATCGATTCTGGTCTTGATGTGATCACCCCTTCCACCGCTCTTCGAGCGGTCCCCCTCCCCCGCAAGCGGGGGAGGATAATGAGGGTGCGCGGGTCGCGCCCGCACCGGCCGGATCGCTCGACCTGTCATCGCCGCTTGGGCTAAGCCGCGAAAAGCGCTTTTTCCGGCGGGCGTTGATGTGCTGAAATCACGGCTAAGGGCCAGAGGGTTTCCTCCGGCACCCTGGGGAGGATGGCCGACATGGCTCACAAGGATTTGGGAACCTTCGACTATGTGATCGTCGGTGCAGGCAGCGCCGGCTGCGTGTTGGCCAACCGGCTCTCCGCCGACCCGTCCGTCACGGTGGCCCTGATCGAGGCCGGTGGCAATGACAACTGGATCTGGTTTCACATCCCCGTAGGCTATCTCTATTGCATGGGCAATCCCCGCGCCGATTGGGGCTATCACACGGAACCGTCCGAGGGTTTGAACGGCCGTTCGCTGATGTATCCGCGCGGCAAGGTCTTGGGCGGCTGCTCGGCGATCAACGGCATGATCTACATGCGCGGCCAGGCACGCGACTACGACCGGTGGCGGCAGTTGGGCAATCCCGGCTGGAGTTGGGACGACGTGCTGCCGCTGTTTTGCGCGTCCGAGGATCAGGCGGCACTGAGCGGACCCGCGCTCGATCCGGCGATCCACGGCACCGGCGGTGAATGGCGGGTCGAAAAGCAGCGCCTGTCCTGGGAAATCCTCGATGCCTTCAAGGCCGCGGCCCAGGACTACGGCCTGCCCTCGACCGACGATTTCAACACCGGCGACAACGAGGGCATCGGCTATTTCCATGTCAACCAGCGCTCGGGCTGGCGGGTGAGCACGGCCAATGCCTTCCTCAAGCCGGTCTTGAGCCGTCCCAACCTGACGGTTTTCACCAAAACCCACACGCAGCGGCTGGAGCTGACCGACAAACGGGCGAGCGGGGTGATCGTGCGGCGCGACGGCGAGGACGGCAGAGTGACCGCCCGCGGCGAAGTGATCCTGGCCGCCGGCTCGCTCGCTTCGCCACAGATCCTGCAACTGTCGGGCATCGGCCCCGGCGCGGTCGCGCAAAACCTCGGCATCGCCTTGCAGCACGAATTGCCCGGTGTCGGCGAAAACCTGCAGGACCATCTGCAGGTCCGCTGCGCCTATAAGGTTTCCGGCGTTACCACCCTCAATCAGCGCGCCAATTCGCTGCTCGGGAAGCTCGGCATCGGCCTCGAATATCTGCTGTTCAGAAGCGGCCCGATGTCGATGGCACCATCGCAGATGGGCGCCTTTCTCAAGTCCGATCCGGCCCTGGAAACGCCAAACCTGGAATATCACATCCAGCCGCTGACATTGGAGGCCTTCGGCCAGCCCCTGCACCCCTTCCCAGCCTTTACCGCCAGCATCTGCAACCTCAGGCCCGAAAGCCGCGGCTATGTGCGGCTGAAAAGCCCCGATCCCTTCGCCGCGCCGGCCATTCAGCCGAACTATCTCGCCACCGAGGGCGACCGCGCGGTCGCGGCACGGGCCATTCGCATCACCCGCGAGATCGTGTCGCGTCCGCCGCTGGCCCGCTACAGGCCGGAGGAATTCAAACCCGGCCCGGCTTACGAAAATACCGATGCGGACCTCGCCCGCGCCGCCGGCGACATCGCCAGCACCATCTTCCACCCGGTCGGGACCTGCAAGATGGGCGACGACTTCGCTGCCGATCCGATGGCAGTCGTCGATGCCCGGCTGCGGGTCCACGGACTGCGGGGACTAAGGGTGGTCGATGCCTCGATCATGCCGACCATCACCAGCGGCAACACCAACTCGCCGACGATCATGATCGCCGAGAAGGCGGCCCGCATGATCGCCGAAGATCGGCGGGCGGCCGGCTGACGGGCCGGCGGACCAGGTGGCACACCCGCCGGTCTTGTCGCGAGCGCGTGGGGACATCACGGGCCGATGCCCGCTAATGGCACTTCTCGGTCGGTGTATCGGAACTGACCCCACAGCGGAATGCACGGGCCGGTTGACCTGCCTCAGTGATACCGACTGGACATTTGCGATAGGAACAGCTTGAAATAGCCGGGAGATCGTGAAGCTCTTCCCGCCTTCATAAACTGCCGAGGCTGGTTTCATGAACCAGTTGGGGGCACTCGGTTGCTCATGACCAAATTGCCGATTCTGGATCAACCCGCTGACAATGCCGGTTATTTGTCTGGTAACCAAGAGCTTCTCGGCCACCGAAGTGTGCCGCACGGCCCGTTCCGGCGGCTCCTGCGGGCGGCGATCCATTTCTTGTCCTACCACCTGATCCTCACGCGAAGGGCGGTCCAGGCGACGCGAGCCGCCGGCTTTCGCCTGACCGTCCGTCCGACGGTGTTCCACCCACGCTGGTTCGTCAGCAGTGAGTACTTCGCCGAATTCATCGAGCAGCTTGATCTCAGGGGCGAGTGGGTGATCGATGTTGGAACGGGGTCAGGCATCCTCGCGCTTGCCGCCGCACGGGCGGGTGCCGAATATGTGGTGGCCGCCGACATCAATCCGAATGCGGCTCTCAACGCCGCGGATAATGCGCGGGCGAACCGGTGCGGCGCGGTCAGCGCGGTTTGTTCGGACCTGCTATCGGCTGTTGCCTCGCGTCCGCTGTTCGACGTCATCCTGTCGAGCCCCCCGAAGCATGCCGGCGAACCACGCGACCTTGCCGATCGTGGCTGGCATGCGGGTCCGGGCTATCGCGATGTCGCGGCTCTGTTTGAACAGGCACACGCTCGCCTGAAACCGGACGGGCGCGTCTATGTCATGCTCTCCTCGGATTCCGATCTGGATTTGTTCAGTCGATTGATCGAGCAGGCCAAATTCCGTGCCCGCATCGTCTTCGAGCGTTCGATATTCATCGAGTCATTCATAATCTACGAGCTGACCCGATGCTGAAATCTAAATCTGGCGGGGGCCTTGCGTCCATTGCTTTAAGCAGGGCGCTCCGTTTATTCCCGCGCAAGCGGGAATCCAGCAACTTGATTCCTGGGTCCCCGCTTTCGCGGGGACGAACGGAGAAAATGAGCATCCGCCGCCAACGTCATCCTGGTGAACTGCCCATGATACCCGGCCAGACTGCGCCGGCGCGATCGGCTCTCGGGCGAGGGCCCCGGGGACTTGCGCGTTCGGAAGTCCTGATGACGGAGAGCCGTGACAATTCTTGTCCGGGGGTGATGCCGGCTGAGGTCCTTTGTGGCCGCTGGACCATCGTTCAGAGATCATCGGCGCTGTTGACCGGACCTCTTGAGGCGTTTCGCCAAGAGAGCCTCGGCGCCCGCGGCAAGTTCGACGATCTCAGAAGTAATCTCCTCCTGCCGCAGGTGACGCTCTCGTTGTGAAAGCCGGCCGAGCTTCGACCCGATGTTGGTCTTCGCCGCTGCCATGGCCAACATGCGCGCTTCGTTCTCCGCTTCGAACGCGTGCATCGCCGCCTGGCATAGCTGCGCAAAGACATACTCCGCAGCGAGGCGTTCGAGCAAAATTTCGGGCGGCAGCGTGATCAGCGGGGGCGCATTCTCGATCGGTCGGACAAAGCGGCCGAAGTCGATCGGCAGCAGCGAGTGACGATCGATGACGGTGCCGCCGCCGGATAGCGAGCGCGAGAACAGAATATCGACCTTTTCGATCATGCCGGTGGCGACATAGCCATACAAGGCGTCAGCGAGCCGATTGGCGAAGCCAGTGACCGCATCGACATGGGTGGGCATCGGTGCTGACCAGGTGGGCTTGATTCCTCGTTCGCCCGCGACGACCCCGCCTCGGGTGCCGACGATCATGTTCACCGCGCAAGCAAGATCGCCTGCGGCCGCGTCGAGAACGCGGTCGCTGAAGGCCCCGGCAAAACCCTGTTCCGCACAAAACAGGATCAGGCCAAGTCTCGGCTGGTGACGCGGTGGCGCGACCGTCATGTCTGCAGACAACAAATTCAGCGCCTCCCCGATGGCACGTGAAACCACATCTGCATACGCCTCGATGCCAGCGAGCAGCGCGCGCCCCTTCTGCGCTCGTGACGCCGCTATGCCACGCATCGCCGTGACGACCGCCTCCAACTGATGGACGTTCTGGATCTGGGTGACGATGTCAGAAAGCCGCTCGGTCATCACATCGCCCTCGGTTCTGACCTAACCGGTGGAGGTGCGAGGCGTGCCGCGAGCGCGGAAAGACTCGCCTTCAACGCGGCGCTCTTGGCATCGTCCAAACGCCCAGTACGATCGATCTCATCAATGATCGGGGCGACGGTGCGATCGAGCCAAGCCGGCAGCTCGGCGCGGAATCGACCAATCACCTCCAGCGCTAGAGTGTCGAGAAGGCCGCCCTGCACCGATAATATGAGCGCCACTTCGTCCGCGAGCCGCAGCGGCGCGTATTGGGGCTGCGAGAGGACGGCGCGGATGCGCTGCCCTCGCGCGATTCTGGCCTTGACTTTCTCGTCGGTGACGCCGCCGAACCGCGTGAACATTTCAAGTTCGAGGAACTGGGCGTAATCGAGCCGGAGCGTCTCGGCAGCTTCGCGCAGGACCGGCGCCTGGGTCTTGCCGCCGACGCGGCTGACGCTGGTTCCGACGTCGACGGCCGGCTTGTGCCCTTCGTGGAACAACCGTGCATCGAGGACAATCTGGCCGTCGGTGATCGAGATCAGATTGGTCGGAATGTATGCGCTCAAATTGCCGGCATCCAGTTCGGCAATGGGCAGGGCGGTCAACGACCCGCCGCCGGCGGCCGTGGAAAGCTTTGCCGCCCGTTCGAGGAGTCGCGCATGGACATAGAACATGTCGCCAGGGTAGGCCTCGCGTCCGGGAGGCTGGCGGGTCAGGAGCGCGATCTCGCGATGGGTCGCGGCATGCTTCGTCATGTCGTCGATGACGACAAGCGCGTGCTGGCCGCGGTCGCGAAAATATTCGGCGATGGTGAACCCGGAAAACGGCGCGATCCATTGCAGGCCAGGGGTGGCGGACGCGCTCGCGATGACAAAGATACAGCGTTCGGGCGCCCCGTGAGCTTGGATCGCGTGGATCACGCGGGTGACCGTGGAGGATTTCTGCCCCACCGCAACGTAGACGCAGATGATGTCGCTGGACTTTTGATTGATGATGCAGTCGACGGCGATCGCCGTCTTGCCGATCGCCCGGTCCCCGATGATCAGCTCGCGCTGGCCGCGCCCCAGCGCAAACATGGCGTCGAGCACGAGCAACCCGGTTTGCACCGGCTCGCTGACGAAATCACGGTCGATGATTGCCGGCGCCGCCCGCTCGACCGGTTCATGGCTTTCGGCCTCGACCGCGGCGCCGCCGTCGAGCGGACGGCCGAGCGGATCGACGGCGCGACCGAGCATCCCTGATCCCACCGGCACGCGGAGCACTTCGCCGGTGCCGTGCACGCGGTTCCCCGCCGCGATGCCCGTCTCGTCGAGGAGAACGCAGCCAATAGCATCGTGCTCCAGAGTGATCGCAAAACCGGCCTCGCCATGCTCGAAGCGCAGAAGTTCATTCAATCGCACGTCCTGCAGTCCGGATATGAGGGCGATCCCGTCGGCGACTGATTCGACGCGCCCGACCTGCTCGATCGTCGGCGCGAGCTTCGTCGTTTTGACGCGCTCGCCGGCGCGCGCCAGCCACCGGTCAAGACTCTTGGAGGTCATCGACACGCCTCAACTCCTCGCAAATTCGGTCGAGGTCTGCACGCCAACTGTTGCGAACAATCATGCCGCGGCTATGCAGCTCGATGCCAGCGATCAGGTCCGTGTCGGCGCGGACCTTGAACGGAATGTCCGAACCGAGCGTCTCCTTCAGCGCGCCACGAACCTGCTCGAGCTGCTCGTTTGAAAGCTGCTCTGCGGTCACGACCTCGACAGGCTGCTCAACCACCGCCGCGATCAAGTCGTTCTTTTGTTCCGACGACAGCGCACGCAGCTCCCGACAGAGCCCATCGAGAAATCCGGCGAGCGAGAGCGCAGGGGGAAAACGTCCAAGCAGGCGTTGCGCAATCTGAACCGCGAGCGCGCTCGCCCGCGCGATGACCGCCTGCTCTTCAGCCTCTCGATCGCGGGCGATCTTCGCTTCGGATTCGCCGCGGAGCTTCGCAATGTCATTTATTGCTTGCGCAATCAGGCTTTGTTTCTCGCTCTGCGCGGCTATTCGTGCCTCGGCGATCAGTCGATCGCGCTCCGCTTGGATATCCGCGCGCATCGCGTCGGCAGCGGCGCGGGCGTCGTCAGCGGCGTGACGTGCCGCAGCCGCCTCGGACAGGAGATCGTTCGCTTCCTCTTGCCGCTTGGCAACGATATCCGCGACCGGTCGAAAGAAGAACCGCGCCAGAATCCAGATGAGGATGAGGACATTGACGGTCTGGAGCGCCAATGTCCACCAGTCGATGCGCATGGACTCAATGGATGAAGGGGTTGGCGAACAGCACCAATAGCGCGATCACCAGGCAATAGATCGCCATGGTCTCGATCATTGCAAGGCCAACGAACAAGGTCCGCGATATCGTGCCGGCCGCCTCGGGCTGGCGGGCGATGGCGTCCATCGCGGCGGCGACCGCCCGTCCTTCGCCGAGCGCCGGTCCGATCGCGCCGAAGGATACCGCCACCGCAGCAGCAAAGATGCTGACGATCTCGATCCAGTTCATGATCCTGTCCCTTTCCTGCTGCGGTCGGCCCGGTCTTCGGCCACCGCGCTGCCGATGAACACCATGGCGAGCACGGTGAAGATGTAGGCTTGGATTGCTCCGACCAGCAGTTCGAGCGCCATCAGCGGGATTGGAACGAGCAGGCCGGCAAGCGAGAGGATGATCGCGATGATGAAGACGCCGCTCATGACATTGCCGAACAGGCGCACGATCAGGGAAAACGTGCGCGTGAGCGTTTCGACCACATTAAGCGGTATCATTACGATCGACGGCTCGGCGAACGTCTTCAGGTATCCGCCGAAGCCGCGCGCCCGAACGCCAAAATAAATGATCGCAAAGAACACGATCACGCCAAGCGCGGCGTCTGTCTCGAGGTGAGCCGTCGGCGGCTCGATCCCCGGAATCAGCGACGACCAATTGGCCGTCAGGATGAAGAGAAACAGCGTTCCGATCAGCGGCACATAGGGCTTTGGCGCAACGCGCATCGTGTTTCGGATTTGCTCCTCGGTCGCGCCGACGATCAGTTCGAGCACGGCTTGGTAGCGCGAAGGCCTGAGTGTCAGCGAACGCGTGGCAAGCCCGCCGGCCAATGCCAAGGCGGCCATGATGCCCCAGGTCACAACGACGGGCTCAGTGATCGGGATCGACCCGACGGTGAAAACGACCTTGGTCGAAAGCGGCGAGTCGATCATGACGGGGCGTCCAATCGCACGATGATGGTCCGCATGATCAGTATGCCGGCGGTCACGGTGAGCAGTGGCAAGGCGCCAAAAGCCTTGGTGATGGCCGCGAGCGCCGCGGCTATCAGCGCGAAACGAATAAGCTGAAGTCCCAATGGTAGCAGAGGAGGTGGCGCCGCCACGAACTTCGTAGCGCACCAACGTAGCGTCAAGAAATGGAACGCGCCGACCAGCATCCCGGTAACGAGCCAGATGCCGACACTGAAAGCCGGTGGAATCTGACTCAACAAAACAGCATCCCCGGTGGTCATTGCTTGTTTATCCATTGCCAGGCAGACCAGCACCCGATTATTACGCCCAGCATCAACAGCGGCGCACTCCAAAAAATGCCAGTGTCAAGCTTGTGGTCGAGCCAGCGTCCGATGAATAAGCCAATCAGTGTTGGCGTAACGATGATCCAGCCGAGCACGCCGATCTGGCCGACAAACCGCACGACCGAGGTCTCGCCCTCGTCCGCCCAGCGCTGGCGCCGCGACCGCTCCTTGCGAACGGCCTCGGTCATGCCGTCCGGAGAAGCCACGTCCGGAGCTGCCCGCTCTGGCTCGTCGGTCCTGCCTTTCACGGCTGGCCTCCAAATACGTCAGGACGTTGCGGTCGAAGGTAGCGCACGATCTGCCGGATTGCCTTCATCTGCAGTCGCAAACTTTCGGTCCGCGCCGTCCGCTCGGCTTCGAGCGTGTCGCGGAACTGCGCCAAGACGACGTGTTCAAGATGATCGAGGTCGTCGCCCGGAACCGCTTCGCGCGTGGCCAATGCGACTTCGTTGCCATTGCTCACCGACAGAACGCCACGGCGCACGGCGCAGAAGCGCTGCCGGCCATCGGCGCGGTGCCAGCTCACCACAGACACCGCCAATGCCGTCAGGAAATCGGCATGGCCGTTGAGAATGCCGAAGCCGCCGCTCTCATCCTCAGCGCGCACCGCCACCACATCGGGATCGTCGATGACGACGGCGGTGGGGGTGGTAATCAACAGTCTCATGAGGCCCAACCCCCGCGGGTTGTCGCCGGATTTTCTTTGTCGCCTGCCTCCTCGATCGTCCCGACCATATAAACCGAATTCTCGGCCCACTGATCGCAGGCGCCGTCAAGAATGGCGCGACAACCCTTCAGTGTTTCCGCGAGCGGAACCGAGCGGCCCGGCTTTCCGGTGAAAGCCTCGGTGACCGCAAAAGGCTGGGTCAGGAAGCGTTGCAACCGGCGCGCCCGCGTCACGATGAGCCGGTCGTGTGTGCTCAGTTCCTCAATGCCGAGAAGGGAGATGATGTCCTGCAGTTCGAGGTAATGAGCAATCGTCTCCCGCACCTCCTCGGCAATGCGGTAGTGTTCCTCGCCGACCACCGTTGGATCGAGAAGAATCGACGATGAGCTCAAGGGGTCGACCGCCGGATACATGCCTTCGGCCGCCAGGGATCTGGATAGGACGATCATGCTGTCGAGATGGCTCGAAATGGCGGTGACCGCCGGGTCGGTGAAATCGTCGGCGGGTACGTAAACCGCTTCGATCGCGGTGACCGCTACGCCGGAGACCGAGGCGATCCGCTCATGCAGCGCGGCAACCTCGGTGGCGAGCGTCGGCTGATAGCCGACCCGCGACGGCAGGCGTCCGAGCAGGCCGGAAACCTCGCTCCCGGCCTGGACGAAGCGAAACACGTTGTCCATCAGCAACAGCACGTTCTGGCGCTTCACGTCGCGGAAATATTCGGCAATCGTGAGCGCCGTCAGTCCGACCCGCCAGCGTGCCCCCGGCGGTTCGTTCATCTGGCCGTAGACGAGCACGCTGCGATCGAGCACGCCGGAGCGCCGCATTTCGGTGAGGAGTTCGTGCCCTTCGCGTGAACGCTCTCCGACCCCTGCAAAGACGGAAATCCCCTGGTAGCTCTTCACCATCGCATGGATGAGCTCCATCACGACCACAGTCTTGCCGACACCGGCGCCACCGAACATGGCAGCTTTGCCTCCTTGCGCGAGCGGGGCAAGCAGGTCGATCACCTTGATGCCGGTTTCGAATATGGCGGTCGCCGGACTGCGATCGCCCAGCGGGGGAGCCGCCGTGTGGATCGGGTTACGCGGGATGTCGCCCGGCAATGGCGGGCCGTTGTCACGCACGTTTCCGGTGACGTCGAGAAGCCGGCCGAGCACGGCATCGCCGACCGGCACACTGATCGGCGCTCCCGTGGGACGCACCGGCACGCCGCGTTTCAGCCCGGCAGTCCCTTGGAGGGCAACGCCCCGCACCGTGCGCTCGTCAAGATGCGCTTGAACCTCGACGACAAGCGGTCCGGGTTGATCCCATTCGACGACAAGCCCTTCGTCCAGTTGCGGCAGCTCAGCGCGGTCGAAGCAAACGTCGACCACTGCTCCGCGCACGGCAAGGACTTTCCCTTTCTGTTGGGTGGCCTGCGTTTTCACCGGACCGATGCCTCACTGGCCAATCCTTCACAGAGTGATCGGCCATGTAACCCCATCTTCTCCGCAATCGTTTTGATGCAAAACAACGATCCAAAGAGCTCCAGAGGGATCGCATCACGCCACGCTCAGCGTTGCAATTGACTTCACGGCGGCGAAACAAGCCGCGGCCAATTAACTGACAGGCGCGATGCAAGCATCGCTCGTGAGTCCAGGCGACTACCAACGTGACTTACTCTAGATTGGGCGGAGGTGGTCCGTGAGGGAGCCGCGATGCATAGTTACGGCGACATCCTCTACGCTATCTTGGGCTTCTTGGCGCTCAGCGGCGCCATCGCGGGCGCCGTCTATGGTCTGATAAGCATACCAAAGTTATTACAGTTGTTACATGCGGGGCTCGGCGGAGGGGTGATAACTGCCCCCTCGGGTCACTGAAAATGGTCAGCTGCACCAACCCGTCCTATTATAAGAGCCACGGAGGACCGAAACGAACCTTCGATCTGTCCGAGCACTTCGCGATCGGCTACGCGTCGCCGTTGAGCGAACGAATCGAACCGTGGAAAATATGTCGAGCAAAACGCGGTGCGGGCGATGACGATGCGGCCACGCGTGACCATGTACAACGCGGAGTCCTATATTGTCTGCGCATCGGCGGGTTTGCGGCTGATCCAAGTCCCCGTTGCGATGCCGACGATTACCTCAAGCGCGGAGAAGTTCCCGACGCGCGTGCCGCGCCCATACCGATTTCCCTGGTCTATCCGCAGCAGCGCCACCTATCGTGCCGCGTTCGTATGGGCCGTTCCATTGCTTCGCACGAGGCTGATCCTCGAATGAATGACGCCTGGAGCGGCCGTCGCGGCCGATCTGCTGTGGCCGCAATCGATCCTTCACTTCAGTCGGCAATCGACGCAATGGCGTTGCCGGGGATCGCCATCGGCCACCGCTTGATCTCGCCCGGCGACGAAAATATGCTCATGCCGGATGAGGCGCGTGCGCTGTCACGCGTCGTCGTTAAACGACGGCGCGCCGCAGGGGCCGCCCGCGTCGTCGCGCGTCAGCTTCTGTTTCGGATCGGACATGTGGGATGCTCACTGCCGAACGCGCCTTCTGGAGCACCCGTCTGGCCGGCGGGCGTGGTCGGCTCTCTTGCCCATGATCCGGATGTGGCGGTCGCGGCGGTGGCGACGGTTGATCGGATTGCCGCGCTGGGGATAGATGTCGAGCCGGCCGAGGAATTGCCGCCAGATTTGATCGATATCGTCGCGACGCCGAAAGAGCGACCGGGGGCTGACGGCCAACTCTATCATGGACGTTTGCTTTTCGCTGCCAAGGAGGCCGTCTACAAGGCGGTCTATCCGCTCGACGGGATCTTTCTCGAACACCACGATGTCCAGATCGATTTTGCCGAGCGCAAGGGGACTGTATGCAATGGTCGCGTAGTCGAGCTTCGCTTCTGCCACTCCACGCACTTGATCGCCGTCGCATTCATCCGTGCGCAAGAAAGGAGCTAAGCATCATCTGAGAAGGAGGTACCGATTTTCGGACAAAATTGTCACACCGCGTCGAACCGGGGGGAGCTGCGCTACAACAAAAGAACTGCGCCCCTACAAAGGTGCAAAGGGGTCCCATATCGAAGTGACGCAGTCCAAAAATTTGTTCGGCTTCTTAGATGTGTTAACGTGAACCGGGCACAACGGGCTCCGCAGGCCGGACTTGAGGAGAATGGCGATGCGCAAGGTTTTGATGGCGGCGATCCTCTCAACAACGTGCGTTCTGAGTGCATACGCGAAGGAGCAGACGGGGACCATCGTCTCGATTGATGATGGCGCCAAGACTTTCGTTTGTGAGTGGAAAGACAAGAGCTGGACGTATCGAACCACCAGTAAGACTTCGTTCCGCAAATCCGGAAAGACCGGCGCCTTCTCTGACCTGAAGACCGGCGTCCGCGTCAACGTTGGCTACCACACCGACGACAAAGGCCGGACCGCCGATTGGGTCAACATCGAGAAACGTTGATCCAACTGACCCACGATTCCTATTTGGTTTCAATGCGTGGGCTGCAGCTATTTTCTTGTTTCACCTTCCCTGCCCGGTCGTCGCTGGCGCGTCGGATGCGGGCGGTTGCTCTGCGACGGGCTCCGACGGACGCACGAGGCGCCGATAGAAGGAACCAATGTCGGGCAAGCTAAACGGAAGTAAGGAGCCTGCGCCAGGGGGAGTGGCGGCGGTTTGAGTTGTATCCTGAACCGCAGGTATGTTGCCCGGCGGCACGGTTTTTCCGGCAGGAGGAACTTTTTCTCGGGGCGCGGCCAGATTTCCGGGCGGCATCCTCTCGAGCGGCGTGGTCGGCGCTGCCGCCGGCGTGACGTGGCGGGATGCAGCGCCGTCCCCTGGCGTGGTCGGCGCAGGCGGAGGTGGCGCCCCATCGGCATTGCCAAGGATGATCGGCAAGCCGTCTTTGCCGCCGCCGATGATCACGACCTTCGAATTCGTCGATTGCGCGAGTTGAAGCGTCGCCTCAACCCCACGCCATCGCAGGTAGGAATCGGAAATCCCTTTGCTGACGATCTGTTGGAAATCGTGGATGCCTTCAGCCTCGACCCGCTTGCGCTCCGATTCCCTCTTCTCGCGTTGGACGCGAAACTTGTATTCCTCCGCGATATAGTACTGTTCGGCTTTGCGATTGATCGCATTGATGACCGACGCCGGCAGCTCGATGCCATACAATAGCGTATCGTAGAGGATGACGGTGTCTCGCATCGCGACATTGTACGACCTTACGTTGGTTTCGCGCTCCATCATCTTATGGCTCAGCTTGTCCAGGGCGCGCCCGCGAATCTTTTCCTGAATTTCCTGGCGTGCCGTCGAATACACCTGCTCGGCCGTGTATTGGGCGATAACCTCGCGCATTTCGCTGGCGATTTGGGGGCCCAAAAGCTTGGTATAATCCGGCCCCACCACTTGGTGCAGCGTGGGGACCGAGTCGTGTTGCAGCCGGAACCGGGTATTGATGGTCGCATGCACGTTCACGCCATCGCTGGAAATGGCGCTGTATGTCTCCGTCAAAGACTGAATCCGCAAATTATAGATGAACAGCTTGTCCCAAGGCATTATGAAATGAATACCTTCCTCCTTTAGGTCTCTCGGGTCCAGCACGGTGCCGCCTTCAAACCGCTTCCATAGGACTCCGACTTGTCCGCTCGGAACGGTGACGACGACGCGCGGAAAGAGAACGATGGCGACGAGCGCGCCGACCATCAAGAAAAGCACGATCGTCGGCAACCAGCCCTCGACAAAACGCCGCCAACGGGAGCGGAGTGTTGCGGGAGGCAGCTTTTCGTCGAGTGACAAGACGTATGCTTTCATCTGCCATTCTCCGAGGGGTGTTGCCCGACGAAGCGACCCTCGTCCATCCGAAGCTTGCGGGCGGGTACGTCCAACTCTTCGATATAGCGGTCATCGTGAGTAATTGCCACTATGGTCACCCCGGCCGCGGTCAAGGCCGGTAGGACCTCGAAGTAAAACTTGCGGCGGAATTCCGGATCCTGGTCGGCCGCCCACTCGTCCAAGAGCAGGATCGGGCGCTTCTCGAGCAGGCTTACGATGAGCGCCAGGCGTTTGCGCTGACCGCTCGACAGATCGACGGTGCGGAACTCGCGATTGACGATGCCCGTCTTGTCGAGCAGGCGAAATTCTGCGAGCAGGCGCTCGACCTCGTCGGGATCCGGGTCCGGTATCCCATAGAGGCGCTGGAATGTGTGGAAGTCGGGGAAGATAGCCGCGATCAGCTGGCGATAGTCTTCGCGGGTTCTGTCGGTAACGAATACGCCGTCGAAAATGATTTCGCCAGAGTCAGGCGGGTAGAGACCGGCGAGCAGCTTCAGAAACGTCGATTTCCCCGAGCCGTTGCCGCCCGTGATGAACACGAGGTCGCCGGCGCGCAAGCTGAAGTCGAGTGGCCCGACCTTGAAGACCGTATCCGACCACTTGTCGACATAGCTGAACTCGACGTTGCGCATTTCGATGGTGTCGAACTGTTTTCGCCGCTCGGCGGCGAGCCCGGATTCGGTGGTAACGGTTTCCCGGAGCCTGTCCTCCAATTTCTGAATGTTGTCGGCCGCATCGTTTGCCGCGGAAATGACTGGGATCGCTTGGACGAGACCGAAACACGCACCCACAATGAAGACGAGAGCAGTGACCGTCTGCGTAATGGAACCGGGCGCCAAGTCGCCGCTCAACACGGGAACGACAAACGCAACCGCCCCCACCAGGGTGTACAGAGAACTCTGCAAAAGTACTATGCGCTTATAGGTTTCGCTCTGCGTACGAATTTTGATGTTCGCGGCAGATCGCGAGACCTCGGTAATTTCATCGAACAACTCGTCGCTGCGGGCGCTGTTGAGCCTCACCTCCTTGAACCCATCCAGGAGGTCGGTCAAACGATCGAGAAGCCGGTTTTCCCAAATAGACAACTCGCGCGCCTCAATTGCGAGTTGACGGTTCTTTGCGTGAAACAGCGCCGCTCCCACGCCGATGATTACGGCGGCGAGGAGAAAGGCGATGATGGACTGATAAGCGACATAAGCGGCGACAAGGAAAATAAGAATGCCGGCCTGGACGGTGAACGGAAGCGTGTTGCTTGCCTGCGTGAGGGTCGCCGTTTCCCGGGTAATGGCAGCGATGATTTCCGCGCGGCCAATCGAATCAAGCCCAAGAAGTTCGGAGCGCCGAACGTAATCCATCAAGCGTAATCGAAGCTTATGAATGATCGCTTGGATTTCGGCTGTCGTCGTTATGAGAATATAGTGCTGCGTCTGAACAAAGAGCAGCAGCGCGATGACGAACAGGGCAGCCGACCATAAGCTTGGGCTGCCCCTGTCAGCGGCTTGTCCGCCGGTATTAATCGCGAAGAGAATGGCGTACCCGCTTAGCCCCCCAATCAACGACACCAAGCTAAGCCGATAAAGTGACCCCTGCATTTCCAGGCGAACAAGACGGAAAAAAGTCATTGATGAATCGTCAGCTCACGCCGATGACAGAGCGACACCGGGATTGCGACCGGTGATGTTTTCAACTGCGTCGAGGACGACTCCCTTCCTCGACACGCTGGGACGGCCCCGTCAAAAGCAGCACGATGAGTACGATCAACGGCGTAATCAAAAGCGACAGGATGAACGTACCCGTAAAACCCATCCGGCGTTGGCTGCCACAAAGTCCAACCAGAACGCAGAAAATTATATATGCGATAACCCCTATTGTTAGCGCCATTGCTGCATGCTTTCCTCACCATGCTGACATTGTTGGGCTTTGCCAAAGTTGGCTTGGGGCAAGCGCGCGTGATTACGTCCGGCTGCCGTCGGCCTCGTTACCTTCGGTCGAAGTGGCCTGAGGGGCGGAGCCGGATTTCGGCGGAGTAGCGCCGTCTCGAATGCCAAACTTGTCCTTGTGCGCCTTGATGAACTCGCGATAATCTGGAGGATTGAAGTCAAGAAGCGTTCCGCCCGAGGCGAAATGCTGGATGAAAACCTTCCCGATCACGTAGGTCGCGCCAGCGGAAAACACGGGCATCGAGACTGAACCGATTACCGTTCCAATGCCCGGCAAAGCCTTCAACAGGCTTCCAACACTCATCGCCGTGGTCGTCGACGCGCTCGCCGGGAGCAACGCGCCCGCCAAGCTGGCGATAATCGACTTGCCTCTGTTTTCGGAAAAAGGAACGCCGTAGATCTGGGACAAGCGGCGCAGCATCTGAATTTGGACACCGCCGACGGCCGCCACGTCGGCGATCGGAACGGGGATAAGGCCTGCTGCCCCTGAGTACAGCGAGAACCGATCGACCACTTGAGCGGCCAACTCGTCACGCCGCTCATCGGTAATCTCCGTGGCTCCTGCGGGGTCCGCCTCCGGCTCCCGAGCCTCGTCGATCTTAGCGTCAGCTACATCCTGTGTCATGGAAACCCTTCCCCGGTCAGCGACCCACGAACCCTATTTAACCACCAAGGCAAGCGCAGCAACCAATTGGGCGCGTCCAACGAAGATTTGATCCCTGCGTGCGCGCGACATACTGATAGTTGAACATTATCACGCGCACTCAGGCGAGGCCAGAGCGTTCAAACTTACATCCAGGGCGATCGGATGAAGGAATTCGTGACAAATTGATTGGGTGCTGAATTCTGTCGTGATCCTCTGACTCGGAAGCAGAGGATGGGCGATGGAGCGGACCGGGCCGGACCTAACGGCGTGTGGCGAAACGGTTGTTTTCACAAATTATTTCAATAATTTATCAGATCGACGCCAAGCCAGCAAAGTGATCTATCCGCTGCCCGAAGTGCTGCTGTTGTGCCTGCTGACGGCTGTGGCGGGGGCGGAGACAGTCGTCGACATTGCGCGGTTTGGGGAAAGAAGTCGTCCTGTTGCGCCGGTTTCAGCCGTTTCACTATGGGACGCCCGCCCATGATGACCTCGGCGACATTCTGTCCGCCCTCGACGGTGGCGAGTGCGGAATGGCAAGCGCCGCTCCGAGGGTCGCGGCGTTTGCTCCTCGGAAATACCGAATCTCGAACGCTCACATGCGGCGTCCCGGCCTGGCTGCCTTGGCTTCATCCCACCACCAGAGCGCCGGGAACGCTGACACGCCGTATGCAGGCAGCCTGCCGGGTCGGCCGAAACGATCCCAGCGCGCGGTCCGCTCCTTGGGGTACGTCCATTGCGGCACAACGAAGTGGTGCCAAAGCAGTACACGGTCGAGCGCCCGGGTTGCAGCGATCAGTTCAGCGCGACTTTCGGCGAAAATCACTCGGTTGATCAGCGCGTCGACCGCTGCATTTCTGATACCGATCAGATTGCGCGAGCCGGGCTGATCGGCTGCCTTGGAGCCCCAGTATGCAAGTTGCCTGTTGCCGGGCGTCAGCGTTTCCCACCAGACCGCCGTCACAATGTCAAAATCCCACTCGCGCAGTCGGTTCTGGTATTGTATTTGGTCGACGGTGCGTACAATAACAGTCATGCCAAGCCGTTCGAGCGAGGGCTTGTAGAACAGGCTGATGCGCTCGGTGGTCGGATCGGAGACGAGGAACTCGACCGTGTAGGGCTCTCCCGTCCTCGAGTCGACAAGTTCCATACCGCTGACTTGGTACCCCGCCTGTCCCAACAATCGGATGGCCATGTGTCGATTCTTGCGGACCGCTTCCGGGCTGCCGCCGACCGGATTGCTGTAGGCTGTGGTGAAGACCTCGGGCGGCACTTCACCGCGCACTGTTTCGAGAATCTCCAGCTCGAGCCCCTCGGGAAGGCCGGACGAGGCGAGCTCGGTGCCTTGGAAATAGCTCGTGATCCGCGTGTACTGGTCGAAGAACAACTGTCTGTTCATCGCCTCGAAATTGAACGCATAGTTGAACGCGAGCCGCACCCGCGCGTCCTTGAACTTGTCACGCCGCGTATTGAACGCAAACGCCTGCATGACCCCAACGCTGCGGATCGGAAACTCCTCGAGGATCACGCGCCCCTCGTGCACGGCCGGAAAATCGTAGGCGGTCGCCCAGTTCTTGGCACTGATTTCGATGCGCCAATCCATCTGGTCGGCCTTGAAAGCTTCGAGCGCCACCGTTGTGTCACGGAAATACTCGATGCGGAGTTCATCGAAATTGCTGCTCCCAACATTCACCGGCAGGTTCGTGCCCCAGTAATCCGGCACGCGCTCATAGACGACCAGCCGACCAGGCAAGAAGTCCTTGAGGCGATAGGCGCCGCAACCGAGCGGCGGCTCCAACATGGTTACGGCGACGTCGCGCTTCTTACCGGCCGCGTCGAGCCCCTGCCACCAGTGCTGCGGCAGGATCCTGAGCTGTCCGACAATGTGAGGCAGCGCGCGATTGTCCGACTCATCGCACCGGAAAGTGACCTCCCGCTCGCCGGTCTGCTCCGCCGTCGTGACGTGCCGGTAATAGTCGGCGAGCTGTGGATTGTATTTGCGGAAGACATCGAAGGAGAAGATCACGTCGCGTGGCGTCACCGGCTGGCCATCGTGCCAACGCGCGTTCGGTCGCAGGCGATACGTGACGAAACGACAGTCGTCGGGATAACTCACGCTCTCGGCGAGAAGTCCGTAGTCCGTCGACACTTCATCGAGGGCCGGTACCATCAGCGTGTCGTAGAGCAGTTCAATGCCCGAGGCGAGCAAGCCGCGCGCACCCGCGATGACGATGTTGAAGTTGTCGAACGTGCCAAGGGCGCTCTGGCGCGCGACGCCGCCCTTTGGCGCGTTGGGATTGACGTAATCAAAATGCTTGAAGTCCGCCGGATATTTAGGGCGGCCGAACAGCGACCAGCCGTGCCGAATCGAGAACTCGCCACGATCCTGATGCGCTTGCGCTGCAGCCGGCCACCAGCCGCGCGACGCCTCCCCGGATGCTTCAAACGCGGCCGCGGACATGCTGCCATAAAGGAGTTCGCGTCGGGTCAGCGGCAAGGATGGTCTCCCAGTTCAACCGTTACGGGCCACGCACGCGTCATGTTGGCAGAGAGGTGTCTGGGCGCCGCCAGCCGCGCCAGGTCGACAAGCCTGCCCACTATCGCCGATATAGCGGCTAACTCGCAAAACTGCCACGCTGGAGAATGACAGATGGGTCCGAATCGGTGTCCGGAGTGGATCATCGCGGTGACTCCTCCCCGCACGTTCGAGCCGGGCCCATCCACCTTGCATCCAACAGTGATTTGATCCGTTCTTGTCGGGCGCACGCCGATGCGTGAAAATCGCCCGTGGACAGACAGGGCGACGGGTGTTTGAAATGCGCCTACAGTAACATTCTCCAATTTGCTCCGAAAGACAGGATGGTGACAGCGACAATTCGAACCGGCTAAGGCATGTTGCCGCCAGGGCGCCGCGCGATGTCATGAGCACGGTATGTCCTGAAGGCGGGTCTCCGGCTAATAAGTTGTAGCAATTAAGAACACGAGAACATGTCACTTTCAATCAACCTGCTCCCGCTATCGACCGCTCAGCTTGGCATTTGGCTTGCTCATCAGATTGATGGCACAAGTTCTCGTTTTAATTTCGGCGAATACATTGAAATCGACGGCCGTGTCGAGCCGGATTTGTTCGAGCGCGCGCTTCGCCACGTCGTCGGCGAAGCAGAAACGCTGCGTGTGAAAATCATGGACTATGGTGGGGAGCCGCGGCAAACGGTCGAAACCTCACCCACATTTTCTATGCCGGTTGTCGACGTCAGCGCCGAAGTCGATCCCCGCGTTGCGGCGGAAGCGTGGATGATGGCCGATTTGGCGAGGCCGATCAGTCCGACCAACGGCCCGCTGTTCGGATTCGCGTTGTTCAAGGCGGCAGCGGATCGGTTCTTCTGGTACGCGCGCTATCATCACATCGTCATGGACGGGTATGGGATGTGGTTGGTCGCCCGTCGCGTGGCGGAAGTCTATTCGGCGTTCAGTTTCGGGCGAGCGCCGCGGGATGAGCCCTTTGGTTCGCTGTCCTCGCTGTTGGAAGAAGATGCCGCTTATCGCGTCTCCCCGGATTGCGTACAGGATCGAGAATACTGGTGCAGGCGTTTGGCCGATCGTCCGCGGCCCGTCACGCTTGGCGGCGGTCGAACCCAATCGTCCGATCGCGCCTTGCGAAGCACTAAGTTTCTGCAGGAGGCGAACGTCAATTCGTTGCGCGCGTTTGCGCGTTCGGCCGGGACCGGCCTGCCTCAGATCGTCACCGCGGCGACCGCGATCCTGCTGCATCGCTTAACCGGCGCGACCGACGTCATTCTAGGCTTGCCTGCCGCGGCGCGGAGCGAAATCTCCCGGCGCATCCCCGGCATGGTCATAAATGTGCTCCCGCTGCGCCTGTCCCTCGATCCGAAAATGACCTTCTTTGAAGTAGTCAGGGAGACTTCATCTCAAATGCGCTGCGCGCTGACACACCAGCGCTATAGGATTGCTGATCTGCGACGGGACCTTGGAGTTGGCGGCGATGGCCTGCTTTCAGTTAACATCAATATTATGCCTTTCGATTACGGTTTTAGGTTCGCGGGTAATAAGGCGACAGCGCATAACCTATCGATCGGACCAGTAGATACCTTTACGATATCCGTCTACGACCGGGCTGCGGACGGTCCGGTTCGGATCGACTTCGACGCGAATTCGACAAATTATACCGATGCCGACCTTGGTGATCGCCAGCAAAGATTTTTTAGAGTGCTGGAGGGGGCGTGTGCGGATGCGGAGCGGCGGATAGGGGGGCTTGACCTTCT
>CAZTTL010000022.1:0-22349 GCA_964616635.1 uncultured Rhodoplanes sp. | reverse complement strand
CCCCCTCACCCGCCCTCACTTCGTTCGGGCACCCTCTCCCACGAGGGGAGAGGGAAGGATTAGCAATGGCTCAAGGTCGTCTGAACAATCCTCCGGAGTCGTTGTGATCGTCTTGATATGCGTCTCATGGGCTCCAGCCGGGCGGTGCCAGCGCGAACCCGTCGAACACGAAGCCTGGCGCGACGGTACAGCCGACCAGCGTCCAGTCACCAAGACTTTCCGCCGCCTGCCAGGCATGCGCCGGCACGATGACCTGCGGCTCCTCGCCCGCGGCGAGATCAGGACCGAGCCGACGGGTGTCGACCCGTCGGTCGGGCTCCGCGATCGCAAGCTTGAGCGGCGCGCCGGCATACCAATGCCAGACTTCGGTCGCATCGACCCGGTGCCAGTGCGAACGCTCCCCGCGCGCCAGCAGGTAATAGATCGCGGTGGAGACCGCGCGGCCGGCCGCATCCGCCCGCGGATCACGCAACGTCTCGCGAAAGTGCCCGCCTTCCGGATGCGGCTGCAGGCGCAGGAGACGGATGATATCGGTCGCGCTCAGCGCGGCGCCGATGGCGGCTTGGCGATTTGGGTCCATGCGAAAGCGTGGCCGGGCTTCTTGATCGCGTCAATGCGTTCGAGTTCGTGCCGGTGCGCCCAGCAATAGCGGCATGCTGGGAAGCCGCCGATGCGGTTCCCGGCGCACGCATGGCGTGGCTCAGGCCCTGTTCTTGCGCTCCCGCAATTCGCCGAATACCTGCGCCGCCGGCTTGCCGGCGAGGTTCACCGCAGCGGCCACCTCGGGAACGTCCGCCCGCAGGAACGGGTTCGCCTGCTTCTCCTCGCCAAGCAGCGACGGCACAGTCGACTGCCCGGCAGCACGCAAACGGTCGACCTCGGCGGCACGTCGCCGCAGCGCTGCATTGCCCGGCTCGACCGATAAAGCAAAGCGGATATTGGATTGCGTATACTCATGGCCGCAGAAAATCAGCGTCTCGTCGGGCAGCGCGCGCAGCTTTTGCAGCGAGCGCCACATGATTTCGGGCGTCCCCTCGAACAGGCGACCGCAGCCGATCGAGAACAGCGTGTCGCCGACAAAGGCGAGGCTTTCTTTCTCGAACCAGTAGGCGATGTGGCCCGCAGTATGGCCCGGCGTCTCCAGCACTTTGCCGACAAGCGACCCGACCTTGACGACATCGCCGTCGCGCACGCGCACATCCACATCCGCGATCGGGCTGCGCTCGCCGGCCGGGGCGGTGACGCGGCAGTGATACTTCGCCTTCAGCTCCGGGATGCCCGCGGTGTGATCACCGTGATGGTGGGTGACGAGAATGTCGGTGAGCCGCCATCCCGCTTCCGCCAGCGCCGTCTCGATTGCGCGGGCTTCGGGCGCGTCGATGGATGCGGTCGCGCCGGTCGCGGGATCGTGCAGGAGGACGCCGTAATTGTCATTCAGGCAAAGAAATAAATGGGTTTGTGCGGCCATATCGCTTCACTGATTGTTCGAGTTTCAACCGAACCAAGTCAGCCGCGACTGCTATGCCAACATCGCCGCGACCATAGAAATTGCCCAGGGGCTGATAGTCTGACGCCATCCTTACTTGAAAGCGCGGCCCTCGCTGCGCAAGACATCGGCAACCGCGCGCAGGCGGCTGTCGGATAGATAATCCTCCAGATAGACAGGAAGACGACGGCGCCAATTCGGATGCTCGTCGATGGTCCCCGGTATGTTCACCTGCTCGGCAACGTCGAACACGTCCTCCGCTGCTATTACGAGCAGGCGGCTCGGCGTGCGGGCAAGAAAGCGCGCGACTTCGAGTGCAGAGGCATGCTCGACTGGGGCTTCGTATGCAAGCGCGTCTGTTAGCACCCGATGCGAATCGGCGCGCTCGGCCTCCGTCTCGCCGGGGTCGATACCAATGCTGTGCTTGACGGAGAGGTCATGCATGGTGAGCCAGCCGGAAAAGGTCGGCAGGTCATGGGTGCTGAAGGTGACCAGCGCCTGCTCCGGATATTCCTTGGAGGCCTTGAAGCAGCCGTCGTCCCAGCGCTCGAACAGCATCACGCGATAACACCAGATATTCCAGTCTGCCAAACGCTCGCGGAAGCCTTCGGGCACGGTCCCGAGATCCTCCCCGATAACGACGCAATGAGCCGCGTTGCTCTCCTGCGTGACAACGGCGAGCATCGCCTCGAACGGAAACCGGACATAAGTCCCATGGTCCGCTTTGAAGCCTTGCGGGATCATATAGAGCCGGTTGAAACCGAGCACGTGGTCGAGCCGGATGGCACCGGCATGCCGCATCACCGCGCGTAGGGTCTCGCGTAGAAGATGGAAATCGGTACTCGCAAGGACTCCCGGATGAAACGAGGCCAGGCCCCAATCCTGGCCGACAGTGTTCAACATATCGGGCGGCGCGCCGGCGGATAGTTCGCGGACATAGGCCCCCTGGTTGCTCCACACGTCAGACCCGTTCGCCGTCACCCCGACGGCTACGTCGAGATAGAGCCCGATCGGCATGTTCATCTGCCTAGCGGCGTCACGACAGGCGCGCAGTTGCCGGTCGGCAACCCATTGCACGAAGGCATGGAAATCCATTTCCTTGGCATCACTGCGCCAAAGCTCTTCGAGCTTTTCCGGTGACGGCCGGCGCCACTCCTCCGGCCAGTGCCACCACGGCGGACCGAAGCGCTGATGCAGCACGGCAAAGGCGGCGAAGCCGTCGATCATCGGCTTGCGCGAGGCCTTGAAGGCGGCGAAATCGGCCTTCCGCCCAGCGCTTCCGCGCTTACGGAAAGCCTCATAGGCAAGCCGCAGGCCCTTGAGCTTGGCAGCAATCACGCCGGCATAATCAACCAGCGGCGCGTCGCGCAATCGGGAAACCTTTGCAGCCAGGCGCGCGGCCTTCAAACCGGGAAATTCCGGGATTGCTTCGACGTCGATATACAACAGGTTGAGAAACAGCCGACTGCCGGGCGAATAGGGACTGATCCGGTTGGAGTCGTCGAGATTGATCGCGTGCACCGGATTGAGCCCGATACCGGCAGCGCCGATTTCGCCTGCAATCCGCACCAGTTCCTTGAGGTCGCTGAAGTCGCCGATCCCCCAATTACGGCGCGAGCGCAAGGAATAGAGCTGCACGGCAAGGACCCAAACGCGCCGGCCCTCGTCGAACACAGCAGGCTGAAAGGAGCGCGCCGGCGCGACGATGACCGGCTGGGTCGTTTCCTTTCCGTTCTGATAGGTGATCAGGTAGTAGGACCCGACGGGAAGCTCCGGTGGCAGCCTTGCAGCCTTGCCGTCGCAGGGGCCGCTTGCCACCTCGCCCTTGTCATTGACGAGCCGCCAGCCGCCACCCTCGGTGCAAACATTGTCGAGACGGCTGTCGCGACCCTGGCGAATGACCTGAACCGAGGCGAGGTCGGTCACCCCGGCCGCTTTTGCATTATTCACGAGGACGCTGAGGATTTCGCGTAGCGCCGCCTCGCTCGGCGTCTGCTTTACGCCCAGCGCGTTATAAAATGTTGTTTCGATACCGAGCGCCTGGGCATCATTGATGAGCTCCTCCGGGAGGTGATCATGGGATTGGTTTTTTTCCGACATGTTGCATCGATCTATTATTGACCCGCGCGCGCAAACGCAAAACTTCTCACTCACCGCCGCAACGGCAGCGCATTGCAAGCCTGAGCGCGGTGAGGACCCCTCCGCCGCCGCGCAAAACCGGCGAACCATAGCGGTCGATTCGAAGCGCGCAAGGTTTTCATCGCCGCCCCCTTGCTCGTCAGGCAAGCCGCTGGCCGTTGACCTCGCGATGCGTTACGCTTGGCTCCGCCGCAAAATTGCCCGGCGAGCCTCGGGTTCCAGCAATATGCGGCTTGTGGCAGGACCACCGCGCGCACTGCTCCGCTGCCAGTCCCGCCCGTCTTGCCGCACGGTACCCGCGGCCGGGTTCGAAAACGCCAAAGGCGCTTGCGTCCCCGGTTGCGCGCGGCGGCGAGCGACTTTATGACTTACGATCCTGATTAGGAGATGTGCCGACCGGCGCCCATGTCGCCTCGCTTACGTCAAAGACTAGCTCGAAAGACTATCTCGCCGGCGGGCATGGCATGGTCGAACGCGGCGGCCGAAACTTGAGACTCGATCCGCTCACTCTTCCATGCGTCGTTGCTGGTCCCCCAACTCTTCTGCCGTGGTCCCAAGCATCTCCCCATGAATATCGTTACCGACGTCGACGCCAACGCCATACCCGCTGTCACCGAAACGGCGAACGACCCGCAATGGTACAAGGACGCGGTCACCTACCAGCTCCACGTCAAGGCGTTCTTCGACAGCAATAACGATGGCATCGGGGATTTCGCCGGCCTGACGCAAAAGCTGGACTATCTGCAGGACCTCGGCGTGACGACGCTGTGGCTCTTGCCGTTCTATCCGAGCCCCGGGCGCGACGACGGCTACGACATTGCCGACTACCGGCGGATCAATCCCGACTTCGGCTCGATGCGGGACTTCCGCCGCTTCATGGTAGAGGCAAAGCGCCGCGGCCTGCGGGTGATCACCGAACTCGTCGTCAATCACACCTCCGATCAGCATCCCTGGTTCAAGCGGGCGCGGCGCAGCAAGCGCGGATCGAGCGCGCGCGACTGGTATGTGTGGAGCGACACCGACCAGAAATATCTCGGCACCCGGATCATCTTCACCGACACCGAGAAATCGAACTGGACCTGGGACCCGGAGGCCGGCGCCTATTACTGGCACCGCTTCTTCTCCCACCAGCCGGACCTCAACTACGACAATCCGCAGGTCTACTGGGCGATGGTTCAGGTCATGCGCCGCTGGCTCGATTTCGGCGTCGACGGGTTCCGCCTCGACGCCATCCCCTATCTGTGCGAGCGCGAGGGGACGAGCAACGAAAACCTTCCCGAAACCCATGACGTGATCAAGCGGCTGCGCGCCGAGCTCGACGCCTATGCCCCCGGCACCCTCCTTTTGGCCGAAGCCAATCAGTGGCCGGAAGATGTTCGCGCCTATTTCGCCGAAGGCGACGAGTGCCACATGGCGTATCACTTTCCGCTGATGCCGCGCATCTACATGGCGATCGCCCAGGAAGACCGCTTCCCGATCATGGATATCCTGCGGCAAACGCCGGATATTCCGCAGAATTGCCAGTGGGCGCTGTTCCTGCGCAACCATGACGAGCTGACGCTCGAAATGGTGACCGACGCCGAGCGCGATTACCTGTGGTCGACCTATGCCGCCGATCCGCGTGCCCGCATCAATCTCGGCATCAGGCGTCGGCTCGCGCCGCTGATGGACAATGACCGCCGCAAGATCGAGTTGATGAAAAGCCTGATGCTGTCGCTGCCGGGCACGCCGATCTTCTACTATGGCGACGAGATCGGGATGGGCGACAACATCTATCTCGGCGACCGCAACGGCGTGCGCACGCCGATGCAGTGGACCTCGGACCGCAATGGCGGGTTCTCCCATTGCGATCCGGCGAAGCTGTTCCTGCCGGTGATCATGGACCCGATCTACGGCTACCAGTCGGTCAATGTCGAGGCCCAGTCGCGCAGCATTTCGTCGTTCCTCAACTGGGTCAAGCGCATGATCGCCGTGCGCAAGAACAGCAAGGCGTTCGGGCGCGGCACCATGACCATGCTGCGACCGACCAATCGGGCGGTCATGGCCTATCTGCGCCACTACGGCAGCGAGGTCATTCTCTGCGTCGCCAACCTGTCGCGCGCGGCGCAATCGACCGAGATCGACCTGTCCCCCTGGCGCGGTCGCGTTCCTGTTGAAATGCTCGGACGGTCCCGGTTCCGCCGCATCGATGAAGGCCCGTTCGTCATCACCCTTGTCCCCTACGGGTTTTTCTGGTTCCTGCTCACGGAGGAAGCCGGTATGGCAAGCGCGGACACGACCGGGATTCGTGAATGGGTCACCGTCGTGCTCGAACGTGGATGGCGGTCGTTGACGGAAGGGCAGACCTCGCAGCACTTCGAGCGCGAAATCCTGCCGCAATATCTGGCAACCCGCCGCTGGTTCGCCGCCAAGGGATTAGAAGGCGGCGCGCCGCGCGTCGGCACGGTCCTGCGCCTCGCGGAGGGCGAACTGCCGCCGGTCCTTGCCCTCGTCGACCACGCCTCGCCGCGCGGCGCCATTCGCTATGCATTACCGCTGATCGTGAGCTGGGGCCAGATGGACCGCGGCACGGCGCCGCCTGCCGCTGTGCTTGCGCCGGTGCGCCAGCGCAACCGCGAAGGGGCGCTGGTCGACGCCGTCGCCGATCGCGATTTCATTTCGGCGCTGATCCGGGACATCCATGCCAAGCGGACCATTGCATCCGACCATATGCAACTTGAAATGGCACCGACGGCGCGGTTCTCTGCGCAGCAGCTGCCCCCGATCGTGCATGTGCGCCCGAGCGGCGCCGAACAGTCGAATTCGACGACGCTGATCGATACGACTTTCGTCCTCAAGTTCTACCGCCGGCTGTCTCCCGGACTGAATCCGGAAGTCGAGATGGGCCGTTTCCTCACCGACATTGTCGGATTCGGCAATACGCCGCCGCTGATGGGGACGATCGAGCTGGTCGATGGGGACGAACGCTCGGCCGTCGCCGTGCTGCATCAATTCGTCGATAACCAGGGCGACGCGTGGACGCACGCCACCACCTATCTGGGCCGCTTCCTTGCCGAGGCCACGGTGCTGCCGGAAATTCCCGCCGCGGCTGACGCCCATGAGGCCTATCTCAACCGGGTGCGGCAGATCGGCCGCCGCACCGGCGAGCTGCATCTCGCACTTGCGAGCCGGGATGACATCCCCGCCTTCGCCCCGGAGCCGGTGACGCCGGAGGACGTCGCCATCTGGACCGATAGGCTGGTCCGCAATGCGGAAGCGATGTTCGAGGAAATCGCCCTGCGCTACGACCAGTTAGGCCCGCGCGCGAAGCCCCCCGCGCGCAGCCTACTGGCGCGGCGATGGGAAGCGGTCGAGCAGATGCGCTCGCTGCTGCCATCCTATATCGAGGTCGATAAGGTCCGTCAGCACGGGGATTTCCATCTCGGGCAGATCCTCATCGTCAAGGACGACATCTACATTGTCGACTTCGAGGGCGAGCCCGAGCGCTCTTACCAAGAACGGCAGCGGAAGGCGCCCTCGGCGCGCGATGCCGCCGGGTTCGTCCGCTCTCTCGACTACGCAGCGACTGCGGCGCTCGACCGCATCTTCGAAAACGCGGTAGAGAATCCACAACGTTTGCTCCAGGCCCTTGACTCTTGGCGCAATGCAGCAACGGATGCATTTCTTGTGAGCATGCGCAGCACGGCAGGCGCCAGGCTGTGGCCACAGGATATGGTACTCGCCGATAAGCTGTTACGTTTCTTTGTTTTAGAAAAGGCGGTTTATGAGGTGGAGTATGAGTTTGCCAATCGTCCTGACTGGGTCCATGTGCCGCTCTCCGGCCTGTTACACAATCTATTTCCTGGGGAAGTTGCCTAGCCATGTTTGATGCCAATCCTGAAGCGCTTGCCATCATCGGCGGTCATCACGCCGATCCATTCCGTTATCTCGGCTCTCATTTCGATCACGGCACGCACCTGGTGCGTGTATACCTCCCGGGGGCGCGGGAAATTCGAGTCTGTTTCAAGGATGGCCAGGAGGCCGACCTCAAACGCATCCACGATGCCGGCTTGTTTTCAGGCCCGGTTCCGTCGGGGGCTCGCGACTACATCCTCAAGGTGCGCTGGCACGGTACCCAGTTCGTCGAGGTGGACGACCCCTACCGGTTCTCGCCGGTGCTGTCCGACCTCGACCTGCACCTGATGGGCGAAGGCAACCATCTGAAAATCTACGACAAGCTCGGCGCCCATCCGATGGTGCACGAGGGCATGTCGGGCGTGGCCTTCGCGGTATGGGCGCCCAATGCCAGCCGCGTCAGCGTGGTCGGTGATTTCAATTACTGGGACGGCCGCCGCCACGCGATGCGGGTGCGCGGCAACGGGTTCTGGGAGATTTTCCTGCCTGGCGTCACCCCGGGGCAGAAATACAAGTTCGAGATTCTCTGCAATGACGGCCGCTTGCTGATCAAAGCGGACCCGTTTGCCGTGTCGGCCGAGGTGCGGCCGCTGACGGCTTCGGTGATCGTCGATCCGAGCACCTTTCCTCCGATCACGCCGGCACCGCCCGGGATCAACCGCTATGACGGACCGATGGCGATCTACGAGGTCCATCTCGGGTCGTGGCGGCGCAATCCCTATATGGGCAACTGCTGGCTCACCTATCGGGAGCTTGCCGAGCAACTTCCACCTTATGTTGCTTCGATGGGATTCACCCATATCGAGCTGATGCCGATCGCGGAGCACCCGTTCGACGCATCCTGGGGCTATCAGCCGATCGGCCTTTATGGGCCGACCAGCCGTTTCGGTTCGCCGCAGGATTTCTGCGTCCTGGTGGATGCCTGCCATAAGGCCGGCATCGGCATCATTCTCGACTGGGTGCCGGGACACTTCCCGGATGACAATCACGGCCTCGCCCAGTTCGACGGCACTGCGCTGTACGAGCACGCCAATGCCATGCAGGGACGGCATCTCGACTGGAACACGCTGATCTACAATTACGGGCGGAGCGAGGTCGCGAACTTCCTGCTCGCCAATGCGCTGTACTGGGTCGAGCGCTTCGGGATCGACGGGCTGCGCGTCGACGCCGTCGCCTCGATGCTTTACCTCGACTACAGCCGTCCCGAGGGAGGCTGGATTCCCAATCGCTTTGGCGGGCGCGAGAACCTGGAGGCGATCGACTTCCTGCGGCGTTTCAACACCGAGTTGTTCGGCCACTTCCCCAATGCGACGACGATGGCCGAGGAATCGACGGCATGGCCGCTGGTGTCACGCCCGACCGACGTTGGCGGTCTCGGCTTCGGCTACAAGTGGAACATGGGCTGGATGCACGACACCCTGCGCTACATTTCCAAAGACCCCGTGCATCGCCGTCACCACCACAACGACGTGACCTTCGCCATGCTCTATGCATGGTACGAGAACTTCGTGCTGCCGCTGTCGCACGACGAGGTCGTGCACGGCAAAGGCACGATCTTCGGCCGCATGCCCGGCGACCGCTGGCAGCGCTTCGCCAATCTGCGCGCTTATTACACTTTTATGTATGCCCATCCCGGCAAGAAACTGATGTTCATGGGCAGCGAATTTGCCCAGGAGAAGGAGTGGACGCACGACTTCAGTCTCGATTGGCACCTCCTGGATTACCCCGAGCATCAAGGCATCCAGGCGCTGATCCGCGACCTCAACAAGGTCTACCGCTCGACCCCCGCGCTCTATCAACTCGACTCCGAGCCGGCAGGCTTCGAGTGGCTGGTCGTTGACGACGTGGAAAATAGCGTTTTCGCCTGGTTGCGGCGCGGGCGCGACGGCGCGGTCTGCCTGGTTGTGGTCAACTTCACACCGGTCATCCGCTACGACTACCGCATCCGCGCGCCATTTGCCGGCGGGTGGAGGGAGATTTTCAATAGCGACGCTGCCGTCTATGGTGGTGGAAATGTCGGCAATGGCGGACGCATCCAGGCTGAGGACACTGGCGCCGGCGGCGTCCTTAGCCTTACCCTTCCGCCCCTCGGTGGGATTATCCTCGTTCCGGAGATTTAATGCAGATCAGACCGGGCTCGCCTTTTCCTCTTGGCGCGACCTGGGACAGGCGCGGAACGAATTTCGCGATCTTCTCGGCCAATGCCGAGAAGATCGAGCTTTGCCTGTTCGACCAGTACGGCCGCCGCGAGGTCGAACGCATCGCACTGCCCGAGGTAACCGACGACGTCTGGCACGCCTATATCCCCGAGATCGTGCCGGGGCAGGTGTACGGCTATCGTGCCTACGGCCCCTATGACCCCGAGCGCGGGCATCGCTTCAATCATCACAAGCTGCTGATCGATCCTTACGCCAGGCGGCTGACCGGCAGCTTTGTCTGGACTGACGCGCATTACGCCTTTCGCACCCGCAGCGCCCGGGCGGACCTCTCCTTCGACAAGCGTGACAACTCGCGAAGCGCTTACAAATGCGTCGTCGTCGATGACGCCTTTACCTGGGGCGACGACCGTGCACCGCGCGTCCCATGGACCAAGACCATCATCTACGAAGCGCATGTGCGTGGACTGACGATGCTGCGCAAGGATGTTCCCCCGGCCTGGCGCGGAACCTTTCGCGGGCTCGCTTCGCCGCAGATCATCGAGCATCTGCACCGCATCGGCGTGACCGCGATCGAGCTCCTGCCGGTCCACGCCCATATTGACGAGTCCACGCTGAGCGAGAAGGGCCTGCGCAATTACTGGGGCTACAGCACGATCGGGTTTTTTGCGCCGGAACCGCGCTACGGCTCGGCTGACTACGCGCTTGACGACTTCAAGGCGACGGTGGCGCAGCTGCACCAGGCCGGCATCGAGGTGCTGCTCGACGTCGTTTACAATCACACTGCGGAAGGCAACCATCTCGGCCCGACCCTGTCGTTCCGCGGGCTCGACAACGCCTCGTATTACTGGCTGATGCCGAACGCGGCGCGCTATTACGACGACTTCACCGGCTGCGGCAATTCACTCAATCTCACCCATCCGCGGGTGCTGCAGATGGTGATGGATTCGCTGCGCTATTGGGTGGAAGAATGCCATGTCGACGGCTTCCGCTTCGATCTCGCCACCACGCTCGGCCGCGGCCCCAAAGGCTTCGATCCCAATGCCGGGTTTCTTGCCGCGGTGAGTCAGGACCCCGTCCTTTCCCGCGTCAAACTGATTGCCGAACCATGGGATATCGGATGGGGCGGCTACCAGCTCGGCGGCTTTCCGCAGGGGTGGTCGGAATGGAACGACGCCTATCGGCGCACGGTACGCTCGTTCTGGCGCAGCGACGGCAACCAGATCCGCGACCTCGCCGCGCGCATGACCGGCTCCGCTGACCCCTTCCGCTATCGCCGCCGGCCGCCGCGCGCGAGCATCAATCATGTCACGGTCCATGACGGCTTCACGCTCGCCGACCTCGTGAGCTATGCGCGCAAGCACAATGCCGCCAATGGCGAGGACAATCGCGACGGGTCGAGCGATAACCAGAGCACCAATTGGGGGGTGGAAGGGCCGACCACCGACAAGGAGATCATCGAGAAGCGCCGCCGCGCCCGGCGGGCCATGCTATCTTCCGTGTTCCTTGCCCACGGTATTCCGCTGATGTTGGCTGGCGACGAGGTTGGCAACAGCCAGTCAGGCAACAACAACGCCTACTGCCAGGACAACGAAATCGGATGGGTCGATTGGTCCGGCCTTGCTGACAAGGACGACGACCTGACCGATCTCGTCGCTCAACTCACCGCGTTGCGGCGTTCGTTTCCCCAGCTTCAGGGCGCGCACTGGCTCGTCGGCCATCGCGGCGGCGGCCAGCATGACGTTAAATGGATGACCGCGGCGGGAACCGAAATGACGCAGGCGGATTGGTTCATCGCGGAGGCTCGTTTCTTATCCTATGTGCTGGGGCCATTGGACACGTCGGGGGTGCCTCTCTGCATCGTCATGAATGCGGCGACTGAGAGCAGGGAGTTGATCCTGCCCAAATGGCCGGGCTGTAACACTTGGGCCCGGATTTTGGCGACCGTCGCCGAGGACAGCGAAACGGGAGACGCCGGACCGCGAGGTGGAGCCTCCAAGGTCGGAGCCAAGTATCTGGCCCCGGCCTTGTCCGTTACCGTTTTTGCAGGGATGTCATGACGGCTTCGCCCTTGTTCAGTTCCCGGCTGTTCGGACCACGGCTCGATTCGAAAGGCACGACATTCCGATTGTGGGCACCGGGGGCGACGTCGGTCGACCTGGTGACGACCGAGACGCAACCGATGCGTCGGACCAACGACGGTTGGTACGAGCTTCGTGTTCCGGGCGCAGGCGCCGGCACGCGCTACCAGTTCCGGATCGACGACAAGCTCAACGTTCCCGATCCGGTCTCGGCCTTTCAGCCGGACGATGTGCACGGCGCCAGCGAGGTGATCGACAACGCCTATGGCTGGACTGCGGTCGACTGGCGTGGCCGCCCCTGGCGTGAAACGATCCTGCTGGAAATCCATGTCGGCACCTTCACGCCCGAAGGAACCTTCCGTGCCGTCATCGACCGGCTCGACGATATCGTCGCCGAAGGCTTCACCGCGATCGAACTGATGCCGGTTGCCGACTTTTTCGGCCGCCGCAACTGGGGCTATGACGGTGTTCTGCTCTATGCGCCGGACTCGACCTATGGCCGGCCGGAAGATCTGAAAGCGCTGGTGGACGCCGCGCATCGGCGCGGCCTGATGGTTTTTCTCGACGTCGTCTATAACCATTTCGGACCGGAAGGGAATTACCTCGGCCTTTATGCGCCGACCTTTTTTACTGACAAGGTCGTGACCCCGTGGGGCCCCGCGATCGACTATTCGGTGCCGGAGGTGCGCGCCTTCGCCATCGAAAATGCGCTGCACTGGGTGGCGGATTATCGTTTCGACGGGCTGCGGCTCGATGCCGTTCACGCCGTTCTCCGGCGTGGCACGCCCTCGATCCTTGCGGACATCGCTCGCGCCGTCGGTGCCTTTGCCGAGGCCAATGGCCGCCTGATCCATCTCGTTCTCGAAAACGACGACAATGCCGCGTCGCTGCTCGACCCGACCGCGCCGGCGTCGCGCGGCCTGTACCGTGCGCAATGGAACGATGACTACCACCACATGTGGCATGTGCTGCTGACCGGTGAGACGCGCAGCTATTACCGCGACTATGCGCAAGCGCCGCGCCAGCACATTGTGCGCGCGCTCGGGTCGGGTTTCGTCTATCAGGGCGAGCCGTCGAAGCATCGCGGCGGCGAGCCGCGCGGCGAGCCGAGCGGCCACCTGCCGCCGACCGCCTTCGTTTCATTCCTGCAGAACCACGATCAGGTCGGCAATCGCGCGCGCGGCGAGCGGCTCGATCGCCTGGCGAGCGATCCCCGTGGGATCGAAGCCGCGCTCGCCGTCACGCTGCTCGCGCCGATGCCGCCAATGCTGTTCATGGGCGAGGAGTGGGGGGCCGATCAGCCGTTCCCGTTCTTCTGCGACTTCCCCGGCGATCTCGGCGAAGCGGTGCGCGAGGGGCGCCGGCGCGAATTCCGCGAGCAATATATCGCGGGCGACAATGTCGACGAAATTCCCGATCCGCTGGCGGATGAGACTTTTCGCTCCGCCGTGCTCGACTGGTCGGCGCGGAGCGAACCGAAGCACCGCCGCCGCCTCGATCTGGTGAAAAGCCTGCTCGCGACCCGCCACGCGCACATCATCCCGCGCTTGAGCGATGCACCTGAGCCAGGAACGGCGGCCTGCAATGGCACCGTGCTCACAGCGGCCTGGCAGCTCGACAGCGGCCGCCTGAACCTTCTCGCCAATCTGTCGGCAGAGCCGGCACACCGGACCGGTGAATGTTCCGGACAGCCGCTCTGGGGCGGTCCGGCACCCGAGCAGTTGGCGCCATGGGCCGTGCACTGGGCGTGGGATGCGCGCTGATGCCGCCCGCCATTCCCATCGCGACCTATCGCTTGCAACTGACGGGGCAATTCGGGTTTGCGGCAGCCGCCAGGCTCGTCCCCTATCTTGCGGCGCTCGGCATCAGCCATCTCTATGCGTCACCATTCTTGAAGGCGCGCACCGGCAGCACTCACGGCTACGACATCGTCGACCATCATGCGGTTAATCCCGAATTCGGCGGCGAGGAAGGCTTCGCCGAGCTGTGCAGCGCGCTCAAGGCCGCCGATCTCGGCCTCATTCTGGACTTCGTGCCCAATCATATGGGCGTCAGTTACGCCGACAATGCGTGGTGGCTCGATGTTCTGGAGTGGGGCCAGAAATCACCCTATGCCAATTCATTCGACATCGATTGGGAGACGCTCCCTTATCGCAGCACCGGCGGTTTGCTGCTGCCGATTCTGGGCAAGTCCTACGGCGACGCCCTGGAGGATGGCGACCTCGTCCTGAAATACGATGCCGACGAAGGCTCATTCTCGGTTTGGTATTACGAGCACCGCCTGCCGATCCGGCCGAACCGCTACGGCGAGATTCTGAAAAACATCGTGGCCGCGGCCGGCGCCGCCGACGAAGAGGCCGGACGCGCGCTGCTGGCGCTGGCCGGCCGCTATCCCGATCCGAACGAGCCGACCCGCGAGCATGCGCCGGAATACAAGGCCGGTCTCGCGGCCATTCCCGGCGGCGCCGAGGTGATCGAGCGCGGGCTCGTTGCTTATCGCCCGAGCCCGGAGGATCCGGGGCGGGTCGTGCTGCTCAACCGGCTGCTCGAACGGCAGCATTATCGGCTCGCCCATTGGCGGGTCGCCTTCACCGAAATCAACTATCGTCGGTTTTTCGACGTCAATGACCTTGCCGGCATTCGCGTCGAGGATTTACCGACCTTTGCGGCGGTCCATAAGCGGGTGATGGCGATGATCGCGGCCGGCCAGGTTCAGGGGCTGCGCCTTGATCATATCGACGGCCTGCTCGATCCGGCCCAGTATTCGCGGAGGCTTACGCGGCTCGTGCGCGCCGCGCGGCCGCCCGATGATCGCGCCCGCCCGTTTTACATCGTCGCGGAAAAGATTCTCGGCGAAGACGAGCCGATGCCGCAATTTCCCGGCGTCGCGGGAACGACCGGCTATGACGTCCTCAATCTGATCACCCGGGTGCTGCTCGACGAGCAGGGAATGCCGACGCTCGACCGCTGCTATGCCGAGATCATGGGGCGGCGCGACCAGTTCGAGGACATCGTCCGCGAGTCCAAGGTGCGGGTCCTCGAGACCATGCTGGCGAGTGAGTTCACCGTGCTGTGCCGGCTGCTCGCGCGAATCGCCGCCGGCCACTGGCGCACCCGCGACTTCACGCTGGAACGTCTGCGGGCGGCGCTGCGCGCCTACATCGTGCATTTTCCGGTGTATCGCACCTATATCACCGGCGGCCAGGTCTCGGCGGAAGACCGCACCCTCATCACTGAGACGATTAAAAAGGCGCGCGACTTATGGTTCGGCCCCGACGCCAACATTTTCGACTTTCTCCAGGATGTGCTGACGCTTGACCTGATCGCACCCGATCGGCCGCCGGGCTATAGCTCCGCCCGCGTGCGCCGCTTCGCCGGCAAGGTCCAGCAATTGACCGGACCGGTGATGGCAAAGGCGATGGAGGATACCGCCTTCTATCGCTATCACCGGCTGCTGGCCTTAAACGAGGTCGGTGGCGACCCGGCTCTCCCGGGGCTTACGGTAGGGGACTTTCACCGCCGCATGCGGATGCGAATGGCCGAGCCGCATGCGATGACGGCGACCTCGACTCATGACACCAAGCGCGGGCAGGATGCGCGTACCCGCATCATGGCGATCGCCGAACTCGCCGACGAGTGGGCCGGTGCAGTCAGTGACTGGCGCAAGATGAACGAGCCGCTGGTCGACTGGAGCAGTGGCCGCGCGCCATCGGCTGGGCATGAATACATGCTCTACCAGGCCCTGATCGGCGCATGGCCGGCGACCGGCGGCGCTGATGCCGAATTCATCGCGCGCATGCAGGCCTATGCCGTCAAGGCGATGCGCGAGGGCAAGCAGCAGACGAGCTGGCATGTCGCCAACGAGGCCTATGAATCGGCTGTCACCTCCTTCATCGCCCGCATTCTCGACCGTGAGCAGTCGCCCGCCTTCCTCGACAGCTTCGAAGCCTTCGTCGCGCGCACCAGCCTGATCGGCGCGCTCAACAGCTTGGCGCAGCTCACCCTCAAAGCGACCATTCCCGGCGTCCCCGATTTCTACCAGGGCAGCGAATTCTGGGACTTCTCCCTGGTCGATCCTGACAACCGCCGGCCCGTCGACTTCGCCGCGCGCGAGCGGGCGCTCGCCGAACTGCCCGATGAGCCGGACTGGGGCGCGCTCGGGACCCGCTTCGCTGACGGCCATGTCAAATTTGCCCTGACGCGGCGGCTGCTCGCGCTGCGCGGCGACCGGCCGGAGTTGTTCGCCAACGGCATTTACGAGCCGATCGAGGTCGAAGGGCCGCATGCGCGCCATGTCCTGGCCTTTGCGCGCAGCTTGCGCCGCTATGCCGTGATCGTCGTCATCGCCCGTCACCTCGCGCCGCTGACCGATGGCGGCCGACGTTGGCCGAGCGAATTCGACCTTCAGGCCACCTTGAAGCTCGACAGCTTCAGCATCGCCGACAATTTCCTCAGCCCGAGCACGGCGTTGTCCGGCGGGCCGGTGCGGGTCGGAACCCTATTGGGTCCGCTTCCCATTGCCGTGCTCCAGGCGGGACGCCGGCGCGAGAGCATTTTGCGCCGGGGCGGTGGGCGATCCGGTACGAATCAGAACGCGGGACCCACGCGAATCGAGGCGCCCGCACCAACTCCGCCCGTGGTGCCCGGACAGCGCGCGCCGTAACGTCTTCGGCGGGCGAGCCTGTGGGCGCACAAGCCCCACCAATAATGCGCTCGCTGCATCAATCCGCCGACGCAAGCGGTCGCGCGACTTGCTCCAGCGACTTGCGCTCGGCGGCGATGCCATAGCGCCACTGCACGAACGCGGCGCCCACCATCATCGCTGCGCCGAGGAGATAGCCGTCGAATACCGAGGCCCGCGAGCCGGAATCGATCAGCGTGCCGAACAGCCAGGGCCCAGCGACGCCGCCAATCCCGGTACCGATGGCATAGAACAAGGCGATGGTCAGCGCCCGGATTTCCAGCGGAAAAGTCTCGCTGACAGTGAGATAGGCGGAGCTCGCCGCAGCCGACGCGAAGAAGAACACAATGGTCCACGCGGTCGTCTGTTCCGACACCGAGATCAGCTCCTGCCTGAACAGGTAGCCGACGCCGACCAGCAGAAACCCCGACATCGCATAGGTCGTGGTGATCATCGGCCGCCGGCCAAAACTGTCGAACAGTGGCCCGAGCAGCAACGGTCCGAGAAAATTGCCGGCCGCAAACGGCAGGACATACCAGCCGATGTCATCGGCCGGCACGCCATAGAACTCCATCAGGATCAGCGCATAGGTGAAGAAGATCGCGTTGTAGAAAAACGCCTGCGACGCCATCAGCGACAGGCCGACCAGCGAGCGCGTGCGGTAACGCTGGAATAGCGTCGAGGCGACCTCGCTGAGCGGCGTCGACTTGCGCATGCGCAGCCGCACGGTCGGCAGGCCGGCATGGCTTGGGATCGTCTCTCCATAAACCCGGCGTTCGATGCCGGCGACGACGGCTTCCGCCTCGGCGATACGGCCATGCGTCATCAGCCAGCGCGGGCTTTCCGGAATCCACATGCGCATGAAGAAGATGACGACGCCGATGCTGGCGCCGATCAGAAAGGCGAGCCGCCAGCCATAATCCGGACTGAGCACCGCAGGATCGAGCACGATGATCGAGCCGGCGGCGCCGGCCGCCGCCCCGATCCAGAAGCTGCCATTGATCAAGAGGTCGTTCCAGCCGCGCACGCGCGCCGGGATGAGTTCCTGGATGGTCGAATTGATCGCGGTATATTCGCCGCCGATGCCGGCACCGGTGAGGAAGCGGAGAAAGGCGAAGCTCCATAAGTTCCAGGAGAATGCCGTCGCGCCGGTGGCCAGCAGATAGAGCGCGAGCGTGATGAAGAACAATTTCTTGCGGCCGAGGCGGTCGGTGAGCCAGCCGAAGAAGATGGCGCCGAGCACCGCACCGGCGAGATAGGCGCTGGTCGCGAACCCGACATCCGCATTCGAGAAGCGCAGGACGGGGCTTTCCTTCAACGCGCCGGCAAGCGTGCCGGCGAGCGTCACTTCGAGCCCGTCCAGAATCCAGGTGATGCCGAGCGCAACGATGACGAGGGTATGGAAGCGGCTCCACGGCAAGCGGTCGAGCCGCGCCGGAATATCGGTCTCGATGATTGCAGCGGTGCTGTCGGCGTCAGCCGCCACCGGACCGGACTTGTGCGCGCCGTGCTGCGGATCGTCGAGCGGCAGCCGCGGCCTCAACGCATCGCGGCGGGAATCGGAAGCGGTCACGGTCGACGAGTTACTGGTCACGCGCGTTTCCGGTTGGTTGTTAAAACCTCAACCTGTCCTCAGGACGTTCATTCCAGGCCAGCGCGCGAGAGACGCCCCGCTTACCGCATCGTTCGCAGCCGGCTGATCAGCTCGGGGGTCGGATAGGAGTCCGCCGGCATGCCGAGCTTGAGCTGCGCCTCTTTCACCGCCGAGCGGGTCGCCGCGCCGATCTTGCCGTCGATCTCGCCGACATCATAGCCCCGGCGCGCCAGTAGCTGCTGCAGCTCGCGCGCCTGCCCGACCGAGAGCGTCGGGATGTTCCGAGCGCCGATATCCATCGCCGGCGCGCCGGCCAGCCGCGTCGCATAGTAAGCGGCCGTGGTGGCATAGACCAGCGAGCTGTTCCACTTGAGATAAGCCTGGAAATTCGGATAGGCGAGGAAGGCGGGGCCGTTGCGCCCCATCGGCAGCAGCAGCGAAGCGGGCAGATTGTCGGCCGGCAACGGCTTGCCGCCGCGCAGGGTGACGCCCCACTGCGCCCATTGCGAGCGCGGGTGCTGGATCGCGAGATCGGCCTGATCCCAGGGAAGCGCTTTTGGGACGTCCACCTCCTGCAGCCACGGCTCGCCGCGGCGCCAACCCAGGCTGACCAGATAATTCGCGGTCGAGCCGATCACGTCGGAGACGCTGCGCAACAGATTGCGGTGGCCATCGCCGTCGAAGTCGACGGCGTGCTTCAAATATTCCGAAGGCATCATCTGGGTCTGGCCAAGCTCGCCGGCCCACGACCCGATCATTTCCGAAGCCTTGAGGTCGCCGCGCTCGATCATCCGCAGCGCATCGAACAGATGGCCGCGGAATTTTTCGCCGCGCCGGCAATCATAGGCGAGCGTCGCCAGCGATTTGATCGCCTGATCCTTGCCCATATTGCCGCCGAAATCGCTTTCGAGCCCCCAGAAGCCGACAATCACCGGCGCCGGCACGCCATATTGCTTCTCCGCGCGCGCGAACAGGCCGTCATATTTCTTGATCAGCTTGGCGCCCTGGACCAGCCGATAGCGCATCAACATCTTTTTCGAGAAAGTGACGAAATCCTGCGCGAAAAACCGCTGGCCGCGATCGATATTGATGATGCGCTGATCGTAGACGAGATAGGGCGAAGCCGCCGCGATCGCCTGGCGCGAGATCCCTTGGGCCAAGGCCTCCTGCTTGAAGCGATCGAGCCAGGTCGCGAATTTCTCGGTATTGCGGCAAGCGGCGGCGAGCGCGCCCGAGCTCGCGAGCGTCAAGGCAATCGTCGCAGCTAACATGCCGGCCAGCGCGCCGGTGAATGCCTTGCGTCGGTCCATGGGTCGGCCTCCCTCATGTCGGCACATCCGCGCGCGCAGCCAAGGGCGAGACAATGGCACCACAACGCGCGGACAAACTGTGCTGGATTGATCGAGAGTTTACCGAGAGATTCGCGACTTGGCCACCGGGCCGGCGCCTCACTTCTTTCGTTCCACCCGCGCGATCAACTTGGCGAAAGCCGCAAGCTGCTGGCGGATGAAATCGCGGGTCGTCTCGTCGGTCAGCTCGCCGGTCTTCTCGTTCACGCGCGAGGCGACACTATTGACGAAGATTTCCGGCTTGTTCAGCGTGAAGGCGTCGAGGAACACCAAGATCTTGCGCAGGTCGTAGAGCATGCGCGCGCCGCCCACCGGCCCCGGCGAGGCGGACTGGATCGCGACCGGCTTTTCCGCGAACGGCTGGTTGGGCAGCCGTGACACCCAGTCGAGCGCGTTTTTCAGCCCACCGGGAACGGAGAAATTGTACTCCGGCGTGACGATGATGACGCCGTCCGCCGCGCGGATCGCATCCGCGAACGCCGTGACCGCGGCGGGGAACCCCTGCTCGTTCTGGATATCGGCGTTGTAGATCGGGAACTCGGCAAAGGACGGCGCCGGCGTGATCGTCATGCCGGCTGGCGCGAGCCCCGGCAGCGCCCGCGCCACCATCGCGTTGTAGGACCCTTTCCGCAAACTTCCACAGATCGAAATCACGTCGAGAGAAGGTTTCTCCGCCACTGCGCTGCTCCTGGTTATGATCGTCCCCCTCGCCGCACTGCACTTGGGAACGAGGAGCGAAAAATTCCAGCTTGGCGTTCCACAATCCCTGCCGCTGCGGGAGCAGCCCCTCCCCTACTCTTCGATCGCCATGTCCGGCGTCTGCCAGGCCAGCCGCTGGCCGCCGTCGACCGCGATGGTGACGCCGGTGACGCTGGCGGCCTCGGCGAGATAGAGGACGGCGCCGGCGATGTCCTGCGGCGACGGCCCGCGGCCGAGCGGCAAGGTCTGAGCCTGCCGCGCGAAGGCCGACGGATGCTGGCGTGGGCTCGGCAAGGTCGGCCCGGGGGCGACCGCGTTGACCCGCAGCCGCGGCGCGAGCGCCTGCGCCAGCGTCGTCGTCGCCGTGTGCAGCGCGCTCTTGCTCAGACCGTAGGTCAGGAAATGCGGGGTCGGCTTAAAAACCCGCTGATCGAGCAGATTGACCACGGACGCATTGGCGCCCGCCGGCACCTGCGCGGCAAAAGCCTGGACCAGAAACAGCGGCGCGCGCAGGTTGACGGCGAAATGGCGCTCGAAGCGGTCGCGGTCGAGCTTGCCAATCTCGTCCGGCTGGAATTCGGCGGCATTGTTGACGAGCAGCGTCAGCGGCCCGATGGCAGCCCTCGCCGCTGTAACGAGCCCCAAGACCGCATCATGATCGGCAAGTTCGGCGAGCACCGTCTGCGCCCGCCCGCCCTTCGCGACGATCTCGTCGCACAGCGCGTCCGCCTGGGCCCGTGAGCCGCGTGCATGGACCGCCACGGCATAGCCCGCCTGGGCCAGCGCGCGCGTGATCGCAGCGCCGATGCGCTGGGCGCCGCCGGTTACCAGCGCGGCGCGCAGGGGCGTCGCCGGGCTTGCGTTCGGCATCGTCATGCGCGCTCCCAAGCCAATTTATTGGTCCGCACGAATACGCACGGAATACTGCTGCCGGGCCGCCCCGGCTCTCCCACGGCGCTCGCGCCAAGCCGCAAATACAAGCATTAACGCAGGGTTATCCATAACAACCCGCTGCTTCGCCGCAGCAAGGAAAAATTCACCTCAATACGGCGATAAATCGGAAACACGAAATTATCCAACTTTGCTTCTAGGCGGGCCCTGCTCTGACGCTTTCCTGGGCCGTGATGAAAGAGACGTTACGTCGATCGCCTGGAGCAGGTGAACGTGGAGCGCGGAGAGAAGATGAACAGGGCAATCCTCCTTGCTACGGCGGCAGTCGCCCTTGCAGCTGGTGTCGCACGTGCAGCCGATCTTTACGGCAGCCCCTACGCCACTCCTTATGCCGCACCGGCCGGCTATCCCGCCAATGTGTGGACGGGACCGTATATCGGCGCCAATCTCGGCTATCAGATCGGCACGGTCTACAATTGGGACGCCGACCCGGGCGGCATAGCAGGCGGTGTGCAGGCCGGCTATCTTTGGCAGAGTGGACAGATCGTGCTCGGCGGCGAGGTCGATCTGCAGGCCTCTGGGGCCGAGGATACCTTCGCGAACTACAAGTTCTCCAATCCCTGGTTCGGCACCGTACGCGGCCGGGTCGGTTATGCGCTGAACAACATTCTGCTCTACGGCACCGGCGGCCTCGCGCTTGGCCAGCTCAATGTCGAAGGCTTCGGCGGCTCGGAATCGAACCTGCTCGGCGGCTGGAGCCTCGGCGCCGGTCTCGAAGTCGCGCTCACCCAGCATGTGAGCGTCCGCGCCGAGTACCTCTATGCCGACCTGTCCGACACCAACTATGTCCTCACGGGCATGAATCACGGCATCGAGTCGAGCATCCTGCGCTTCGGGCTGAACTACAAGTTCTGATATTCAGGCGTCAAACGCCGGTGAAAGCGGTCGCATGTCGGGGGGCACGCGGCCGTTTTTGTCAGCTTCACACGCCGGCCGTCCTTGCCAAGCCTCGCGGTGCTGAGTAGAGCAGGTTTTCCCTTCGGATCCGCGGCTGCCATAGCGCCTTCGATGCCGCGGAGCCGGCTTGTATCCTAGCCCTTCGGGAATGCCTGCCCGGATCGACGATGCCCGCGCGGCCCGCGTCTCCCTGAACCGGACGATGAACCACACCATGGCCCAGCAAAAACTCCTGCTCCTTCCCGGCGACGGCATTGGCCCCGAAGTGATGGCCGAGGTGAAGCGGCTGATCGCCTGGATGAACGCGCACGGTTTTGGCTCGTTCGAGACCGACGAGGGCTTGGTCGGCGGCTCGTGCTACGACGCCCATGGCACCGCGGTCACCGAGGAGACGATGGCGAAGGCGCACGCGGCCGACGCGG